>NZ_AGUD01000353.1 GCF_000240225.1 Patulibacter medicamentivorans
CGACGTCACCGCTTCTACGGAGAGGCCCCGAAGGGACCTGTTCGACAAGGACCACGGCGCCTGTACAAAGACCGAAGACCAGCTTCTACGGAGAGGCCCCGAAGGGACCTGTTCGACCCGCAAAGTCGACATCCAGGTGGCTGTTGTAGATCTCGCTTCTACGGAGAGGCCCCGAAGGGACCTGTTCGACAGGCCGAGGTCGCCCGCACCTCCGTTGCGGCAGGCCAGCTTCTACGGAGAGGCCCCGAAGGGACCTGTTCGACCTCCGCGACCAGCTCCCTAAGCGCCGCAAGCTGGGTATCGCTTCTACGGAGAGGCCCCGAAGGGACCTGTTCGACCCGGCCTGATCGGTCCCATCGTGCCGCTGGTAGCCGCTTCTACGGAGAGGCCCCGAAGGGACCTGTTCGACCGAGCTTCAGCAGAACACGTCCGCGTTGCAAGAGCTGCTTCTACGGAGAGGCCCCGAAGGGACCTGTTCGACGCAACACCCGATCCTAACGAGCATCGCTGGCGGCTCTGGCTTCTACGGAGAGGCCCCGAAGGGACCTGTTCGACGGGTCCGCACCGGCCGTCGCGCCCTCCGCGACATCCTGCGCTTCTACGGAGAGGCCCCGAAGGGACCTGTTCGACGGGCCATCGAGATCGCGAGAAATCAGCGGGGAGAGGCTTCTACGGAGAGGCCCCGAAGGGACCTGTTCGACAGCGCGCGGTCGGCGGGCTGGACCCGCTGGATCGCGCTTCTACGGAGAGGCCCCGAAGGGACCTGTTCGACCCCGGCCAGCGGACCGAACTTGTCCGCCATCGACCGGCTTCTACGGAGAGGCCCCGAAGGGACCTGTTCGACGTGAGCAAAACGCTGCGGCGGCAGCCCTTGAGGGGCTGGTGCTTCTACGGAGAGGCCCCGAAGGGACCTGTTCGACGCTGGCGGGAGAAATCGCCGAGCTCCTTCGTGGTCGGGCTTCTACGGAGAGGCCCCGAAGGGACCTGTTCGACGAGCCGTTGGCGCAGCAGACCTACATCGTGAGGGTGCTTCTACGGAGAGGCCCCGAAGGGACCTGTTCGACGACGGGGACGGAGGAGGGCGATGGGTAGCCCGGAGGCTTCTACGGAGAGGCCCCGAAGGGACCTGTTCGACACGGACGGTGCGGGCAAGCGGAGGTTCACGCCGAACGTGCTTCTACGGAGAGGCCCCGAAGGGACCTGTTCGACGCCACCGACGCGCACACGATCCCCGGCGCCGTCGAGCTGCTTCTACG
>NZ_AGUD01000352.1 GCF_000240225.1 Patulibacter medicamentivorans
GCGGCTGGTGAAGAAGCCGCGCGAGTCGTTGACGACGATCGGGGTCTTCCCGATCTGCTTGGCGAAGTCGAGCGACTTCGACAGCACGTCGTCGGAGGTCTTCTCGCCCTTGATGATCTCCAGCAGCGGCATCTTGTCGACCGGGCTGAAGAAGTGCAGGCCGATGAAGTCCTCCGGCCGGCTGACGCCCTCCGCGAGGCCGGTGATCGGCAGCGTCGACGTGTTGGAGCCCAGCACCGCGTCCGGCTTGAGGAACGGCTCGATCTCGGCGAACACCTGCGCCTTGACCTTCGGATCCTCGAACACCGCCTCGATCACCAGATCGGCGTCCTGCGCGTCGGACGCCTGGTCGGTCGGGTGGATCCGGGCCAGCAGCGCGTCGCCCTTCTCCTGCGTGACCTTGCCGCGCGAGACGCCCTTCTCCACCAGCTTCTGCGAGTAGCCCTTGCCGCGATCGGCCGCCTCCTGCGAGACGTCCTTGAGCACCACGTCGATACCGGCCTTGGCACACACGTACGCGATCGCCGCACCCATCATCCCCGCACCCAGGACAACCGCCTTGGTCGCCTTCCACGTCTCGCGGTCCTTGGCCCGGCCACGCGAGCCGTTGACCGCCTGCAGGTCGAAGAAGAA
>NZ_AGUD01000351.1 GCF_000240225.1 Patulibacter medicamentivorans
ATAGCGATACTCGTGTGTGGGCGCATACGCTTCGTAACGAGGGTGAGTTGACGTTCACTACCGGATTCGTTTCCGGCTATGAGGACGGTCGGATTGAGAATGTTGGGACGTTGAATCTGAATTCGGAGATTGGGAATATTGGTGGCGGGTTCACGAGGTATGGGTCGACGGATGTTGTTCCGAAGTTTGTGAATACGGGAACGGTTCGCAAGACCGTGACGACGGGCACGAGTGCGACGTCGTCGGTTGGGTGGGCTGTTGATAATGATGGGTCTGTTCGGTCGGGTGTGGGGACGTTGGCGTTCACGGGCGGGTCGATTGCGGGTTCGCGAAGTGATGGTGAGTGGAAGGGCATGGCGCCAGCTGCTCAGGTGGAGCTTCGGGGTGGCTCTTGGTCGTTGGGTTCTGGGGTTGTTTTGGATGGAAATATTGGTATTGGTGGTTCGGTTTCGGTTCGTGATGTGCAGGGTGTTGGTGCTGCGGTTCGTG
>NZ_AGUD01000350.1 GCF_000240225.1 Patulibacter medicamentivorans
CGCGGGTGGATGCCTGGTGTTCGTGGACCGAGGAGGTCGCCGCCGGCCGACCGAGTCAGGAAGACCCGGGCGTGGATGCGAGGTGCACGTAGACCAAGCAGGTCGGTGCCGGGAAGCGAGAGCTGTGCGCCAGCACTGCCGAGCGCACCAGGCGCCGAGATGCGCCGGTATACGTGCGCCTCGCGCCGCGCGGGTGGATGCCTGGCGTTCGTGGCCCGAGGAGGTCGCCGCCGGGAAGCGAGAGCCGTGCGC
>NZ_AGUD01000349.1 GCF_000240225.1 Patulibacter medicamentivorans
GGCGGCGAGGGACAGGACCGACGGTACGAAGGTCACGAAGAAGTCGGGCTCGGGTGACACGGGTGGTTCGGGTTCGACGACCGATGCGGGTGGTGCGCCGACGCCGGCGGATCCGACGTTCTCGGAGGCGATTCCGGGTGCGGCGCCGATCGGGGTGCCGAACTTCTTCATCGACAAGTTCCGGATTCCGCCGTTCCTGTTGCCGATCTATCAGGCCGCGGGGATCCAGTACGGGGTGCGGTGGGAGATCCTGGCCGCGATCAACGAGATCGAAACGGACTACGGTCGCAACCTCAGCGTGTCGAGCGCCGGGGCGTTGGGGTGGATGCAGTTCATGCCGGCCACGTGGAAGCTGTACGGGGTCGATGCCAACGGTGATGGCAAGCAGGATCCGTACAACCCGGTCGATGCGATCTTCGCCGCCGCCAGGTATCTGCGTGCGGCTGGGGCGGAGAAGGACATCAAGAAGGCGATCTTCGCCTACAACCACGCCGATTGGTACGTCGACTCGGTGCTGATGCGCGCGCGGCTCGTCGGCGGGCTGCCGCCCGACCTGGTGGGGTCGCTGACCGGTCTGACGCAGGGCGTGTTCCCCGTCGCGGCGAAGGCCCGCTACGCCGGCGATGAC
>NZ_AGUD01000348.1 GCF_000240225.1 Patulibacter medicamentivorans
CCGTCGAGCTGCTTCTACGGAGAGGCCCCGAAGGGACCTGTTCGACCGGTCGGATCGTAGGACTGGTGCCATGAGGTTCGTGACGCTTCTACGGAGAGGCCCCGAAGGGACCTGTTCGACCCGCGAGGAGGCGGAGGAGGACGCCAAGACCTTCGCAGAGCTTCTACGGAGAGGCCCCGAAGGGACCTGTTCGACGTGGGGTCGCCGGCCGGTGTCGATCGGCACGCCGACGCTTCTACGGAGAGGCCCCGAAGGGACCTGTTCGACAGGCGTCCTTGCTCTTGACGATCCGCTCGAGATCGCGCTTCTACGGAGAGGCCCCGAAGGGACCTGTTCGACCGTGGGTGGGCCAGTCGACGGCGGCGGGCTCCGGGCTTCTACGGAGAGGCCCCGAAGGGACCTGTTCGACAAGGCCAGCAAGCCGCTTCTGGCGTTCGCACGCCAGCTTCTACGGAGAGGCCCCGAAGGGACCTGTTCGACCCTGTCGGCGGCGTCCGGGAACACCGAGACGGGGACGGAGGGGCTTCTACGGAGAGGCCCCGAAGGGACCTGTTCGACAGGCTGGGCGTGACGCTGTTGCAGCACTCGATCGGCTTCTACGGAGAGGCCCCGAAGGGACCTGTTCGACGGCGCGGAGACCGAGCCTGATGCGGCGTAGCGACATCACCGCTTCTACGGAGAGGCCCCGAAGGGACCTGTTCGACCCCGGCCGGATCGGTCGACGCGTGGCAGGTCGACACGCTTCTACGGAGAGGCCCCGAAGGGACCTGTTCGACGCTCGGCGTTATCGATCGCCAGGTCGGCGAAACGGTCGGGCTTCTACGGAGAGGCCCCGAAGGGACCTGTTCGACCCGCCACCGCGAAGGGCATGGTCGTCGATCAGGACGGGCTTCTACGGAGAGGCCCCGAAGGGACCTGTTCGACCGGCGAGGCCGACGAGCTGCAGGCCGACGGCGAGATGCTTCTACGGAGAGGCCCCGAAGGGACCTGTTCGACGCAAGACGCTGCTGGACGACTTCCGCAACAACACACTGCTTCTACGGAGAGGCCCCGAAGGGACCTGTTCGACTATCGACGCGCTGAACGTGGCGAAGCACACGACCGCCGGGCTTCTACGGAGAGGCCCCGAAGGGACCTGTTCGACACCGACGCGCACACGATCCCCGGCGCCACCGAGCTGCTTCTACGGAGAGGCCCCGAAGGGACCTGTTCGACCCACCGACGCGCACACGATCCCCGGCGCCGTCGAGCTGCTTCTACG
>NZ_AGUD01000347.1 GCF_000240225.1 Patulibacter medicamentivorans
CGACAGGCCCCAGCCACCGCCGCCAGGCCACTCGACCCCGGTCCGCCCGGCCGATGTCGACAGGGCCGGGCCACCGCCGCCAGGCCACCCGACCCCGACTCGCCCGACCCCGCACCCCGCTTCCCCGTCAATGCCGGGCTCGCCAACCGTGCCGGACTGCGGAGCGACCACCAACACGCCCACCAGCTCGGCAAGGGGCAGCGGCCCAATGGGATCCGGCCCCGCCGAGCCACCACCGACC
>NZ_AGUD01000346.1 GCF_000240225.1 Patulibacter medicamentivorans
CGCGATCGATCGGCCGATGCTCAGCGCCACGACGAGGAGGACGCCGACGACGGCCGTCGCGATCCCGAGCACGACCACGGTCCGACGGCGATCGGGCGCAAGCAGCAGCGCGGCCGTCGCCAGGATCAGTGCCGCGACGAGCAGTGCCAGGGCCAGCGCCCAGGCGTCGTCGCTGATGTCGCCGAGCGCCGCCGCCGCGGTCCCGAGGTCCCGGTTGACGACCTCGACCCGGCCGGTCGCCTCGAGCAGCCGTGCGAGGTCCGGTCGCAGCCGCTCGAGCGCGGCGGCCGCGACGGTCCCGACGTCGGCGACGGTCAGGGTCACGGTGCCGGCATCGCCCTCGACCAGCGACCGGTGGAGGTCGCGGACGGCCGCGCGGAAGAGCGACGTGAACGCGCGGCTGCCGACGACGCCGCCCATGACCGACTCGATCAACGGCCGGGCGGCGATCAGATCGGCCTGCTGGCGCAGGACGAGCTGGTCCGTCAGCTGCTCGGCGACGATCGCGCGGACCGCGTCGTCGCGGAGGGTCGCGGTCGCGCGATTGGCGAACTGCTCGTCGTCGCCGACGGCCCGCTGGACGTAGCCGAGCGCCACCGAGAGCAGCAGCGCGACCGCGGCGAGCGCCGCGAGCACGTCGGCGGATCGCCTGCGGGGACCGGTGCTCACGGCGCGACCCTACCGCCGGCGACGGCGCGTCGGGGTCCAGGCCAGTCCGGGTCGGGCGCCGATCGGCGCCCGAGGGGCCTCAGGCCCGCGACATGTACTCGCCCGTCTCCGTCTGGACCTTGACGCGGTCCCCGACGTTGACGAACAACGGCACCCGGATCTCGGCGCCGGTCTCGAGCGTAGCGGGCTTGTCGCCGCCTCCCGACGCGGTGTCGCCGCGCAGGCCCGGCTCGGTGTGGGTGATCTCCAGCTCGACCGAGGCCGGCAGCTGGACGTCGGCCGGCTGGCCGTCGATGAAGAGCAGGTCGACCGCGTCGTTGGCGCGGATGAACCGCAGCGCGCTCTTGACCGCCTCGACCGGGATCGCCAGCTGCTCGAACGACTCGGCGTCCATGAAGTGGGCGTCGGTGCCGTCCTCGTAGAGGTACTGCATCTTGCGCGCCTCGGTGTGGACCGCGCGGAACTTCTCGCCGGCGCGGAACGTCTTGTCGATCACGTTGCCGTCAGTGGCCCGGCGCAGCTTGGTCCGCACGAACGCGGGCCCCTTGCCGGGCTTGACGTGCTGGAACTCCACGACCTTGTAGACGGTGCCGTCCACCTCGATGTGGTTCCCGTTCTTCAGCTGGTTCGTCGAGATCATGCGCCTACGGATCGTAGAGCGGACCGGCGGTCGAGGGCGTTGCGAGCCGGCGGAGGGCGCCCGCCGGGCCGCCGCCGGTCAGCTGTCCCGGTCGCGCACGAGCACGTCGACGAGGCCCGGGAAGCGCTGCTCCAGCTCCTCGCGGCGAAGGCTGATCCGGCGCTCGGTGCCCTCGGGCCGGACGCGGGTCAGGCCCGCTTCCCGCAGCAGCTTCATGTGGTAGCTGCCGGTCGACGCGGGCAGGCCGAGCGCCTCGTTGATCTCGCCGCACGGCCGGGCCTGGCCGTCGGCCAGCAGCCGCACGATCTCGAGCCGGATCGGCTCGCCGACCGTCCGCAGGACCGTCGCCAGGTCGACCTGCTCGATCGGCGGGACCGGGAACTTGTCGCGAAGGCGGGTGACGGCCACGGAGCTATGCTACAACAGTTCTTCCAAATCTTTGGAAGTTTGGATGCGCCGCCCGTCCCACGTCGCACCGAGGTCCCCGATGCCCCGCTCCTCCGCCCCGTCCACCGCCGGCGCCCGCCGCACGCTCGGCCCGCGTACCGCCTACCTGCTGATGGCGGCCGTGATCGGCCTGGCGCTGTTCGCGTCCGCGACCCCGTCCCCGCTCTACGAGGTCTATCGCGAGCAGTGGCACTTCTCGCCGTTCGTGCTGACGCTGGTCTACGCGGTCTATGCGTTCGGCGTCCTGACGACGCTGCTGCTGGTCGGCCGAATCTCCGACGAGGTCGGCCGGCGACCGGTGCTGCTGGCCGCGATCACGACGCTGCTGGTGGCGACCGGCCTGTTCGCCGTCGCCGACAGCCTCGGGGTCCTGTTCGTCGCGCGCGGGCTCCAGGGCCTGGCGACCGGGGCCGCGCTCGGGGCCGCCAGCGCCGCGCTGCTGGACCTCCACCCCCAGCGCGACGCCCACGGCGCCGGCCTGGCCAACGGCGTCGCCAGCTCGGGCGGGCTCGGCCTCGGCGCCTTCGTCGCCTCGCTGCTGGTCCAGTACGGGCCGGCGCCGCAGCGCACGCCCTACCTGCTGCTGCTGGCCCTGTTCGCGATCGTGCTCGCCGGCGTCAGCGCGATGCCCGAGCCGGTCGCCGAGCGCCGCCGCCTGCGCCTGCGCCCGCAGGCCCCGCGGGTCCCGCAGGCGATCCGGCGACCGTTCCTGCTGGCCGGGCTCGGGGTGCTTTCGTCGTGGTCGATCGGCGGGCTCTTCCTGTCGCTCGGGCCCGAGCTCTCCGGGCAGTTGCTCGACACCCGCAGCCACCTCGCCGGCGGCGTCGCGACGTTCGCGCTGGCCGGCTCCGGGGCGCTCTCGCAGCTGGTCTTCCACCGCGTCGCCCCGTGGCGCTCGACCTCGGTCGGCTCGCTCGCCCTCGCCGGCGGGATGGCGCTGATCGTGCTCTCGCTGTCGGCCCAGTCGGCCGTCCTCTTCCTCGCCGCGACCGCGATCACCGGGATGGGCTTCGGGGTCGCGTTCCTCGGCGGCCTGCGATCGCTGACCGCGGTCGTGCCCGACCACCACCGGGCCGAGGTGATGTCGGCGTTCTACGTCGTGGCCTACGCCTCGCTGTCGCTGCCGGCGCTGGCCGCCGGCCTGGTCGTCGACTCGCTCGGGCTCGAGCCGACCTTCCGGATCTTCGGGGCGCTGGTGGTCGTAGTCGCGCTGGTCGTCGCCGCCGAGGCCTGGCGGACCCGTCCGGCGACCGCCGGGCGCCGCGTCGAGGCCGCGCACGAGCGGCCGGCCGCCGCCGGCGACCCGGCCTGACCCCCGGCCGCGACGCCGGTCCGGGCCGGCGTCGGCACCAGGCTCGGCGTCCCGCCCTGCGGTCAGCCGACGGTGACGAGGTCCTTGGGCAGCGTGTTGAGCACGTCGCTGCCGTCGGCGGTGACGACGGCGAGGTCCTCGATCCGCACGCCCAGCTCGCCGGGCAGGTAGATCCCCGGCTCGACGGTCACGATCTCGCCGGCCCGCAGCGCCCCGCCCCCGCGCGGGCTGAGGGTCGGCGGCTCGTGGACCTCGAGCCCGACGCCGTGGCCGAGGCCGTGGCCGAACCGCTCGCCGTAGCCGCCGGCCGCGATGATCTCGCGCGCGACGGCATCGACGTCGCGGGCGCCCGCGCCCTCGCGGACCGCGGCCAGCGAGCGCTGCTGGGCGTCGAGGACCAGCTCGTAGACCTCGCGAGCGCGGTCGCTGATCGGCCCGGTCGCGACCGTCCGCGTGCAGTCCGAGCAGTAGCCGTCGAGGATCGCGCCCCAGTCGACGGTCAGCAGCACGCCGGCCGGGATCTCGACGTCGCGCGGCGAGGCGTGCGGCAGCGCGCCGTGCGGGCCGCAGGCCACGATCGGGTCGAAGCTGTTGCCGCTGGCGCCGAGCTTGCGCATCGCGAACTCGAGGTCGAGCGCGACCGCCGCCTCGGTCCGGCCGACGACCGGTCCCTCCAGCACGACCTCGCGGAACGCCGCGTCGGCCAGCTCGGCGGCGGCCCGGATCCGGGCGACCTCGCCGCTGTCCTTGACCGCCCGCAGGTCGCCGATCGCGTCGGCCGGCTGCAGGTCGATCCCGGACGGAAGGGCGTCGGAGAGCCGCTTGTGGGCGGCGACCGACAGGTGGCCGGCGTCGAAGCCGATCCGCCGGGCGCCCTCGGGCAGGTGGGCGACCAGCCCGGCGCCGCCGAGGTCGCGGCCGCCGTCGATCCGCTCCCACGGGTCGGGCACCTGCTCGGCGGCCTGCGAGACGTAGCGGAAGTCGGTCACGAAGCGCAGGACCGGCGGCCCGTCGCCGGCCACGCCGACGACCACGACCGCGTTGGAGCCGGTGAACCCGGTCAGCCAGCGGATGTCGAAGAGGTCGCTGACGATCAGCGCGTCGAGGTCGCGCTCGGCGACGGCGGCGGCGAGCCGCTCGGCACGGGTGGCGGGCGCGGTGCTGGCGGCGGTGGCGTTCATGAGGCGGATTCCTCCTCGCGGGGGGCTTCGACGGTCTCTTCCTCGTCGGCGGGCGCGGCGTTGCCCTCCGCGAGGGCGACGTCCCGGTCCGCCGCGGCGACGGGGGCCGGCGTCGGCTCCGGCTCCGGCTGGCGCAGCCGCAGCTCGTCGCGCAGGATCTCCAGCGCGTCGCGGTAGCCGGCGGCTCCGCGGCCGGTGATCGTCGCGATGCAGAGCGCGGCGATCACCGAGTGGTGGCGCCACGGCTCGCGCTTGCTGACGTCGGACAGGTGGACCTCGACGGCCGGCACCCCGGACAGCTCCAGCGCGTCGCGGATCGCCCACGCGTAGTGGGTCCAGGCGCCGGGGTTGATGACGATCCCGTCGACCAGCCCCTCGGCCCGGTGCAGGTACTCGACCAGCGCGCCCTCGTAGTTGGTCTGGAAGAAGCGCGGGATCAGGTCGAGCTCGCCGGCGAAGTCGGCGACCTGTCGCTCGAGGTCGCGGAAGGTCGTCCCGCCGTAGTGCGCCGGGTCCCGTCGTCCGAGCTGGTCCAGGTTGACGCCGTGCACGACGGCGACGCGGAATCGGCGCATCGGGCCATCGTCGCACGGTCGCACGGCGCAATTGACTTCGGGTCACCTAACTCCTACTCTCCCGGTCGGTGTTCGGACACCCTAATTCACCAACCGAAAGGCTCATCGTGAGCACGATCTCCCGAACCTCCCGGCTCTCCGCCGCGCTCGGCGCGACGCTCGTCCTGGCCCTCGCCGTCCCGGCCGTCTCCTCGGCGACGATCCCCGGCGGCGTCACCAGCGCCAACTGGAACGTCCGCAACTCGTGGGTCAACTACCTGACGAACCCGGCCTGGAGCCTGTGGATCCCGCCGTTCGGCTCGGTCACCGCGACCGCCAACACGCCGGCCGCCGGTGACGCGGCCCCGTCCGGCGATCCCGCGGGCGGCTTCTCGACCCACGACGGGACGACGCCCTTCGGCTACGTCTTCACGGTCAAGAGCGACGCCGGCAGCCCGCGCACCGTGACCCTGAAGGGCGGGCTGGACTTCGATCTGCCGGCCCACGGGATCGACATCTCGCTGAAGAACGTGCGGGTCGTCGCCAACGGCAGCGGTGAGCAGCTGAAGGTCGACGCCACCTACGTGCCGCTCGCCGGCTCGACCGTCAGCGCCCCGGGGATCGTCCTCGGCAACGTCAGCTCGGCCGGCGCCGTGACCCTGACCGCGGCCGGCGCGACCGTCTTCAACGGCGGTTCCAACGGCAGCTACAGCGCCGGCGACGCCTTCGGGACCGTCGCCTACGGCTCCTAGGAGCGGTGGTCGGCGGGGCCGCCGCCCACCTCGGCGGCCCCGGCCCGGCCCGCTTCCGTCCCTTCCACCGATCGAGACCGCTGATGCTCACCCGACCCCGACGTTCACCCACCTTCGCGCTCCGGCGGCTGGCGCTCGCGGCGACCGCGCTGGCGCTGCTGCTGCCCGCCACCGCCCCGGCCGCCGAGCTCTGGTCGCCCGCCCCCGCCCCCGTCCCCGAAGGCGCGCCCGACGATCCCGTCGAGGCCGGCAAGCGGTTGCGCAACGACGTCGCCGTCGACCGCGGCGGCACCGCCTGGATCGCCTGGGTCCAGACCGACGACCAGACCGCGACGGTGACGCCTCCGGCCGTCCAGACGCTGCGGGTGTCCCGCCGCGCCGCCGGCGCCGCGTGGGCGGCGCCGCAGGACGTCACCGCGGTCCAGCGCGCGGCCGGCAGCAACTACCAGGCGCTGCTCGGGCCCGAGATCGCCGTCGACCGGGCGGGCCTGCCGACCGTCGCGTGGGGCGTGCGGGTCGACGCGACGACCGTTCTGGTGCGGGCCGCCTCGCGCGACGCGAGCGGCGCTTGGAGCACCCCCGCCGACCTGGCGTCGGTGACCGTGCCGTCCGGCCTGCCGCTGACGTTGAGCCTCGACGTCGAGGACGACGGGCGCGCCACCGTGGCCTGGCAGGGGCAGGACGCCGTCCGGCTGGCCCAGCGCGCGACCGACGGCAGCTGGGGCACGCCGGAGACGGTCGCCACCGCGACCGTCGACCTGCCCGACGCGATCGGCCTCGGGCACGACGCCGCGGGCGCCCTGACCGTCGTCTGGCGCGAGGGGACCAGCAACGGCGATCGGTCGCTGCACGCCCGCACGCGCTCGGCCGCCGGCTCGTGGGCGACGCCGGCGACGCTGACCGCCGCAACGGGCTTCGTCAGCCGTCCGGCGCTGGTCGTCGATGCGACGGGCGCGGCCGTGGCGACCTGGGGCTCGGGCGACGGTCCCCGCGCCGCCGCCCGAGCCGGATCCAGCGCGGCCAGCTGGCAGGCGCCCGAGGTCCTGGCCGCCGGCGCCGCCAACGCGGCGCCGACCGCGACCGGCGCCGCGGCCTTCACCACCGGCGGGACCGGTCTGCCGTCGGCCGCCTTCGACGCCCACGGCAACGCCACGGTCGTCTGGCCGGTCGCCGCCGACACGACCGCCGGGACGCCCGCTCGGGTCCGCGCGCGACGGTTCTCCGCCGCCGGGACCTGGGATGCCGCGGAGGACGTCGCCAGCGAGCCGACGGCCGACAACCCGCCGCTGTGGCCGCGAGTCGTGCCGGGACGCGACGGCGGCGCGACGGTCGCCTGGACGACCGGGGTCAAGGTGACCTTCGTCGGCGGCGTGGCGAACCCGACCGGCGGGACGGTCCGCGCGGCGACCCGCGCGCCCGGCGGCGGTGCCTGGTCGGCACCGCAGACGTACGCGACCGCGGCCAGCGGCACGTTCGGCACGCTGACGGCGCTCGGCGTCCCCGACACCGCCAACCTGGCGCTCGCCGGCGACCCGCTCGGCAACGCGACCCTCGGCTGGAGCCCCTACGCGAGCGCGGTCACGTTCGGCCTCAAGCGCAACGAGACGGTCGACTTCCAGCCCGCGGTCGCCCCGGCCCTCGACTGGACCGCCCGCGGCGTCGTCGGCTCGTCGAACCTCCGCACCTGGATCGACTACGTGCACGCGGACTGGCCGGGCCCGGGACCGCGAACGGCCCACGCGGTCGAGGTCGGCGACGGCGCATCCTTCCCTGAGCCGGGCGACCGCTACTCGTGGCGGCTGACCTCGGAGCGGGCCTGGCGCGATCCCGCGTCCGGTCGGCTCGTCGTCCGCTATCGGGGCGCGATCCGCTGGGTCAACACGGCGCACTACATCGACATCCGGCTGGTGAACCCGCGGCTGGAGGTCGACGCCGACGAGCGCCACGCCCGGCTCTACGTCGACGGCCGGACGAGCGGCTCGCGCGCGGACGCCGAGGCCGGCCATCCCGGCGGCGAGGACGTGAGCAACGTCCGGATGCTCGAGATCGACCTGGCCGGGCCCGGCCCCCGCACCAGCGGCGACGGCGCGTCGCGCTCGTGGGTCGCGGCGTCCAGCACGCTCTCGGCCGTCGGCGCGCTGACGTTCGGCCTGGACCAGTACGCGGGCCAGCCGTTCGGCTTCCTCACGATCACGGTCCCGACGACGCTGCAGGACCCGCCCACCGATCCGGGGCCGGGAGACGGTGGTGGCGATGGGCCTGGCGGCGGGAGCAGTGGTGGCAGCGGCGGGAGCGGCGGCGGCAACGACGGCGGGAGCGGCGGCGACGGCGGCGGCGGCACGGCGAAGCCGAAGCCGGGCGTGACCGGCCAGGTCCGCGGCAAGAAGGTCGCGAAGCGCCACGTGACGGTGACGCTGTCCAAGCGGCTCGGTCGCGTGGCCGCCAGGAGCTACCGGGTCGTCTTGCGGTCGGGCCGCACGACGGTGGCCAGCGGCACGTTGAAGGGCCGGACGCTGCGGCTGACGGTCGCGGCCCGGACGGTCGAGGGCAAGCCCAGCTACCGCCGGATCCGCGGCCGCTACGCGCTCGCCAGCCCGGCGCGCCACCGCGGCAAGCGGCTGCCGGCCAGCCGCCGGATCGCGACGACCGCGGTCACGATCCGCTAGCGCGGCGGCGCCCCGCCCTCACGCCGTCGAGGGCGGTCGCCGGCGTCGGCCGACGGGCACCAGCCCGGCGCGCCGCCGTCAGGCGACCGGCGCCAGCTCGGCGATCGCGGCCCGGACGTCGCGATCGCCGACCTGCTGGCCGTAGCGCACGTCGCCGGGCTCGCGCACGGTGACGAACGGCACCGGCGCGCTGCCGAGCCGCTTCTTGTCGCGCGCCGTGGCGGCATGGACCTCGTCGACGTCGATCGCCGCGTCCATCGTGGTCGGAAGCCCGACGCCGGCCAGCAGCTCGGCGACCTGCGCCCGCAGGTCGTCGCGGCCGGACAGCCGCAGCGCCGCCAGCAGCCCGAGCCCGACGGCCTCGCCGTGCCGGTAGCGCCGGTAGTCGGTCACCGTCTCGATCGCGTGGCCAACGGTATGACCGAGGTTCAGCACCTGGCGGCGGCCACCGTCGCGCTCGTCGTCGGCGACGACCTGGAGCTTGGTGCGCGCGCAGCGCATCACGGTCAGCGGATCGACGGGCGCTCCCGACGCGACCTGCTCCCACAGCGCGCCGCCGGAGATCAGCGCCGTCTTGACGACCTCGGCGTACCCGGCCGCCAGCTCCTCCGGCGGGAGGGTCGACAGCACGTCCGGGTCGACCATCACCGCGGCGGGCTGGTGGTAGGCGCCGACGTAGTTCTTGGCCGCGGGCAGGTCGACGCCGGTCTTGCCGCCGTAGGCGCTGTCGACCTGCGCCACCAGCGTGGTCGGCACCTGGACGACCGGGATCCCGCGCTGGAAGGTCGCCGCCACGAAGCCGGCCAGGTCCCCGACGACGCCGCCGCCGATCGCGACCACGTGGTCGGCCCGGGTCACGCCCTGCTCCACCAGCGAGCCCCACGTCCGCTCGCATGTCTCCAGCGTCTTGTGCGCCTCTCCGGGCGGAATCTCGATCATCCCGCTCAGCTCCGGAATCCGACCGGCGTGGTGCTCGGCGACCGTCTCGTCGGTGATCGCGAACCGCCGCGAGCTCTCGGGGAGCGGCCACGGCGGCAGCTCCCGCAGCAGCCCCGGCCGCAACCAGACCGGGTAGCCGCCCGAATCGGTGTGCGCCCACAGCAGCTGCGCGCCCTTCGCCCTGTGCGCCTCCGCGATCACCGCGACCGCGGGCTTCAGCAGCTGGCGGTCGACCTCCGGAAGGATCACGTCGGCGACCTGCTCGTAGACCGCCTGCCGCTCCGCGTAGAGCCGGTCGAACCCCGCGCGGTCCCGCGCCAGCGGCCGATCCGAGCGCTTGGCCCGCTTCCACGCCGTGGCCCGCCCCACGTGCAGCAGCACGACCGTGTGGCGCTCCAGTGCCCGCCGCACCCGCTCGGACTGCAGCGTCCCGCCCCCGAGCGAGATCACGCCCCCGTCGGCCCGCTCCAGCAACTCGCCGGCGACCTCCTCCTCGATCTCCCGGAACGCCGCCTCCCCGTGCTTGGCGAAGTACTCCGGGATCGACATCCCGACCCGCCGCTGCAGGCGCTTGTCGGTGTCCGACATCCGGCAGCGCAGCGCGCTGGCGAACATCCGCCCGCCGGTCGTCTTGCCGGCGCCCATGAAGCCGATCAGGACGATCGCGGGTCGTGCCATAGGCGGGCAAGTCTACGGTCGAGCCGCCCCCGCCCGCCGCTCGACCCGCCCCACCGGCCTCCGCCCGCCCGCTCGGCCGCGCATCGGTGCCGAGCCGCACCAGCACGACCTCCCGGTGGCGCTCGGGGATCGTTCACACCACGTGAACGGTTCCCCATCGCCTCCGCGGGCCACGCCCACCCCCTCGGCCCGGGAGGCCGCGACCGCGTGCGTGCGCCGCTCGGGTGGGGAGGCCGGCGATCGCGCGCACGTGCCGATCGCGTGCCGATCGGTGACGAATCGGTGCCGATCGCGTGCCGATGCGGTGCCGGCCGGTCCGCGGCCCCGCTCAGGCCCTAGCGTCGACCCGTGCTCGCCGTTCGTCAGCTCGAGGCCCTCGTGGCGATCGCCGACTGCGAGCACTTCGGCCGGGCCGCCGGGCGGCTCGGCGTCACCACGGCCGCGATCAGCTCGTTGCTCGGCCGTCTCGAGCGCACCGTCGGGACCACCCTCGTGCGACGGACGACCCGGCGCGTCTGCCTCACCGCCGACGGCGTCGGGCTGCTGGCGACGGCGCGGGCAGCGGTCGCGGCGATGGCCCGGGTCGGCGAGCGGGCGGCGACGATCGCCGCGGGTCGCGCCGGCGTCGTCAGGATCGGGGTCGTGGCCGGTTGCGAGCGGACGGCGGCTGGGGTCGCCCGGGCGCTGCGGCGCTCGGCGCCCGGGTGGTCGGTGCGGACCGCGGTGATGGACCGGCGCTCGCTCGTCCTCGCCCTGCGCCACGGGCGGGTCGAGCTGGCGGTCGGGCCGCGCTTCGGCGTCGCGCCGGCGGCGGCGTCGTGGACTCCCGTCGGCGACCGCTTCGGCGGCGAGATCCTGATCTGGCGGCGGGGATGGACCTGCCCGGTGCCGGAGGGCCTGTCGGGGCCGCGGGGCCTCGTGGCGCGCGCGGGACTGCGGTGGCCCCCGTCGGCCGCCGACTGGGCAACGCGCCCCGAGGAGCTCGCCGCCCGGCGTCAGGCCCGCGCGCGGGCGCCGACCCAGCCGATGCGCTCTTCGTAGGCCGCGATCGCGGCGCGAACGTCGTCGATGTGGTCGCCGCCGAACTTCTCGCGGTAGGCCGACGCGAGGACGAAGGCGATCATCGCCTCGCCGACGACGCCGGCGGCCGGGACCACGCAGTTGTCGGTGCGCTCGCGCAGGGCCTTGGCGGGCTCGCCGGTCGACAGGTCGACCGAGCGCAGCGGCTTGGTGATCGTCGGGATCGGCTTGACCACAGCGCGCACGACCAGGGTCTGACCGGTGGTCATCCCGCCCTCCAGGCCGCCGGCGTGGTTGGTGTGGCGGTGGATCCCCTCGCCATCCTCGTCGGGACCGAAGATCTCGTCCTGGGCCTGCGAGCCCGGCGTGGCCGCCAGCGCGAACCCGTCGCCGAACTCGACGCCCTTGTGGGCCTGGATCGAGCAGATCGCCTGCGCGAGCCGGCCGTCGAGGCGCTCGGTCCAGGAGACGTGCGATCCGATGCCCGGGTGAAGCCCGAACACGAGCACCTCGTAGGTGCCGCCGATCGACTCGTTGTTCTTCCGCTCGGCGGTGATGTGGGCGACCATCGCCTTCGACGCCTCGGCGTCGAGGCAGCGAACCGGATCGGCGTCGACGCCCTCGAAGTCCCCGACGCCGAGCGGCTGCTCGCGCTCGGGGATCACGACCGGGCCGATCTGGGTCACGTGCGAGCGGATCTCGACGCCGACGGCGCGCAGGAACGCCTTCGCCAGCGCGCCACCGGCGACGCGGGCCGCCGTCTCGCGGGCCGACGCGCGCTCGAGGATGTTGCGGACGTCCTCGTGGCCGTACTTCCAGACGCCGACCAGGTCGGCGTGGCCCGGGCGCGGCATGTGGACGGGCGGGATCTCGGCCTCGACCGGCCACGGATTCATCCGCTCTTCCCAGTTGGCGTAGTCGCGGTTGGCGACCTGCAGCGCGATCGGCCCGCCGAGGGTGCGACCGTGGCGGACGCCGGCGGTCACCTCGGCCGTGTCGGTCTCGATCTTCATCCGGCCGCCGCGGCCGTGGCCGAGCTGGCGCCGGGCCATGTCCCGGTTCATCTCCTCCCGGTCCAGCTCGAGGCCGGCGGGCAGGCCCTCGACCAAGGTCGTCAGGCCGGGTCCGTGGGACTCGCCCGCGGTCGTGAGGGTCAGCGCCATGAGGCTCGATTCTACGGAGGTCCTTCGGCGGGGGCCCTGGCGCCGGGCCGCCCGCCGCTCGTCCGCGCCTAGCGGGCGGTCATGCGGACCGTCCCGCGCCAGACGCTGAGGATCCGCAGGGCGGTCACGTCGCCCGGCTCGCCACGGCGCTCGGGAGCGCGCAGGACCACGGTCCGCCCGGCCCGGACGTGGACCAGGCGACAGCTGCGCTTGCCGGTCGTGAAGCGCTGGACGCAGACCGTGCCCTTGGACTGCGGGCCCGGCAGCGTCACGCCGCGGTCCAGGCGCAGCGTCACCACCCGGCCGCTGGCGGACACGTCGACGATCCTGGCCACGGCGTGCTTGCTGTTGGGCAGCAGCGTGCCGAGCTTCAGCCGCGAGCGCGAGTCACGGGCCGACGAGGTCTTGACCCGCATGCTGACCCGCGGCGCGAGCTTCGCCCGCTGGGCCGCGAGGGCCGCCAGGGCCTTGCGGCGGTCCTGCTCGCTGCCGCCGCCGATCGCCGGCGGACTGGTGGCGGGCGTGGCGGGCTTGACGGCCGTCGTCGGCGCGGTGCCGGTCGCCGACGCCGCGGCGCTGCTGGCCGCGTTGGACGTCGCCACGGCGCTGCGCGCCTTGTCGCTGACGCTGGTCGCCGTCCCCGATCCCGAGCTGCCGCCGCCGGCGGCGGCCGGCGGAGCGGTCGCCCCGCGGGAGAACGGGTCGGTCGAGCGACCGGAGTCGCTGGCGCGGCGAGCGCGGCGCAGCTCGGCGGCCTCGGTCGTGGCCGGCACCGCGCTGTCGCGGTTGGCCGCGGCGACGGCCTGCAGCGCCCGTGCGGTCGTCGCGTCGTCCTTGGCCGCGGTCAGGGCGGCGGAGGGGTCGTTGGCCACCGGCGAGGTGTCCTGCCCGCTGCCCCAGACGGCCAGGCCGCCGCCGACGACGAGCACGCCGCCGACCACCACGGCCAGCAGCGGGTCGACCTGGCCGGAGAGGTCACGCAGGGAACGGCTCATGGCTGGGCTCCAGTCGGGGTGGCGGCCGGCGTGGCGGTCGAAGGCGCCGTGGTCTCGGCCGGCAGCAGGTAGGCGACGACGTCGAGCGTGCCCGAGAGCGAGCGGCTGGCGCCCTCGCCGTCGACCGACAGGTTGACCGAGTTGACCCGCAGCAGCCGGCCCTTGGCCGCGATCCGGTCGCCGTGCGAGCGGACGCTTCCCTGGACCGCCTTCACGAAGCGGGTCACCGCGACGTAGGTGCCGCCGACCTGGACGCTGAGGCTGACCGGGACGCTGCCCGGGGCCGCGCCCGGCACGCCGGCCGTCGCCGTGGATGCCGCGGGCGCCGGGGCCGGCGTCGTCGGAGTGGTCGACGTCGTCGTTCCCGAACCGCCCGCCGGCTTGCCGGTGCTCGCGTCGAGCTCCTTGCTGGTGGCGTTCGCCTGGGCGACGCCGCCGGCCGCCTGGGCCGCGGGGTCCGGAGTCGCGGCCGGGGCCGCCGACGCGGCCGCGTCGTTGACCTTGAGCACGTCGAAGGTCACGTCGTAGCGCTTGGCGGTGCTGTCGAGCTGGTCGATCAGCTGCGCGGCCTCGACCTTCTCGGGGACCGCGACCGCCAGCCGCCGCAGCTCGCGGACGTTGGCCGGAGCTCGCTCGGCGGCCTGACGCGCCTGCGTCAGTTCCGCGAGCACCTGCGTCGCCTGCGCCTCGGCGGTCTGCTGGGCCTGCTCGGCGACGTCGGCGTCGTCCCGGGCGGGGGTCACGAGGAACATCCACAGGAGGGCCCCGACGGCCAGCACGACGGCGCCGGCCAGCAACATGCGCATCTTCTCGGTCATCGACCTGCTCCGTTCGTGCCGCCGGCGGCGGCCTGGGTCGCGTTGTCGGGCGTCGAGGTGGTGCCGTTGGGCGTCGTCCCCGTCGCGCCGCCGGCGGCGGTCGCCGTGGTGGCGGTCGGCACCAGGTCCAGGGTGGTGGTCGGCGCCAGGCCGAGCGCCGCATCCATCGTCACCTTGCGGCAGCCGCCCGACGCGGCGCCGCTCGAGGCGCTCGAGGCGCTGGCGCCCTTGGAGCCGTCCGAGGTCTGGTTCAGCGCCACGTCGGCGACCTGCGGCAGGCGGCGCAGGGCCACCAGCGTGCGGGCGACGCGTCGCTGGGTGTCGGCGCAGCCGTTGATCGCGACGCTGCCCTGGCCGCCGAGGCCGGCGGGAACGGTCCCTCCGCTGCCGGAGGCGGTGGCGCCGACCGCCTGGGCGCTCAGCTGGGTGATCCCGACCTGGCGGGGCAGGGCCCCGGCCACCGACTGCAGCACCATCGCCCAGTCGGTCCGGCCCTGGGCCAGCGCGACCACCGCGGTCTCGCGGCTCTCGCGGCGGCGATCGAGCGCGACCACCGGCTGCAGGCGGCTGACCTGCGCCTGGGCGGTCGCGGTGCGGGCGGTCGCGGCGGCCTCGGCCTCGCGGGCGGCCGACGCGTCGTGACGCGCCATCGCCCACATCCCGAGCAGCACCACGATCACGACGGCCCCGACGCCGGCGATGGCGTGCAGGGGGTTGAGACGGCCCGTCGCGACGGCGCGCGCTCCCGCGCGCTCGTCGACGGGCAGCAGGTTGACGGCCCTCATGTTCAGCTCTCCTCCACGCTCAGGCCGAGCGCCACGGGATCGGCGCCGCCGGCGAGCGCGGCGGCGGGATGGACCGGCAGGTCGAGCGCCTCCGACAGCAGGACGGAGACGCCCTCGAGCCCGGCGAGCGGGCCGCTGACGACGCACAGCTGCGGGGACTCGCCGTCCTCCTGGTCGACGTGGAACTCGACCGAGGTGCGGACGGTGGTCGCGATCGCGCGGACGGTGCGGGCTAGGACGGCGGTCGCCTCGGCCGACTGCTCGGGGCTCAGCGAGCGGTCGCCGAGCAGGCCCGCCGAGGCGTCGTCGACGTCGAGGTCGAGCCGCCGCGCCAGCTCCTCCGCCGCCGACTGGACGCCGGCGGGGATCGTGCGGACGAAGCGGCAGCCGTCGGGATCGGCGAGCGCCAGCGTGGTGACGCCGTCGAGGTCCAGCAGCATCGTCGGCTCGGACGGCTGGACCATCCGGGCCAGCCCGAAGGCCAGCAGGTCGACGCCGACCGGCTCCAGGCCGGCGGCCTTGACCGCGGCGACCTGGCCGTCGACCAGCTCGCGGCGCGCCGCCACGACGAGGGCGCGGCGCACGTTGTCGGGCTGCCCGTCGGGGGTCGGCCGCTCGGGCAGGATCCGGTAGTCGATCAGGGCGTTCTCGGCGGCCGTCGGGATCCGCTCGCGAGCGATCATCCGGACGGCGGCGTCGAGGTCGTCCTCGTTCTGGACCGGCGGCAGGTCGAGCACGCGGACGGCGACCTTCTGGCAGCCGACGCCGATCCGCACCTGCTTGCCGAAGCTGCGGCCGTCGACCGCCTGGCGCAGCGCCTGGGCGACGGCGATCGCGTCGATCACCTCGCCGTCGCGGACCGCCCCGGGCGGCAGGACGGCCGAGGCCGAGGCGCGAGCGGTCAGCGGTCCGCGGGAAGCGGCCGCGCAGGCGAGTCCGACGTGGGTGGCGCCGATCCGCACCCCGGTGACCGGGGCGCTGGCCTGGGGCCGGCGGGGCGCGGGCCGGGAAGGCAAGCGCGGAAGGGTGAGTTGGCGGCGTGGCATCACGGTCTCTCGGGGTCGCTGGACGCATCGACCGACCGGCGGTCGTCCCTTGACGGGGGCCGACGGCCGTGGACGCTCGTCCGACGACAGCGGTGGACCAGATCTGGACGCCCGGGTCCGGCGCGCCACCCGCGACCGCGGCCGCGGTGCCCCGGAAACGGACGGCGAGCGCCCGCAGGGCCCGGCGAGCGACGGCGCCGCCGGCGATCACGAGGGCGGTCGCCGCACGGCCGCCGCGATGCCCGAAGGAGCCCCGCAGTCGCAGCGTGGCGCGGTCGGCGTGCGGCACGCCGCTCACCACGTCCCACCCGACGGGCAGCCACCGGCGCCGGCCGGCGTGCACAGGCGCTCGACCGGGCCGTGGCCGTCGCGCTCGTAGGAGAACCGCTCGCCGGCGCGCGACCGGGCGACGACGACGAAGCGCTCGTCGGAGGCGACGGTCACGGCGACGTCGCCGGGATCGGGGTCGGCGCCGCCGCTGGTCAGGACGATCGGCAGGCCTGTCGCGTTCGACGACCCGGGCCGCGGCGCCAGCCGCGTCGGCTGGTCGCAGCCGTCGTAGACCGGGACGTCGGCGGCGCACGCCTCGACCAGGCGGGCGGTCGCGACGACCGCGTCCTTGGCGACGGCGTCCTGGGCCTTGGCGCGCTGCCCGAGGAAGGTCGGCAGGGCGATCGCCGAGAGGACCCCGATGATCAGGATCACGACCAGGATCTCGATCAGCGTGAAGCCGTCCGCCGCGGCGGCGGTGGGCGTGCGATGCACGTCGATGGAAGGCGCGGTGGTCATCGGGCTGGTGCGTCCATCGGCCTCTCGAGCGCTGGACGCGCGTCCTATCGAGAGGGCTCGACGTCTGTACGACAGGCGTCGAGTCCGTCAGAACGTCGACAGGTAGGCGTCGAGCAGCGGCTGCCCGGCGACGATCCCGACCACCCCGCCGACGGCCAGGTAGGGGCCGAAGGGGATCCGCATCTTGCGAGCCTTCTGGACGCCGTGGCGGGCGGCCAGCAGGACGCCGGTCAGGCTGCCGACCACGAGCGCGGCGAGGATCGCGACCGCGACGGCCGGGCCGAGGCAGAGCCCGAGCACCGCCGCCAGCTTGACGTCGCCCATCCCCATCCCGCTCGGGTAGACCATCACCGGCACCAGCAGGAAGAGCGCCGCGCCGGCGCCGGCCAGCACGCGGCTCAGCTCGCCGCCGGGATCGATCGCCGTGCCGGCCACCAGCGCGGTCGCCGCCGCCGGATAGGTGATGACGTTGGGGATCCGCTGGTGGTCGAGGTCGATCAGCGTGATCGGCACCAGCGCGGTGACCAGGACGATCCCGAGCACGACGTCGACGGTGTCGCCGGCGACCGCGGCGACCAGCGCCCAGAGCACGGCGGTCGTCGCCTCGACGACCGGGTAGCGGCGCGAGATCGGCGCCTGGCAGTCGCGGCAGTGGCCGCGCAGGAGCAGCCACGAGAGCACCGGGACGTTGTCGTAGGCGCGGATCTGGTGGTGGCAGCTCGGGCATTCCGAGCGGCCGCCGGCGACCGACGCGCCGAGCGGAACCCGGTAGGCGACGACGTTGAGGAACGAGCCGATCAGGAGCCCGAAGGCGGCGGCGAAGGCGATGAGCATCGGGAGCATGCGTCGAGGAAGGAAGCTAGGAGGTGGCGAGTTGCGCGTGGGCGACGTGGAGTGCCGGTTCTGTGCCGGTCCACCGTCGACGTCGTGGCAGGGATCGGCGTCTCGGCGTCCGTTCGTGACTCCGGCACCGTCGGGGAGGACCATCCGTCCACTCGCGGGAGCCCCGGCGGCCAGCCTCCGTCGAGCGGCCGGACGACGCGTCGGACACGCGGCGCGGGCCACCTGTCCGGGCGGTTGACGGCGATGCGCGGCGATCGCGATGATCCCGCGGATGTCGGGCGCTCCCCACCGCCGAGGCGCCCGCTCGCGCCGCTCGCCGCCTCCCGCCGATCGCGCGTCGGAGCCTCTGCGCGGGCGGGGGCCGGGGCGCGTCGCCGTGGCCTCGGCGCTGGTCGCGCTCGCCGCCCTGGGGACGGCCGGCTGCGGCGACAGCGGCCCGAAGGTCAGCTCGAAGACGATCGCCCCGCCGCCGGGAGCGCCCGCGCCCGACCTGGCGTCAACCAAGCAGCGGGCGGACCTGGAGACGCGCAACCTGCTGCGCGGCGCGATCTCGGCCGCGGAGACCTGCTTCGGCTCGGCCGACAGCTACGTCCCCTGCCGGACCCGCGAGCAGCTGACCCCGTTTGCCAGCGAGCAGCGCTTCGGTCCGTTCCTCGAGCACGTCGTCGCCGGAGATCCGAAGCCCGGCGAGATCGCCGTCCAGGTCGCGACCCGCCGCCAGCTCCGGATCCTCGCCGCCTCCCGCTCCGGCAACCGCTTCGCCTACTCCCGCTCCCTCCCCCGCGACCCCTCCCGAGCCGACGCCGCCAAGACGACGATCTTCTCCTGCCTCGTGCGCGCGTTCCCGGAGAGCGAGTCGTGCGAGAAGGGGCGGTGGGGCTAGGCGGAAGTCGCCGGGGCCGGTTGGTCCACGGTCGACGGCGAACCGTCGTCGACCGCCGTGGACGTCCTCCGGATCTGCGCGAGGTAGGCGTTCATCCGGTCGACGTTGCGCTCTATCGGCTTCCAGCGCGGGAACGTGCTCTCGTTGGGGCCGGCGACGCCGTGCATCGCCAGGACACGCCCGTCCCGCAGTACTGCCTCGCCACAACGTGACCCGGTCCAACCGTGGCGGCCGACGCCGAACCGCTCGACCTCAGCCAGCAAAACCCGGACCGTGCGGCGCGGGTTGTGGATGATGAGTTGGTCGCCCTTGAACACCACCCGTGCCCGCGCCGTGCCGCCAAGGAGCAGCACGAGCCCGAGGGCGATCAGCAGGAAGGCCGGGCGCACCCACCAGTCGATCGGCTGCCCGCTACGCCCGATCACTCCGCCGTAGGCGTCCTCAGGCCGGATCGCGTAGCCGACGTGGATCCCGGCGAACACCAGGGTGATTGCGCCAAACCAGATCCGCTGGGGCCAGAAGCAAAAGGTGGCCGTCTGTTGTGTCGCTTGCATCTTCATGCGCCTCTAGCAACACCCATCGCCTGACCAGGGGCGGTCCGGTGACGCTGCACCAGACGCGCCGGTCCCCAGAAGTCCCGTAGCCGAGTCGTGACCGACCTCGATCGCCTTAGGCCAGTTGACTGGTGCGACTCGCTCGAGGCGTACCGCCGGGATCATTCCCGCTAGGAGCCCCGCCACGTTGCCCAGAGTCTCCTGAGCGAAGGTCTTGCATCGTCTCCTCGTGTTGTAGACGGCCGCGACTCCTGATTCGACCTCGAAGACTGCGAACGCTGCCATCGCCAGCTTTGCGCAGGACGCGAATGAGCCGACCACGCAGGTCACGCCAGCCACGACGTTCATCGTGAACACCGGGTGCTCCCACGCGAACTTCACGGCACCGACCGTGGCGTCCTTGACTCCTTCGGTGATGTCATCGATGACCGGCACATGCCCCATGCCCAGGAACAGCCCGCTCGGATCCGCGTGGTTCAACGGATCGTTCCCCGCATACGCATAGGGATCCTTGGTCAGCGCCCCCAGCGGATCCGGCGTCAGGAACTGCCCGGTCCGAGGGTCGTAGTGGCGCGCTCGCAGGTAGACGAGTCCCGACGCCGCGTCGCTGTACTCGCCGGCGAAGCGCAACGGGGTGTCGGCCGTGCCGGTCTGGGTCACGACGGTGCCGTACGCGTCGTAGGTGAAGCCCGCGACGACGGCACCGGTCGCGTCCGTCAGGCGGCGCGTGCTCCCGAGCTGATCGTGGTGGTAGAAGGCCACGTCGCCGTTTCCGTCGACGTGCTCCACCGCGAGGCCGTCGGGTCCGTAGATGTAGCTCGTTCCGCCCTCGGTCAGCATCAGGGGCAGCGACGACGTGGTGCGGTCCCAGGTGAAGGCCCGTGCTGCGCTGCCGACCGACCGCCGCGCCCGGAGGCCGTCGGCGTCCGACTCGTACTCCACCGTCGGCTGGCCGGTCTCGCCGGCTGACGTCAGCAACTGTCGCTGGTCGTAGCCGTAGGAACGGGCGGGCTGCCCCGCCCCGCTCTCCCCCGTCCGCGCCCCGAGACTGTCGAAGCTGAACGACCGCTCGTTTGCTCCGCTGTTGGAGACCGTCAGCTGCCCGGCGTCGTCGTAGACCAGCGGCTCCAGGCCGGCGAGCTTCGTGATGCCGTCGGCGGCGTTGTAAGAAAACGTGTCGGTTCCCGCCAGCGAGAGGCGCCCGTTCTGGTCGTAGTCGAACGCCGTCGTGCCGCCCGGCATGTTCTGGGCCTGCTCCGACGCGACGCGGCCCCCGTCGGTGCGCCCGTAGTCGAGCTTGCCGAGACTGCCGGCCTGATCGCCGAAGGCGATCGCCAGCGGACCGCCTTCGTTGTCGCGGGAGACGCGATCGGCCAGCGACGAGCCTCCCGGGAACTCGGTCTTCGAGAGCCGACCGTCGGGGTCGTAGGAGAACGTCGTCGTGTGGTTCAGCCAGTCGGTGACGCCGGTCATCAAGCGGTCGTCGTCGAACGTCCGCGAGACGGTTTGGCCGTTCGGGTACTTGATCCCCGTCGGGTTGCTGGAGATGTCGTACGTGTACTCGACCGTTCGAGCGCCGCCGTCGACGGCGCGCGTCATCCGGCCCAGGCTGTCGTACTCGAACGACGACGTCCCGGTCTCGTCCGTCATGCCCGTTCGCTGACCATCCGCGTCGTAGCTGAAGCCGATGTCGTGGGTGTCGGGATCGGAGAAGTCGACGCCCTGCAGGACTCCGGCATCGTCGTAGGAGTAGGCGGCGGTGCGCCCGGCGGGATCGGTCGCAACGGTCACGTTGCCCGCGGCGTCGTAGGTCAGCCCCGTCCTCCGCCCGAGCGGATCGATGGTCGCCGTCTTGCGACCCGCCGAGTCCCACTCGTAGCGGGTGGTCTTGCCTCGCCCGTCGATGAAGCCGGTCACGTTGCCGTCGGCGTCGTAGGCCGTCACCTGGTACGACCCATCGGCGCGCGTCTGGCGGACCGGTTGGTTCTCGGCATCGAAGGTCGTCTGGAGCGAGACGCCGTCGGGATCGGTGACCGTCGTTCGGTTGTCGTTGGCGTCGTAGGCCATCGTCGTGGTCTTGCCGTTGGCGTCCTCGATCGTCGTCGGGCGGCCACGCCCGTCACGCGTGACGGTGGTGGTGAAGTCGGCCGGGTTCGCACCGGACGCGTTACCACGACCGCTGGTCTGCGTCAGCAGGCGCGAAGCCGCGTCGAACGTCGACGTCGTCTTGCGGCCCTCCGGCGAGGTGGTGCTGGTGCGGTTGCCCGCGGCGTCGTATCCGTGGCTCCACTCCTTCCCGCGCGGGTCGGTCATCTTCGTGACCAGACCCCTCGTGTCGTAGGTGAACGACGTCGCCTCGACCTGGTCGGCCTGTCCGGGACGCACCAGGGTCCGGCTCACCTTCGTGGGGTGGCCGTCGGCGTCGTAGTCGATCGTCGTCTTCCTGCCCGACGGCTTCGTGATCGACGTGACCTGCCGGTTGGCGTCGTACGTCCAGCGGGTCGTCCGTCCCTCGGCGTCCTCGACGCTGGTGCGGTTGCCCTTCGCGTCGTACGTGGTCGTCGTCTCGTGCCCGTTGCCGTCGATCCGCTTGACCGGGTTCCGATCGGCGTCGTAGGCGTAGGTCACCGTGCTCGCCTCGGGAGTCCCGAACCCCCGCGTAATCGACAACGGCCGGGTGTCGGCGAACCGAATCCGCGTTACGTCGCCCGCTGGGTTCGTGATCCGCGTGACGTCGCCGTCGTAGACCCAGGTGCGACGCCGGTTCAGCGCGTCGGTCTGGGCGACGGCCCGGCGCTGCGAGTCGTACTCCGTCGTGGTGGTCCCGCCGCGAGCGTCGGTCATCGACGTCATCTGGTGCTGGCTGTCGTAGCCGAACTGCCACAGCGGGCCGGCCTCGCCGTCGTAACGCACCGTGCGCAGCTCGCCGCCGTCGTAGGTGTAGAGAACCTTCTGACCAGCCGGACCGGTGACGCTCGTCACGTGGTCGTCTCCGTCGTAGGAGAACTCGAAGGTCCGGCCGCCGGGATCGGTGGCGGTCGCCAGGCGGCCGCTCGCGTCGTACGTGAGCGTGATCGCGTTGCGGGAGCGATCTCGGACCTCGAGCAGGCGGCCTGTCGAGTTGAAGATCCGGCTCGAGCGATCCGGGAGCGTGTACTCGTAGGTTCCGTCCGTTCGGCGGCGCAAGGTCGCCTGGACCCAGGCCGGGGCTCCGAACGAACCGTCCGTGCGTGGGAGGAACGGGACGACACTGCCATCCGCCTGGTGGACACGAACGCGCTGCTGCACGTCGTCTACCGCCAGCCGGTCGGTGAAGGGTCCCGTCCAGCCGAACCCGAATGGCCCGCCTGCGTCTGCGGCTTGGGAGTTGTAGGTACGCGTCAGCGTCAGGCCAGGACCAACACCGTCGACAACGAGGTCGGTCTGTGACTCGAACTGGTTCCCCGTCGCACAGTCGACCGGCTTGCCCGCGCACGAACGCTGCTCGTTGGGCGTGGCGGCGTTCGATGGGCCGTAGTTCTCGGCATCGAGCGGTCCGACCTTGACGTTCGGACCTTGAAACGCCAGACGAGGTGGCAGCGGAACGATCGTTCCTTCGTTGTCAAGTGCCCACCAGACGGTCGTCGCGCCGGTGCCCGACGTCTTGCGGATGGTGCCGGTGTTCACCAACTTCGGGATCACATCGGTCGACGAGTACCGAATCAGTCCGCCGCCACCATTGCCGATCTCGGCGTTCAGATTCAATGTCCCGACATTCATGATCCGACCGTCCTCATAGCCGGAGATGAAGCCGTTGGTGAACGTGAGTTCGCCCTCGTTGCGAAGCGTGTGCGCCCACACACGAGTATCACTCGCAGACGAGTTGCCCTGCATCGTCCCGGTCACATTCGGACCAAGTACCAACGTGCCGGCATCCAACAACTCGCCACGATTCCAATCAAACGCCTCAGCAACGCGCAGCGTCCCAACCCCGCCGACCTTTCCCGACGCGATCGTCAACGCCCGCACATGCGAATCAACCGCCGGATCCGTCACATCCAAACGACCCGTCACACGAACCGCAGCACCAACACCCTGCACATCACGAACCGAAACCGA
>NZ_AGUD01000345.1 GCF_000240225.1 Patulibacter medicamentivorans
TGCCGTTGAACGCCCGGACCGCACCGGCGTTGACGACGCCGTAGGTCGTCTCGTCGAAGTCGGGCGCGTTGGCGGCGGTCCAGCGCAGCTCGACGGTGTTCGGCTTGCTGCCGACGACCGACGCCGCGTCCGCGGTCGGGACCCGCTGGCTCGACGCGTAGCCGCCGAGCGTGAACTGCGTCGGGTCGATCGCGTTCGAGGCCAGCGGCTCGTCGAACGTGAACCAGGCGACCAGGTCGGGCCCGGACTCGCCGAACGTCACCGAGCGCAGATCCGGGACGTGGTTGTAGTTGGCGGGGTTCGCCCCACCGAGAGCAGCCGACGCCGGAGCGGCGGCAGCCAGGGAAACCGCCAGCATGCCGCCGGCGATCGCAGAACGGCGCGCGAGGCGCCGAGCGTTGGAAGTCATGAAGGTCCTCCTTCGAGAGGCCTGATGT
>NZ_AGUD01000344.1 GCF_000240225.1 Patulibacter medicamentivorans
CACGCTGCGGCTGCTCGCCCGGGGAGTGCTGCGGCCATCCGCGGCGCGGACCGCCGGGCAGGTCGCCCGCGCCGTCCCGCACCCGGCGATCGGCGCGCTGGCGGCCGGCTACGATCGCGCGGCCTACGGCAGCGGCGCGGTCGGGCCGGACGACAGCCGCGTCGCCCGCGAGGGCTGGTCGGCGGTGCTGGCGGAGCCGGAGCTGGAGGACGCGTCGTGAGGCTGCGGGCGATCCTCGCCGTCGTGGGGCTCGGCCTGGTGGTGCTGGTGGTGCTGGGCCTGTTCGGCAGCGGCGACGGCGGCGAGCGGGAGCGGGGGCCGCGCGACGGCTGGAGCAGCGCGGATCGCGACGGGCTCGGCGGCTGGCGCGCGCTGCTGCGCCACGAGGGCGTGCCGCTGCGGATCGTCGACGTCGACGAGGACCGCGTGCGGCTGCTGCCCAGGACCACCTACCTGTTCGCCGAGGGCGACCTGACGCCGACGCTGGCGCGGCGGGTGCTGCGAGAGACGGCGCGCGGCGCGCGCGTGGTCGCGGTCGGGAGGGACGCGATCGCGCTCGGCGACGAGCTGGGCCTGCTGCGGCCGATCGACGCCGCGCTCGAGCTCGGTCGCCGTGCCCGCCGGGAACCGGAGACGGCCGCCGTCGATCACGTCCAGGCGGACGGGGCCCGGGCCTGGCCGGCCGAGACCGAGGCGCTGTCGGCGCTGGTCGTGGCCGACGGCGACGCGGCGCCGCCACCGGTGCTCGTGGGCGAGCGGCGGGTCGGCGACGGGTCGCTGGTGCTGGTCGCCGACCGTCAGCTGGTCGAGAACGACCGGCTCGACGATCGAGACAACGCCGCCCTGGCGGTCGGCCTGGCCGGCCGCGGCCGGGTCGTGGCGCTGCGGCCGCGAGCCGACGCGACCGCCGCCGGCGGGCTCTCGCCGCGCGTCGGGGCGGTGCTCGGGCTGCTGGTGCTGGCCGCGATCGCCGGGCTGCTCGCCCGCGGGCGGCGACTCGGTCC
>NZ_AGUD01000343.1 GCF_000240225.1 Patulibacter medicamentivorans
GGGCGTGTTCCCCGTCGCGGCGAAGGCCCGCTACGCCGGCGATGACACGAATCGTCGGGCGAGGACGCGGACGCGGCGGGGGAACGCGGCGCGGTCGGTGGAGTCGGGGTCGCGGCGGTTCATCGACGTGTTCGCGCGGCCGGGCGCGGCGGTGATCGCGGTCCAGGACGGCGAGGTCGTGAAGGTCGGGAGGAACCCGCGGCTGGGCAGGTTCGTGCAGCTGCGGGACGTCTACGGCAACACCTACACCTACGGCAACCTCAAGTCCCACGCGGCGTTCTATCCGGTCGCCAAGAGTGGGTCGCGGACGAAGGCCTCGGCGGGGTCCAGCGAGTTGGATCCCGCGCGTGATCCGCGGCCGACGGTGGCCGCGACGGCCGGGTCGCAGCGTGGCGGCGCGACCGGCGCCGGCCAGTCGGCGAAGGGCGCAGGGCGGTCCGCTGGTGGGCGGTCCGCGACCGACGTCGGCGGCGAGACGGCCGCCTCGGTGGCGGTCGATGGCGCGGTGGAGTCCAAGGAGCGGGTGTTTGCGAATCCGGCGCGTCCGGTTGCGAAGAAGTTGGGTGGTGCGGAGCAGCTCGCCAACCAGGAGCTGGAGAACGGCTCCTACTCGAGCTACCTCTCCTCGCT
>NZ_AGUD01000342.1 GCF_000240225.1 Patulibacter medicamentivorans
CCGAGCGTTGGAAGTCATGAAGGTCCTCCTTCGAGAGGCCTGATGTTCGTTTCCGGCGGGACGCCCGACCAAGGCACCCACACCGCACCCCGCGGCCGACCCAATACGGCCGCTGTGCCAGGCAGTTAACACGGAATTGCCGCAGGACGCCAGCTGAGGGGCTCCTCGGCGGCGTTGTGTCGGCACGACGACGGTCCGTGCGTCGCGGCCCCGTCCTCGGGGCGCAGCCGGGTCGCCCGCTCGCGCGGGAGCGGGCGACCCGGCCGGTCGGCCTCAGCCCTTCTTGGCGGCCTTCTTGACCGCGACCCGCTTGACCTTCAGCGAGCCGCCGCTCTTCAGGTAGCGCTTGACGACCCGCGCGTTGACACGGGCCTGCTTGGCGCTCCTGGTCGGCTTCAGCGCCTTCTGGAGCTTGGCCGGCAGCACGCCGATCGTCTTGACCTTGCGCAGCTTCAGCTTCGCCTTCGGCGTCCCGACCGGGGCGATCGCCGAGGCGGTCGTGGCCGCCGACAGCGACTGCGCGACCGGGATCGCGTTGGCCGGGTCGATCGTCGACAGCGAGCCGAAGAACGGCGTCGGCCCCGAGACCCCGAACGGCGCGTTGTAGCCCTGGATCTCGACCGCCGAGGCGACCGCGACCTGGTTGGGCAGGAACTGCAGGCGGATCGTCTGCGGACCGGGAGCGCCGTCCGACCCGGCGCTGACCGCCGAGGCCGCCCCGGCCACGATCAGGTCACCGTTGTCGTCGACCAGCGAGAAGCCGGCCGGGTTGATCCCGATCGGCACGTTCAGCCGCGTGTCGAGCGTGATGTCGACCTGGCCGTTGCTCTTGTTGAACGTCGCCGACGTCGCGTCGGGCGCCGAGGTCCAGCCGCTCGACAGCGCGCCGGCGTTGCCGCCGATCGGCGCCGAGTCGTTCAGCACGGGGACGTTGTTCGCGTTCAGGACCGCGCCAGTCAGGTTGAACGCGGTGACGAAGTGCTCCTGCGACTTCTGGGCCGCCGGGTTCGGGAAGTTGACCGTCACCGTCTTGCCGTCGGCGTTGACCACGGCGCTCGTGCCGGCGAGCAGCGCACCGCTGGCCGTCCGCACGACGAAGCCGCCGGCGATCGGGCTGTGGACCGGCTCGTCGTAGCTGTAGGTGACCGAGGTGCTGCCCCCGCCGGAGCCCAGCTCGGCGGCCAGCAGGTCGGGACGGGCGGTGTTCTTGCTCTTGCCCGCGACCGCGACGACCCCGGCGGAGTTGAAGTTGCCGTAGTTGGCCGAGAAGGTCGCGCCGAAGTTGGCGAAGCCCTCGACCGCCTCGGTGACCAGCGAGTCGCCCGGCAGCGACGGGAAGCGCACGGCGACCTCGTAGCTGCTGATCGAGGCGATCGCCGACGGGGCGACGGTGGTGCCGTCCTGCTTGATGAAGCCGAAGGCGGCCGGGTTGGCGATCCCGTTCAGCGCCTGGTCGAAGGTGAAGATCAGGACGTTGGCGTTCAGGTTCGACTCGTCGACGCGGACGCCGACGACCTCGGGGCCGACGGAGTGGCCGCGCGTGCCCGACTGGCCCTTGGCGCCGGTGACCGCGGTCGAGTCGACGCGGTTGGGCTG
>NZ_AGUD01000341.1 GCF_000240225.1 Patulibacter medicamentivorans
GGGCCCGGCGCAGGCGCGCTCGGCAGCTCGGGCAGCGCGCGACGTGCGGCCGCAGCGCCCCCAGGTCCTCGGGCGTCGCCCGTCCGCCCGCGAGCCGGTCGATCCGCGGCGCGGCGGCGGCGCAGCCCTCCCCCGCGGCGATCCCGCGCAAACCGCGCCGGAGACTGGCCCGGCCCTCGTTCAGCGCGCGGTCGACCTTGCGCCGCGACCACGAGAGCTCGCGTGCGATCTCGTCGTAGGTCAGGCCCTGCGCCTGCAGCCAGAGCGCGCTGCGCTCCTGCGGCTTGAGCCGCGCGAGGGCCTCACGCGCGAGGGCGATCTCCTCGCCGCGTGCGATCCGCTCGTCGAGCCCGTCGCCGGCGCCGCGCAGCGACAGCCGCCAGTCGTCCGGATCCAGGTCGCCGACGCGGACCCGCCGCTCGCGCACGCGCAGCGCCTCGTTGCGGGTGACGGTCATGAGCCAGCCGCCGACGGTCGCCGGCTGGACCTCGCGCTGGTGGCGCAGGAACCGCTCGGCGGCCGCCTGCACCGCGTCCTGGGCGTCGTCCTCGCAGAGCGACAGCCGGCGGGCGGTGCGCAGCATCAGCGTCGCGTGCTCGGCGAGCGCGGCCGCGACGTCGATCGTCCCGGGCCGGCCGCGGGCCGCGGACGGCGGCCGGTCGCGGGCCGCCGCGCCGGCGACCCTGGCCGCGCTGCGGCGGCTCCTCGGCGAGCTGCGCACGACCACCGTGCCGCTCGGCCCCGCCGCCCGCG
>NZ_AGUD01000340.1 GCF_000240225.1 Patulibacter medicamentivorans
GGCCGGCGGTGACCGCGGTCGCGGCGGCCCCGCGATCGACCAGCCGCCGGATCGCCCGGTCGCTGCCGGCCAGCCGCGCGAGCACCGCGTCGCTGGCCGCGACCGCGTCGGCCAGCCGGGTCCGCTGGCCGTCGAGGATCGCCAGCAGCGAGCGGGCGTCGGTCAGCGCCGGGTTGGCGCGGCGGAGGATCGCGTTCAGGTCGCGGCCGCGGCCGGCGGTCGCCAGCCCCAGCTCGCTCAGCAGCACCCGGATCCGGTCGGCGGTCGGGACGGCGAACAGGTCGACGACGTCCTGCAGTGCGACCGGGATCTGGGTCCGCTCCAGCGCGACGGTCGGCGGCGCGTCGCCGCTGCCCCGCAGCGGCGCCTGGCCGCGGGGGCCCGGATCGCAGTCGACGAAGCTCTCGCTGATGAAGCCCTCGGGCAGGATGCGGCAGCGGGCGCCCTGCCGCAGCGGCGCGTAGCGGCGGTCGAGGGTGAAGCTCATCCGCGCGTGGTGGCCGGGGGTCAGGTGGACCGCCTCGACGCGGCCGGCGCGGACTCCGCCGACCTTCAGCAGCTGCCCGGGGACGATCCCCTTGGCGGTGTCGAAGATCGCGTCGAAGCGGTAGTCGCCGTCCCCCTCGCTGCCGCCGCGGAGCAGCAGCAGGGCGGCGACGGCGGCCACCAGCAGCGCGGCGAGCAGCGGGCCGATCCGCCTCACGGCTGGTTCACCGAGGCCGGCATGCTGTCGGCCGGGTCGCAGATCGACGGGTCGGGCACCCACGGGCTGGAGCCGTCGGGCGCCGGCGGCGCGGTGCTGCCGGGACAGCGCGCGTCGAGGTGGGTGCGGACGTTGATCGGGCCGAGCAGGCCGCCGCCGGTCAGCGCCGGCACCAGCGACGAGAGCGCGCCGCCGAGCAGCGTCTGGACGTTCTGCACGAACTCCAGCCGCGCGTAGTGGCCGAGCTCGTTGTAGTTGCCGACGGCGACGCCGGCGAGCCCGTTGAGGACCCCGAGGATGAAGTCGCTGCCGTAGTAGCGGACGCCGCGCAGGATCGGGGTCGCCGCAGCCAGCGCGGTCCGCGTGCGGCCGAGCGCGTCGACCGCCGACGGCCGCAGCGCGGGCAGGGCGAGCAGCGCCCGCCGGACGGCCGGCAGGTCGCGCCGCAGCCGCCCGACCACCGGCGTCGCCCGAGTCAGCGTCGGCGGCAGCGCCCGCGCCACCTGGCCGAGCGGC
>NZ_AGUD01000339.1 GCF_000240225.1 Patulibacter medicamentivorans
CAGGCACCCGCCGCGCCGCCGGCCGGTCCCCCTGTCGGCGCTTCGCCGTCCGACCGCGACCGGCCCGTCCCGCCACTCGGCGAGGATCCGCTCGTCGCGCCGCCGTCCGACGGCGGGCCGCCGCCCCGTCCGTCGCCGGACGAGGCCGCGGCCGCGGACGACCTCGGCCTGCCGACGACGATCGACCCCCGGCTCCTGCACGACGCCGAGGGCCGCCTGCGCCGCAGCCTGCCCGGGCCCGACGGGGGCGGGGACAGCTTCTCCGACCGCCAGGCCGCCGCGATCGAGCGCCGTGGCGAGACGCTCGTCTCGGCCGGCGCCGGGGCCGGCAAGACCAGCGTCCTGGTCGAGCGCTACCTGCGGACCCTGATCGACGAGGACGACCTCGACACGGCGTCGGTCCTGGCGATCACCTTCACCGAGAAGGCCGCCGCGGAGATGCGCGAGCGGCTGCGCCGGCGGCTCGAGGCGCTGACCGGCGGCGGCGTCCTGCCCCAGCGCTGGCGACTCGAGGACGCCTGGATCGGGACCTTCCACGCGATCGCCCAGCGGTTGCTGCGCCGCTACGCGCTCGCCGCCGGCCTCGACCCCGACGTCCAGGTCGCCGACGAGACCCGCGCCGCCGACCTGCGCCGGACCGCCTTCGATCGCGCGCTCGCCGCCTGGCTGCGCGATCCGGCGACCGCGCGCCGATCGGCCCCGGCCGCGCCGCCGGCGCCCGACGCGCTGCCGGTCGACGCG
>NZ_AGUD01000338.1 GCF_000240225.1 Patulibacter medicamentivorans
GTCGCCCGGATGGCGGTGCTGCTGGCCGGGTTGCCGACCAGCGTCCCCGGCGCGACCGTCAACCGGCTCTGCGGATCGAGCCTCGAGGCCGCGATCCAGGGCGCGCGGGCGATCGAGACCGGCGACGCCGAGCTGGTGGTCGCCGGCGGCGTCGAGTCGATGAGCCGCGCGCCCTGGGTGCTGTCGAAGCCCGATCGCGCCTACCCGGCGGGCCACGAGACGCTGCATTCGACCACCCTCGGCTGGCGGATGGTCAACCCGCGGATGCCGGAGCGGTGGACGATCTCGCTCGGCGCGAGCACCGAGAAGCTCGCCGCGCTCCACCAGGTCGGCCGCGACGAGCAGGACGCCTTCGCCGCCGAGAGTCACCGCCGCGCCGCCGCGGCCTGGGACGACGGGACGCTCGCCGACGAGATCGTCCAGGTTCCCGGCGCCCCGCTCGAGCGCGACGAGTCGATCCGCCCGGGGACGACGGTCGAGAAGCTGGCGACCCTGAAGCCGGCCTTCGTCGCCGACGGCACCGTCACCGCCGGCAACGCCTCGCCGCTCAACGACGGCGCCTCGATGGCGCTGCTCGGCGACGAGGCCGCCGCTGGCCGGCTCGGCCGCGACCCGCTGGCCCGGATCGTCAGCCGCGCCGCTCACGGCATCGACCCCGACCTCTTCGGCTACGGCCCCGTCGCGGCCGCCCACGAGGCGCTGCGCCGGGCCGGCATCGGCTGGGGCGACCTGGCCGCGGTCGAGCTGAACGAGGCGTTCGCCGCCCAGTCGCTGGCCTGCCTGCGGGGCTGGCCCGACCTGGACCCGGCGATCCTCAACGTCCACGGCGGCGCGATCGCGATCGGCCACCCGCTCGGCGCCTCCGGGACCCGGATCCTCGGGCGCCTGGCCCGCCAGCTGCGGGCCAGCGGCGGTGGCTGGGGCCTGGCCGCGATCTGCATCGGCGTCGGACAGGGGCTGGCGGTCGTCCTGCACGCCTGACCGCACGGACCGAGGAGCGAGATGCACGACGACACGCCCACCGACGAGCACGCGCGGCTGATCCTGCCGCGCTGGCGGGAGAGCCCGCCCGGCACCCACCCGCCGCTCGACGCGCCCGCCTACCGCTCGACCGCGCTGCGCCACCCGCGCCGCCAGCTCGACCGGCTGCCGCAGACGCTGACCGAGGTCACCGGCCCCCGCTTCTCGTTCCGCCGCGTCGAGGCGGGCGAGGAGGACCTGACCGCCCAGCACGACGGAGAGCCGCTCGGCGAGCGGATCGTGGTCCACGGCCGGGTCCTGGACGGCGACGGCCGGCCGGTGCCCGAGACGCTGGTCGAGATCTGGCAGGCCAACGCCGCCGGCCGCTACCGCCACGCCGGCGACCGCCACCCGGCGCCGCTGGACCCGCACTTCACCGGCGTCGGGCGCTGCATCACCGACGCCGAGGGGCGCTACCGGTTCGTCACGATCAAGCCGGGCGCCTACCCGTGGGGCAACCACCACAACGCCTGGCGGCCGGCGCACATCCACTTCTCGCTGCTCGGCCGGGCCTTCACCCAGCGGCTGGTGTCGCAGATGTACTTCCCCGGCGACCCGTTGTTCGCGTTCGACCCGATCTGGGGCAGCGTCAGCGACCCGCGGATCCGCGAGCGGATGGTGAGCGCGTTCGACCTCGACCAGAGCCTGCCCGGGCGCGCGCTCGCCTACCGCTGGGACATCATCCTGCGCGGGCCCGCCGCCACCCCGATCGACCCCCACCACTCGTGAGCACCGACGCCGCCCCCGCGGGGACCGCCGCCGCCCCCGGCGAGACGCCGTCGCAGACGGTCGGGCCCTACCTGCACATCGGCCTGCCGTGGCCGGAGGGGCCGTTCGCGGTCTCGCCCGAGACGCCCGGCGCGATCCGGCTGCACGGAATCGTCCGCGACGGCGCTGGCGACCCGATCCCCGACGCGCTGGTCGAGAGCTGGCAGGCCGATCCCGACGGCGGGTTCGCCCACGTCGCCCGCCGGCCGGACGCCACCGACCACCACCAGCGGCCGTTCCCGAGCTTCCGCGGGTTCGGCCGCTCGGCGACCGACGCCGACGGCCGGTTCGCGATCGTGACCCTGAAGCCGGGACCGGTGCCGTGGCCGAGCGACCTGCCCGCCGACGGCCCGCCGCCGATCCGCCAGGCGCCGCACGTCGATCTGTCGATCTTCGCCCGCGGCCTGCTGCACCGGGTCGTCACCCGCTGCTACTTCGGCGACGAGCCGGCGGCGAACGAGCGCGACCCGGTGCTGCGGGCAATCGACCCGGCCCGGCGCGAGACGCTGATCGCCACGCCGACCGCCGACGGCTACCGTCTCGACATCCACCTGCAGGGTCCCGATGAGACCGTCTTCTTCGCGCTCTGAGCGGCCGGCATGAGCGGCCAGCTCTTCGGCGGCGTCTTCGCCCGCGGCGAGGCCGCCGCGGCCGTCGGCGACCGGGCGTGGCTGGCCGCGATGGTCGAGGTCGAGGTGGCGCTCGCGGGAGCCGGCGCCGACGCCGGGCTGCTGCCGCGGACCGTCGCCGACCGGATCGCGACGGCGGCGCCGGCGGTCCCGTTGGACGCCGGCGCGCTCG
>NZ_AGUD01000337.1 GCF_000240225.1 Patulibacter medicamentivorans
CCGACGACGGCGATCGCGGCTCCGCGGTCGAGCAGCACCGCGGCCGCCGCGGCCGGGTCCTCCTCGGCGGTCACGCGACCGGCGTCGCGCGGCCGGACGATCACCAGCGCCGCGCCGGGGACCAGCGTCGCCGCGGCCGCCCGGGCGCCGTCGCGGGCGACGAACCGCTCGGGGCCGACGTCGAGGTCGACCACGACCGGGCGCTCCAGCTCGCGGGCGCGCCGCAGCGCGGCCTCCGCGACCTGCCGCTCGCGGGAGTCGGGCGGCAGCGACCAGGTGGTCGCCGACAGGAACAGCCCGTCGCAGGCGTCGACCGCCTCGGCGATCCGCGGCCGGACGGCGTCCATCACCAGGTCCAGGGACTGGCCGTAGAGGTCGGCGTGGGCCTCGCCCGCAGAGTCGACCGTGCGGAAGGCGACCGGGGTCCGCTCGCCCGCGACCTGGCGGAACCAGGTCAGGTCGACCCCCTCGTCCTCCAGCCGGGTGCGCAGCCAGGCGCCCCAGTCGTCGTCGCCGACACCGCCGGCGAGCGCGATCCGCGCCCCGCGGCGCGCGGCGTGGACGGCGGCGCCGGCGACGGTCCCGCCGAAGCGCGGAGCGAAGGACGGGGCTTCCGTGAGCCGGTCGACGGGCTGCTCGCAGACCAGGTCGACCAGCGCCTCGCCGAGCATCAGGGTGGTCACGTCCGGGAGGGTAGTCATCCCGGCCGCGACCCACGAGGGCGAGCGTGCTTGACGTAGTGTCAGCGCATGCCCGGGATCGCGCAGCGGACGACGACGATCAGCGGTCGCCGGATCGCCTGGCGCGAGGCGACGCCGCCCGCCGGCGCTCGCCCGACGCTCTACGTCCACGGCGTCCCGACCAGCGGCGCCGACTGGATCCCGTTCCTGCGCCGGACCGGCGGGATCGCGCCCGACCAGCCGGGATTCGGCGGCTCCGACGCGCTCCCCGAGCGCGGCATGCACGCCCAGGCCGACGCGCTCGGCGCGCTGCTCGACGTGCTCGACCCGGGCCCGGTCAACCTGGTCGTCCACGACTGGGGCGCGATCGGCCTGCTGTGGGCCCTGCGCGACCCGCAGCGGATCGCGCGGCTGGTGGTGATGAACGCCGTCCCGCTGACCGCCGGCTACCGCTGGCACCCGATGGCCCGGCTGTGGCGCCGCCGGCTGGTCGGCGAGGCGATGATGGCGCTACCCGGTCCGGCGACGGCCTGGCTCGCCCGCCACCGGACGCCGCTGACCCGCAGCCCCGTGCCCGCCGAGCTGTCGGGCGAGATCGCCAACGGCTTCGCGCGCCACACCGGCCGCACCGTGCTCGGGATCTACCGCTCGGCGGACCCGGACCGGCTGGCCGAGGCCGGTCGCGGCCTCGACGCCTTCGCCGGTCGCGCGCTGGTCGTCTGGGGGACCGACGACGGCTACATCCCGACGCGGTTCGCCGACGCGTTCGCGACCGCGATCGGCGGAGCGACCCCGGTCGTGCGGATCGACGCCGGCCACTGGCCGTGGACCGAGCGCCCGGAGACGATCGACGTCGTCGCGCGGTTCCTGCTGGAGGGCTGACCGCGCCACCCGTCGCGGGTGGATGCCTGGTGTTCGTGGACCGAGGAGGTCGTCGC
>NZ_AGUD01000336.1 GCF_000240225.1 Patulibacter medicamentivorans
CCCGTCGGACGGCGCGGCGACGGCGCGGATGGTGGCCGCCGCCGGCGCCGCGCTGGTCGCCGGCCGGCCGGCGACCGCGCTCGGCGTGCTCGATCGGGTGGCGCCCGTCGCCGACCCGGCGACGCGGGCCGACGTCCAGCTGCTGCGGGGGATGGCGATCCAGCAGAGCGGCCGGCCGATGGCCGCCTACGCGCTGCTCGAGGACGAGGCCGAGCGCGTGCTCGCCCACGATCCCGGTCGCGCGGCGGGCCTGTTGATGCAGGCCGGCATCGCGCTCGTCGCCCACGGTCCGATGGAGCGGCTCGGCGCGCTCGCCGAGCGGACCCTGGCGCTGGCCCCGCCCGGGGCCGATCTGGTCCCGGCGATCTTCGCCGCCTCGGCCCTGACGAGCCTCGGCGACCACGCGCGCGCTCGCACGACGCTGCGGGAGCGGACGGCGGCGCTCGAGGCGTTCGACCCCACCGGCCCGGCCCACGAGGTGCTGGCGGTGGCGGCGCTCTGCTTCCTCTGGATGGAGGACCTGGACGACGCGGACCGGCTGGCGTCGCGGCTGGTGCGGACCAGCCTCGAGCGCGGCGCCGTCACCTCGCTGGCTCGCGCCCGGTCGGTCCTGGCCAACGTCCGGCTGCGGCAGGGGGCGTTCGCCGAGGCCGCGGTCCTGGCCGACCAGGCGGTGGGGCTCGGCGAGGACTCCGCCGGCGGCTTCCTGCACTCGATGATGCTGACGACCGCCGCCTTCACGGCCGCCCACGTGGGCGACGACGCCGCGGTCGCCGCCCACGCCGGCCGCGCCCTCGAGCTGGGCCTGGAGCTGGGGCTGACGTCGACCCTGGCCTGCGCCGAGCAGGCGCTGGGCGTCGTGGCGCTCAGCCGCGGAGACGCCTCGCTGGCGCTCCCGCACCTGGAGCGGGCGCTCGAGCACCAGCGGCGCTTCGGATCGCGCGACCCGTCGTTCCTCTACACCCAGGCGGACCTGGCCGAGGCCTACGCCCGCACCGGACGGCCCGACGCCGCCCGGACGCTGATCGCCGAGCTGGTGGACGGCGCCGAGCGGACCGGCGGCGCCTGGGCCGAGGCCGCGGCGGCCCGCTGCGCGGCGCTGATCGACGGCGACGAGCGCCTGGACGAGCACGCGGCCGCCGCGCTGGCCGCCCACGACCGGGTGGCGCTGCCGTTCGAGCGGGCCCGGACCCAG
>NZ_AGUD01000335.1 GCF_000240225.1 Patulibacter medicamentivorans
TGCCCAAGAAGCTCCACCTGGCCTCGATCTGGCTCGTCTTCGTCGGGACCAACTTCTCGGCCTTCTTCATCCTCGCCGCGAACGCCTGGATGCAGCACCCGGTCGGCTACCGAATCGATCCCGAGACCGGCAACGCCGTCCTGACCTCGATCTGGGCGCTGCTGACCAACTCGACGGCGATCTTCGCCTACTTCCACACGATCCCGGCGGCGTTGACGACCGCCGCCGCGCTGATCACCGGGATCTCGATCTGGCAGCTCGGCAAGCGGCCGGGGCACGAGATCGAGTTCTTCCGTCGCTCGGCCCGTTGGGGCCTGCGGGGGCTGCTGACCTTCTCGATCGCGACCGTCCTCGTCGGCCACTTCTTCGGGCAGCTGATGGGCGAGCAGCAGCCGATGAAGATGGCCGCGGCCGAGGCGCTCTACGAGAGCCGCTCCGGCGCGCCGCTGTCGCTGATGGCGATCGGCCCGTTCGAGAAGAAGCCCAAGCGCCTGAGCTTCCGGCTCGAGATCCCGAAGCTCTACTCGTTCATGGACACCAACTCCTTCAGCGGCCACGTCGAGGGGATCGACGACCTGCAGCGGGCGGACGCGAAGAAGTACGCCGCCTACGAGCGGGCGCACGGCCGCGACCCGACGAAGGCCGAGTACTACCCGATCGTCGGCCTCAACTACTGGACCTTCCGGATCATGGTCGGGATCGGGATCTTCCTGGCCGCGCTGGCCGCCACCGGGCTGCTGCTGGAGCGGCGCTGGCGCAACGGGCTCGCCGGCCTGGCGCGGACCCGCGCCTTCCGCTGGGCGGCGATCGGCGGGCTCTTCGCCGGCTTCCTGGCCCACGCCGCCGGCTGGATCTTCACCGAGCAGGGGCGTCAGCCGTGGGTGGTGACGGGGCTGCTGAAGACCGAGGACGCCGTCTCCAAGCTGGGAGCCTCGACCGTCGCGATCTCGCTCGGCGTCTTCATCGTCCTCTACTGCGTGATCGGCGCGATCGAGTTCTGGCTCTTCCGCCGCGTCGCCGACAGCGATCCCGAGCCGCTGGAGCGCGACGACGACCAGACCGCCTCCGTCCCCTCCCTCGCGTACTAGCCATGGACCTCCCCACCGTCTGGTTCCTGCTGATCGCCCTCCTCTGGACCGGCTACCTGGTGCTCGAGGGCTTCGACTTCGGCGTCGGGATGCTGCTGCCGTTCGTCGCCCGCGACGCCGAGGACCGGCGGCTGGCGATCCGCACCTTCGGCCCGGTCTGGGACGCCAACGAGGTCTGGCTGATCGTGGCGGGCGGCGCGATGTTCGCGGCCTTCCCCGGCTGGTACGCGTCGATGTTCAGCGCGCTCTACCTGCCGCTGCTGCTGCTGCTCGTGGCGCTGATCGTCCGCGTGCTCGCGATCGAGTATCGGGTCAAGCACCAGGACGACCGCTGGACCCGCGCCTGGGACCGGGCGCTGGTGGTCTGCTCGTTCACCGCTCCGGCGGCGGTCGCGCTGGCCCTGGCCAACGTCGTGCGCGGGATCCCGCTCGACGGCCGGCACGACTTCACGGGCTCGCTCGGCGACCTGCTCGGCGCCTACCCGCTGCTCGCCGCCGCGACGGTCCTGGCGCTGTTCGCGCTCCACGGGGCCTGCTTCCTGGCGCTGCGCTGCGACGGCCCGGTGCGCCTGCGGGCCCGGCGCGCGGCAGCGGTCGCGTGGCCGCTGGCGACCGCGCTGGCCGCCGGCTTCGGCCTCTGGACGCTGCTCGGGTCGGGCGGGCCGGACGACGCGGTCTCGCCGATCGCCGTCGCCGCGTTCGCCGTCGTCGTGGTCGCGCTGGCGATCTGCGGCCTGGCCGTCCACCGCGGGCACGAGGGCCGCGCGTTCGCCGGCACGGCGGTCGCGGTGATCGGCGTCGCGGTGCTGCTGTTCGCGCAGCTGTGGCCGAACGTGCTGCCGTCGACCGGCGATCCGGCCGGGACGCTGACGATCGCCGACGCGGCCTCGACCCCCTACACGCTGAAGGTGATGACGATCATCGGCGCCGTGATGACGCCGATCGTCCTGCTCTACCAGGGCTGGACGTACTGGGTCTTCCGCCACCGCGTGCTGCCCGAGGGCTTCGAGCGCGCCCAGAACCCGCTGCAGGCGCTGGCCGCGCGGCGCGCCGCCGAGGGCTGAGCGCCGAGCCTTGGGCCCGCCGCGTCGCGACCTGCTCGATGCCGTCCCCGGGCTGCGCCGGCAGCTGCAGCGGACGACCGCGCTCGGGATCGGCGAGGCCGCCGCGACGGTCGCCCAGGCGCTGCTGCTGGCGCACCTGATCGCGGTCGGCGTCGGCGGCGGCCGCGGCCGGATCGGGCTCGCACTCGCGGGCCTGGTGGCGGCGATCCTGCTGCGCGCGGCGCTGCAGGCGCTGGCCGAGACGTCGGGACGGGCCGCCGGCCGGCGAGCGGTCGCCGAGCTGCGCGAGCGTGCGGTCGGGCTC
>NZ_AGUD01000334.1 GCF_000240225.1 Patulibacter medicamentivorans
CGGGCCCGCCGGCGGGCGGGATCGACGTGCACGCCCCGCAGGCCACCGGTGCGCAGCAGCAGCGCGCCGTCGAGCGGACCGAGCGTCCGCGCGCCGTGGCCGGTCGCCTGGACGGCGACCCGCACGCCGCGGGCGGCGGCGCGGACGAGCTCGGCCACCTCGCCGGTGCTCGTCGGCTCGGCCGCGGCGGCCGGCAGCTGGTCGACGGTGAGGTTCCAGGCGGACCGGGCGCGGTCGTACCCGTCGGCACCGGGAAGGAGCAGGCCGGGCAGGCGGCGGCGGTCGAGGGTGGACATGGAGCTGAGCATGCGGTGGGTGGGAGGAGACGCCCCGAGGCCACGTCGCTGTCGGCGTGTGCGTCCGCCTGATGGGACCGCCGGTTCACGGGGGAGCGCGACCGGCGGTGGACCGAGGCCTCGGGGCGTAGCGGGCAATCTAGGAGCGGCTCCGGGGACGCACCAGGGGGCCTGACCCCAACGATCACCCCGATGTTCGCCGCGCGGGGGACGTCGATCCCCCGATCGAGGTTGGGTGCCGCAGCTATCGACCATCTAGGATCCCCTGCGTCATGGGGGATCGGCCGCTGCTCGAACGCGAAGAGGAGCTGGACGAGATCGCGGGTCTGGTCGCACGCGCCGCGACCGGCGACGGTGGGGTCGCCGTCGTCGCTGGCGCTGCCGGGCTGGGCAAGACGGCGCTGCTGCGCGCCGCCCGCGAGATCGCCGGCAACGAGGGACTCACCGTCCAATGGGCGACGGCGTCCCGTCTCGATCGCGACTTCGCCTTCGGCGTCGTGCGCCAGCTGCTGGAGCCGGCGCTGGCCAACGCCACGCCCGAGCAGCGGAGCCAGATCCTCGGCGGCTACGCCAGCCACGCCGAGCCGGTCCTCGGCGGGGCGCCGGCGGCAGGCGCCGCCGACGCGGCGCTCGGCCACGCGGTCCTGCACGGGCTCTACTGGGCGGTCGCCAACCTCGCGGAGGAGGGCCCGCTGGCGCTCTTCGTCGACGACCTGCAGTGGGCGGACGAGCCGTCGCTGCGGCTGCTGGAGTTCGTCGGCCGCCGGCTCGACGGGGTCCCGGTCCTGATCGCCGGCTCGGTGCGTACCGGCGAGCCCGACGCCCCGCAGGAGCTGCTGGAGGCGCTGCGCAACGGTCCCCGCGCGACCGTCCTGCAGCCCGACGCGCTGTCGGAGGGCGGCGTCGCGGCGGTGCTCGAGGAGCGGCTCGGACAGGCGCCGGGCGAGCGCTTCGTGCGCGTGGTCCGCGAGGCATGCGGCGGCAACCCGCTGCTGCTCCAGGAGGTCGCTCGCAGCGCCGCCGAGCGCGGTCTGCGCGGGGCCGACGGCGACGCCGACCAGGTCCGGCGGACCGCCGGCAGCGACCTGGCGACGACGATCCGGCGACGGCTGGCCCAGCTCGGGGACGAGGCGGTCACCGTCGCGCAGGCGATCGCGATCCTCGGTCGGCGGGCGACGGTCCCCGCGGTGGCGGCGGTCACCGGTCTCGAGCCGCAGGCGACGGCGCGGTCGATCGACCTGCTGATCGCCGCCCAGGTGCTGGCCGAGGACGCGGTCGCCTTCGTCCACCCGCTCGTGCGCGAGGCGGTCGTCGCGACGCTCGCCCCCGGCGTCCGCGCCGGCCTCCACGGGGCCGCGGCCCGGCGGCTGGCCGACGAGGGCGCGGCGGCCGACGTGATCGCTCCGCACCTGCTCGCGGTCGAGCCGGCCGGCGACCCGTGGGTCGCCCAGACCCTCGCCGCGGCCGCCGACAGCGCCGCCAGCGAGGGTGCCGACAGCAGCGCCGTCGCGCTGCGCCGGCGGGCGCTGGCCGAGCCGCCGCCGGACGCCGACCGGATGCCGATGCTGATCGCGCTCGGCGAGGGCGAACTGGCGATCGGCGAGGCATCGGGCATGCGGCGGCTGCAGGACGCCCTCGCCTCGGGGGCGAGCGGCGACGACGCGGCCCGCTGCTACGCGGCGATCGCGACCGTCCAGTTCGTCGGCTCCGACCCGGGGGCCGCGCTCTCGACGCTCGAGGCCGGGATCGCCGCCGCCGAGGACCCGGAGCTGGCCGACCGCCTGCGCGGGTCGATGCTCGAGGCGACGCTCTACAGCCTCAAGCTCGGCGGCCGCCACCGCCAGCTGCTGGAGCGCTTCGGCCGCGAGATGCCGGATGCGCCGAGCGTGCTGCTGCACCAGGGCTACGACCTGGTGATGCGCGACCCGGCCGACCCGCGCGCGATCGAGCTGATCCGCCGCGCGATCGCCGACGAGCGGCTGACCGCCGTCCGCCAGCCGTTCTCGCTGCTGAACCTGGCCGTCCACGGGATGCGCCATTTGGAGCGGTTCGACCTGGTCGAGCCGCTGCTGACGGTCGCCGGGCGGCTCGAGCGCGAGCGCGGGTCGCTGATGGGCCGTGGCTACAACGGCCACGCGCGGGCGATCACCCAGTGGTCGTTCGGCTCGCTGGCCTCGGCCGAGGGCGCCGCCCGCGAGGCGATGGAGGCGATCGAGGAGGCGAACTTCGCCTTCGGCCGGCTGGCGATCGGCGGGGTCCTCTGCGACGTGCTGGTCGAGCGCGGCGAGCTCGAGGAGGCGACCGCCCTGATCGAGGAGATCGGCCTCGACACGCCGGTCCTCTACACCAGCACCGGTCCCGCGACGCTCGCCTGCCGCGGCTGGATCCGGCGCCTCAACGGGCGGATCGAGGAGGCCGAGGCCGACCTCCGCCGCGCGATCGAGCTGAAGAACGACGAGCAGTGGATCTCGCCGACCAACGTCCGCGCCGGGGTCCGCCTGGTCGAGCTGCTGGCGGCGACCGATCGTCGCGCCGAGGCGGTCGAGCTGGCCCGCGAGGAGGTCGAGCACGGCCGCCGAACCGGGCTCTCCGGAGCGACCGGCGTCGCGCTCTCGGCGCTCGGGCTGGCGCTCGGCGACGACGAGGGGATCGCGACCCTGCGCGAGGCCGAGGCGCTGCTGGCGACCGGCCCGCTGGCGCTCGACCGGGCCTGGGCGGCGTACCGGCTGGGGCTGCTGCTGCGCCGCGCGCGCAAGGCGACCGAGGCTCGCGAGCCGCTGCGCGAGGCGCTGGCGGCGGCCGACGCGCTGGGCG
>NZ_AGUD01000333.1 GCF_000240225.1 Patulibacter medicamentivorans
CCCGCCGCCGCCGAACGAGGCCCCGCCCGTGCCGCCGGCCGCCGCGGCCGGGCGCCCGGCGGGCGCCGCCGGCGTCCCGTCGTCGAGCAGCGGGCCGAGGATCGACGGGTCCAGCCGCAGCCGTCCCGCGACCATCGCCACCAGCTCCATCCGCAGCACTCCGGCCGGGATCTCGGCGAAGACCGGCCGCAGCGTGGCGATCGTCCGGTCCTTGCTCTCGGCCGTCGACAGGTCGGCGCCGTCCAGCAGGTGGCCGACGTGGAACCGCGCCAGCGCCATCGGCTCGCCGAAGGCCGTCGTCAGCGCCTCGGGCCCCCGCCGCACCAGCAGGTCGGCCGGATCCATCCCGTCGGGCAGGGCGACCACCCGCAGCTCCAGGCCGCTCCCGCGCGCCAGCTCCGCCGCCCGCAGCATCGCCTTGCGGCCGGCCTCGTCGGCGTCGAGCGCCAGGATCAGCGACGGCGCCAACCGCGCCAGCTCCTTCACCTGGTCGGGCGTCAGCGCGGTCCCCATCAGCCCGACCGCGTGCCGCAGCCCGGCCTGGTGCAGGGCGATCACGTCGGTGTAGCCCTCGCAGAGGATCACCTCGCCCGCTCGCGCGGCGTGCTTGCGCGCCAGGTGGGCCGCGAACAGGTGCTGGCCCTTGTGGTAGACGGGCCCGTCGGAGGAGTTGACGTACTTCGGCTTCTGGTCCGGCCCCAGCGCCCGCGCCCCGAAGCCCATGATCCTGCCCCGCCGGTCGGCCAGCGGGAACGTGATCCGGCGCCGGAAGCGGTCGTAGATCTGGTCGCGGCCCTTGGTCGAGCGCTGGACGATCCCGGCCGCCAGCATCTCGTCGGGCGTGTAGCCGGCGTGGCGGGAGCCCTCCATCACGCGGTCCCAGGCGCTCGGCGCGTAGCCGACCCGGAACTCGCGCAGGACGTCCGGATCGAGCCCGCGCCGCTGCAGCTCGGCGCGGGCGGCGCCGGCCTCCGGCCCCGACCACAGCTGGCGCTCGAAGAAGCGGTTGGTCCGGTCCAGCAGCTCCAGCAGCCGGGCCTCGCGCTTGCGCCGGCGGGCGGTCGCGGGATCCTCGTCCTCGGTCTTCAGCTGGATCCCGGCGCGATCGGCCAGCAGCTCGAGCGCCCCGGTGAAGTCGACGTTCTCGGTCAGCTCCACGAAGCGGAACAGGTCGCCGCCCTCGCCGCAGCCGAAGCAGTGGAAGAGCTTGTCGTCGACGTTGACCGAGAACGACGGCGTCCGCTCGTCGTGGAACGGGCAGAGGCCGGTCATCCGGCCGGTGCCGGCGCGCCGCAGCTCGGTCCGGGCCTCGACCAGGCCCACGAAGTCGATCGCGTCACGGATCCGGTCGATGTCCTCTTTCGCGTAGCGGGGGATCGGGGCCCTCCTACCGCGCGTGGGCGCGCGGGATCACGAGCTCGCCGAACGCCCGCAGCGCGTAGCGGTCGGTCATCCCGGCCACCCAGTCGGTCGCGCGCTCGAGCGGATCGGCGTCGGCCGCCGGGACCGCGTGCACCTGGTAGCGGTCCCAGCCGCCGTCCTCGCCGGCCAGCGGGAGCGTCAGCGCGCCGGCGCCCTCCCCCGCGCGGTCGCCGTCGGCGGCGCGGTCTGCCTCCAGGTGGTGCTCGAACAGCGTCCGCACCAGCTCGTGCACGCGGCGGTGCTCGGTGCGCGCGTCGGGGGCCAGGTAGACGTGCTCGAACATCCAGCTGCGCAGCTCGTCCATCGCCGCGCCCGCCTCGTCGCCCTGGCGGATGTCGCCGACCTGACGGGAGGTCGCCACGAGATCCTGGACCAGCCGGTCGATCCGCCGCGAGGCGGTCGTGCCGAGCACGCCGATCGGGCCGCCTGGGAGGTCGCGCTCCGTCAGCACCCCGGCCCGGATCGCGTCGTCGATGTCGTGGTTGAGGTAGGCGATCCGGTCGACCACGCGGACGATCCGACCCTCGAGCGTGCGCGGCATCGGGGCCCGGCCCGAGTGCCCGGCGATCCCGTCGACGACGTCGGCGCAGAGGTTCAGGCCACGCCCGCCCGCCTCGCGGACGGCGCTCGGCGCGTCCTCCAGCTGGGTGACCAGGCGGACCGAGTGCTCCCAGTGCCGGAAGTGCCGGCCGTGCGGCGCCAGGCAGGCGTCGAGCGCCTCCTCGCCGATGTGACCGAAGGGCGCGTGCCCGAGGTCGTGGCCGAGCGAGATCGCCTCGACGAGGTCCTCGTTCAGCTCCAGCGCGCGGGCGACGGTGCGGCCGATCCCGGTCACCTCGAGGGTGTGGGTCAGGCGCGTCCGGTAGTGATCGCCCTCGGGCGCCAGGAAGACCTGGGTCTTGTGCTTGAGGCGACGGAAGGCCTTGCAGTGGACGATCCGGTCGCGATCGCGCTGGAGCGGCGTCCGCAGCGGGCAGTCGGGCTCCTCGGCGTCGCGGTCCGCCGGCCAGGTGCGGGCGGCCGCGGGCGACAGGAACGCGTCCTCGAACGCACGCCGGCGGGCGTGCGGATCGCCGAGGGAGGTGGTGACCGGCGCCATCACGTCGATTGTCGCAGTCGTCGGGGCCGGACCTCGGGCGGCCCGCGCGACGGCCGCCGCGCAGGCCGTGCGGACGCCGCGGCCGTCTCGTAGGCTTCCGCGCGTGCCCGCCGCCGACGACGTGCCCCCGGCTCCCGCCGATCCCTCGACGGTGCCCGCCGCGCCCGTCGTCAGCGTGGTGATCTCGGCCCGTGACGGGGCCGCCACCGTCGACCGCGCGGTCGCCGCGATCCTCGCCCAGCGCGACGCCCCGCCGTTCGAGCTGGTGCTGGTCGACAACGCCTCGCGCGACGACACCGGCGCCCGCGCCGCCGCGACCGGCGACCCGCGGGTCCGGGTGCTGCGGCTGGAGGATCGCGGGTCCGGTCCCGGCAACGCCCGCAACCACGGCGTGCGCGAGGCCCGCGGGCCGCTGATCGCCTTCACCGACATCGACTGCTACCCCGAGCCCGGATGGCTCGCGGCCCTGGCCGCGGCGGCCGCCGACGCCGACCTGGTCGCCGGCGCGATCCGGCCGGAGCCGACCGAGCGCTCGCCGTGGGAGCGGACGCTGCGGGTCGCGGCCGACCACGGGCTCTACCCGACCGCCAACCTGCTGGTGCGCCGCGAGATCTTCCTGCGCGGCGGCGGCTTCCGCGACTGGCACGACGACGGCACCCCGACCGACGAGGCCCCGGCACGACCGTTCGGCGAGGACACCCGGATGGCCTGGGGGCTGATCCGCGACGGCGCGCGGCCCGCCTGGGCGCCGGACGCCGTCGTCCAGCACGCGGTGCTGCCCGAGACCCTCCCCGGCTGGCTGCGGCGCCGCTGGGAGATGCACCAGCTGCCCGACCTGGTCCGCCAGGTGCCCGAGCTGCGCCGGACGCTGCTGACCGGCGGCCTCTTCGTCGACCGCCGGACGGCGACCGCCGCCGGGGCGCTCGGTGGCCTGGCGCTGGCCGCGATCGCCCGCCGGCGAGCGCCGCTGCTGCTGGCCCTGCCCCACGGCCTGCGGATCGCGCGCGACGTCCGCGCCGCCGGCCTCGGCCGCCGCGGCGGCGAACCGC
>NZ_AGUD01000332.1 GCF_000240225.1 Patulibacter medicamentivorans
AGCGCGTCGACCTGGGCGCGCAGGCGATCGACGTGCGGCAGCAGCGCGATCGCGGTCGGCGCCGGCTCGGCGCTCGCCGCGGGCTCGGGATCGATCGCGAGCTCGGCGGTCGCCACCGGTTCGGCCGCCACCGCGGGCTCCGCCGTCGCCACCGGCTCGGCGGCCGGCGCGTCGGCCGCGGGCTCCGGCTCCACGGCGGCCCGCTTCTTCGATTTGCGGGCCTTCTTGCCCTTCTTCGCCGTCTCCCGGGGCTCGCGGCGGCGCTCCGGTCCGATCATCATCGGCGGTCGACTCCCTGGGCGTGCGGCGGGCGAGGGACCATGCGCGCGTCCATCCTCGCACGCGCGCCCTACCCTTGTCCGATGCCGCCGACCTGGTTCTGGATGCAGGTGGCCCTCGTCGTCTGCGTCCTGTTCAGCATCGCGATCGCCGCCGTCAAGCTCTGGGCATGACGCCTTTCCCGGCCCGCGACCGGTGTGCGATGATCGGCGCGCCGGCGGGCCCCCGCCGGTTTCGCGCCCAGTGACCAGCACGCCAAGGAGTTCCATGTTCGGCTCGATCGTGGTCGGAACCGACGGTTCGGACACCGCCAAGCAGGCGGTCAAGGAGGCGGTCGACATCGCCGCATCCCTCGGCGCCCGCGTCGAGATCGTGTCGGCCTACGAGCCGGTCTCCGGCGCCCGTCTTCGCGAGGAGGCCAAGCAGGCCCCCGCCGACGTCGAGTGGATGGTCAACGAGCGCGCCGACGTCGAGGTCACCCTCGGCCAGGCGAAGGACTACGCCACCTCCAAGGGCGTCAAGGACGTGCGCACCTACGCCCGCCAGGGCGACCCGGCTGACGCGATCCTCGACGTCGCCGAGGAGTTCGGCGGCGACCTGATCGTGGTCGGCAACAAGGGCATGACCGGCGCCAAGCGGTTCCTGCTCGGCTCGGTGCCGAACAAGGTCAGCCACCATGCGCCCTGCTCGGTGCTGATCGTCCGCACGACGTAGCGAGAGGCGCTTGGCGTCCTGCGATCATCGCCGGGTGCCCGCCCCGGACGCCCGATCGCCGATCGCCCCGCCCCCGCTCGACCACGAGCGCTGGATGCGCGAGGCGATCGCCGAGGCGCGGATCGCCGAGCAGCACGGCGACGTCCCGATCGGCGCGGTCGTGGTCGCCGACGACGGCACCGTCCTCGGCCGCGGCCGCAACGAGCGCGAGCGCGACGAGGACCCGACGGCGCACGCCGAGATCCTCGCGCTGCGGGCCGCCGCCGCGGCGCTCGGCAGCTGGCGCGTCCACGACGCCACGCTCTACGTGACGCTCGAGCCGTGCGCGATGTGCGCCGGGGCGATCGTCCTGTCGCGGGTCCCGCGGGTCGTCTACGGCTGCACCGATCCGAAGGCCGGAGCCTGCGGCAGCGTCCTCGACGTGACCGGCGAGCCGCGCCTGAACCACCGGCCCGAGGTGCTCGGCGGGATCCTGGCCGACGAGTGCGCCGGGCTGCTGCGCGCGTTCTTCGCCGCCCGCCGCGGCCGCTGATCCGATCCCACGGGATACCGTGTCCGCGTGCCCCCGAACCCCCTGAAGCCGATCCAGGACGCCGTCGAGCGGGTCCTCCACGAGACCGGCGCGGCCGACTTCGGCCGCAGCGTGTCGAGCATCGACGACCTCACGGCCGAGGTCCAGCACGTCTACAAGCGCGTCGACGACATCGAGCAGCGGATGGAGCAGATCGTCCCGCTGCTCGAGCGGCTGGTCGTCGTCGCCGAGGAGCTCGAGCGCGAGATCTCGCCGATCAGCTCGCTGGTGTCGAAGATCCCCGGCTCCGGCGCGCGACGGCGGCGACGGCGGGAGCAGGCGGCCCGCGCGGCCGCCGCGGCCCTCGGGCAGGGCCAGGAGCGGCCCTCGGCGGTGGCGAGCGGCTCGATCGCCGCGGGTCCGCCGCCCGGCACCACGGGCGCGACCGGCATCCGGCCGCCGCGCTGAGCCTGGACGCGCCGACCCCGAGACCGGCGGGCCCCGGCGCGACGTCAGGCGGTGGGCGGCTCCGGGCCGTCGACGCCGGCCTCGGCGAAGGTCTCCATGTCGCGGTGCAGGCGGCCCGCCTGCTCGATCAGCGGCAGCGCCAGCGTCGCGCCCGACCCCTCGCCGAGTCGCAGCCGCAGGTCCAGCAGCGGCTCCAGGCCGAGCTGCGCGAGCACCGCGCCGTGGGCCGGCTCGGCCGAGCGGTGACCGGCGACGAGCCCGTCGCGCACCGCCGGGCAGAGCCGCACCGCGGCCAGCGCCGCGACCCCGACCGCGAAGCCGTCGAGCACCACCGGCGCGCGCCGC
>NZ_AGUD01000331.1 GCF_000240225.1 Patulibacter medicamentivorans
CGTCGGCGCCGGCCGGGCCGGTGTCCCCCTTGGGACCGGTCGCGCCGTCGGCGCCGGCCTCGCCCTTGGCTCCGTCGGCGCCCTTGGGCCCGGCCGGCCCTGCCGCGCCGTCGGCCCCCTTGGCGCCGGCCGGCCCGATCGCGCCGTCCGCGCCCTTCGCCCCGGCGATGCCGGATGCGCCGCGGAGTCCGGCCGGGCCCTTGGCGTTGAACGAGATCTTCCGCTCGCCCGGGCGACACGACCCGTCGGCGCTCGACAGGTTGAGCGTCTTGTAGCGCTTCGTCACGCAGGCGTAGTAGGTCTTCGACGAGGGCTTGGCCGCGCTGGTGACGGCGTACGAGGTGCCACCGAGGGCGATGAAGAGCGCGAGCAGCGCGATGGTGTGACGGCGTAGGAGCTTCGTCAACATGGACATTCGGACGTCCTTCTATGGGGGAGGTCGTGGGACGCGCGCGACTGTATGTCCACGCCTTGCTGTCGGCGCTGTCCACTGGACGGCTAGGCCACGCCCGATCGGCGGGACCGCCGACGCGGCCCGCGGGGAGCTGCGCGGCGGGCCTGATCGTGGACCTCGTGCTCGCCCGCGCGAACGGGACGAGCAGGTGGGCCGCCTGGGACTCGAACCCAGAACCACGAGCTTAAAAGGCTCTTGCTCTACCGATTGAGCTAGCGGCCCGCCCGGCAGGGTATCCCGCTCCGTCGACGCTCGCCCGCGACACGCGCTCGCCGGTGTGGGAGGCTCGTACCATGAGCGAGCCCGTTGACTACGACCACGAGCGGCGGTTGCTGGAGCGCCGACGGTTGGCCCAGGCTCCGCTCGACGAGGCGGGCGAGGGACAGTCGGAGGGCTTCGAGCTGGCCGAGCGGGATCTGATCGACCACGCCAGCCACGGCGACGGGCACAACACGCAGCCGATCATCCGCGACGGCCGTGCCGAGGCCGAGCGCGATCTCGGGGCGGACACCTACGGCGAAGCGGACCAGGAGCGTCCCTGCGATCTGGGGCGGGAGGGCTGAGGGCCCGGCCGCGGCGCGGGCGACCGGCCGGCGCCGACGGGTCGTCGACGCGCCGGGCGTTCTAGACTCGGGGGACCCGCCCCCATGGTGTAGCGGTTAGCACGTCAGCCTTTCACGCTGGTAGCAGGGGTTCGATTCCCCTTGGGGGTACCTCCTCGCGGCCCCGGCGAGTCCGAGTGGCCGTCGCGCTCGGACCCGCCGCCGAGGCCACCGTCCAGGCACGGCGACGAGACTCATCGCTGTTCCGGGTATCGTCTCCTCGCTGACTCCGCTCGCGCGATGCGGTGGGGGTCGGCAGGGTGACCTCGGGATGACGTCGACAGACCGCACGCGTGCGATCGCGTTCGAGCGCCTCTTCGCGCAGCACTACGCCGAGGTCGTCGCGTACGGGCACCGGCGCGCGTCAGCCGACGTGGCCGAGGACGTGGCCGAGGAGACCTTCCTCGTCGCCTGGCGCGAGCTCGAGGACCTCCCGGAGGACACGCTGCCCTGGCTGCTGGCCGTCGCCGGTCGGACCCTGGTCGGCTACCGCGAGGCGGCGGAGCGTCGCGAGGCGCTGCTCGACCGCCTGGCCGTCGTCCCGGAGCGCCACCACGACGACCGCTTCCGGATCTCGACGACGCTCCGCTCCGAGCTGCAGCTGCTCTCGCCGGTCGAGCTCGAGGCGCTGCTGCTGGTGGCCTGGGAGGAGCTGAGCCCGGCGCGGGCGGCGATCGCCGCCGGCTGCAGCCGCGCGGCCTTCCGCGTCCGGCTGCACCGGGCCCGCCGCCGCGTCGGCGAGGCCCTCGAGGCCTCCTGGCGCCGCACCGGCCAGGTGACCGGCGAGCACGCCGTGGTCCCGGCTCCCGCCCCCGCTTCCGACGACCCGAGGACCCCGCGATGAGCGGCCGTGACGATCGTTCCTGGGCCGTCGCGGTCCGCAACCCGGTCAAGGACCCCGACGCGGTCGTCGACCCCGACGTCCGGGCGCAGACGCTGCGATCGATCACCGCCTCGCCCTACCCGACCTATCGGGCCCGCCGCGCCACCTGGTCGCCGACGACGTTCCTGGCCGCCCTGATGGCGCTGGTGGTCGCCGGCTCGGTGCTGTTCGCGATCACCCGCGGCGGCGGCGGGCTGCCGGGCGCGGCGACGGCGCTGGCGAACATCATCGAGTCGAAGGACACGATCGTCCACATCGTCAGCAACGGCGAGGACGCCCCCGACGCAGCCGGGCGCGCGCGGACGGTCCGCGAGGAGCAGTGGGTCACGACCGACGGGCGCTACACCGGGATCTCGCGCATCCTCACCACCCGGGCCGACGGCAGCTTCACCGACTACCGCGGCGTGGTCGAGCGCACGCGGCGGCGCTGGACGCGGTACGACTCGAAGACCAACACGCTGATGATCAACCCCTGGACGAAGGTCCTGAGGCGGAGCGAGTTCCGAGGCCGCTACCTGCTGAAGCAGGCCCAGACCTTCGCCCAGGCGGTCCGCGACGGCAAGGCGAAGCTCGACGGCGAGACCCAGGTCAAGGGCGTGCCCGCCTACCGGATCGTGACCGACGACCCGTCCACGATCGTCCGCGCCTGGTACGTCTCGCGCGACGAGGACGACCCGCGGATGCTGCGGATCGATTTCAAGTGCAGCGGGACCGAGGCCAAGCCGCAGTGCCCGGTCCAGACCTTCGACACCTACGAGACGACCAACGACCGCAGCGTCCTGCGGCTGCCGAAGCGGCCGGGCCAGAAGGTCGTGCGGCTGTCGTCCAACCGGCGCCCGCGTTGAGTCAGCGGAGCACGAACGCCCGGGCCTCGTCGCGCCCGGTCCGGGCGTTCGGCACCGTCGCCATCGCGTAGACCCGCCGGCCGACGGTGGCCAGGCCGTAGGACAGCGGCACCGTGAAGCGCTCGGCGTCCCGCAGCGCGCTCCCGACCTGGACCGCGCGGCCGCTGCGGCGGTCGAGCCGCAGCACGACCACCCGGGTCGCCAGCGAGCGCTCGGTCGTCCGCTGGTCGAAGCGGATCGCCCACGGCTCGCCGCGGACGGCGAACAGCGTGCCCTGCTCGTTCCACTCCGGGTCGTCGCCTCCGAGCGCGGTCGCCCGCCAGCGGCCGCCGATCAGCGCGTGGACTCGCCAGTCGACGGCGCGGCCGACGAAGCGGTCGACGCCGACGTAGGCGGTGCCGCCGACTCCGACGGCGCCGTCGACGCCGAAGGCGACCCCGGGCACGGGCGCGCCACCGGTGGGGTCGAGCGGCGGCCCGACCGCTCGCCAGCGCCGGCCGCGCAGGCAGCTCAGGCGCGGCAGCGGCGAGGTCCGGCGATCGGCTGGCAGGGCGTCGTAGGCGGCACAGGGAGTGCTGGCGATCGCGAGCCCGAAGGGTCGCTGGGTCCCGCCGGGGGCGGTGGGATCGAGCTCACCGGGCGAATCCGCGATCCAGCGCCCTCCGATGCGGCCGAACGCCGTCGCCTGCAGGCGGCTGCCGGAGGCGAGGGCGTTCACGACCCGGCGGGTGCGCAGCAGCAGGATCCGGCCCCCGGCCAGGAAGGCTCCGCCGAACGAGGCGCCGTCGCCGACGCGGAACGCGGCCGGGCCGCCGCTGACCCAGCGGTCGCCTCGCAGGCACCACAGGCGGACGTGGCCGCCGCGCCCCGCGGCGACGCACGGCCGCCGGCCGCCGAGCAGCTCGACCCGCCCGCCGCGCTCGCTGCGCAGC
>NZ_AGUD01000330.1 GCF_000240225.1 Patulibacter medicamentivorans
TCGCGCGGGCGCTTCCGGCTAGGGCGCGACCGGCTCGGCGAGCGGCGCGCGCGTCATCGCACCGCCACCCGCAGGTTGGTCGCCGTGCGTCCGGCGCCGATCCGGAGGGTGTAGGCGCCCTTCGCGATCCGCCGCGTGGCCGTGACGGCGGTCAGCCGTCGGAGCGTGCCGGAAGCATACGTCCGGCCGCCGCGCGTGAGCCGGGCGCGCGTGGTGGCGCGGACGCCCTTGACGGCGACCGTGCAGCGGGTGGTGGTGCGGGTTCGCGCCGCGCGCCGAGTCCGCGACGTCTTGCAGGTCACGCGGGCGTCGCGACCCGGATCGCCCTTGTCGCCCTTGGGCCCCGTCGTTCCGGGAGTGCCCGGTCCACCTGGCGTGCCGGGCGTGCCGGGGTCGCCCTTCGCGCCGTGGTCGCCCTGCGGTCCGGGAGCACCCGGGTCGCCCTTGGGCAGCGCGCCGCCGACGCCGGCCAGCGCGACCGTCCGCGCCGGGACGTCGCCGTCGAACGACACCTGGAGCGCGGCGCTGCGTGCGCCGACGGCCGACGGCGCGAGCCGCACGTTGACGGCGCAGGAGCCGCCGGCGGGCACGGCGTGATCGGTGCAGTCCTCGGAGCTGACGAGGAAGTCGTCGCCGTCGACCCCGGTCACGCGGACGCGGCGGACGGCGATCGGGGCGACGTCGGGGTTGGTGACGGTGACTGTCCGGGCCGCGCTCAGCGTCCCCTGCGGGACCGTCCCGAAGTCGGGCGCGGCGCCGGTCGTCGGCAGCGCGACGCCGCGGACGGCGACGTCGGCGGGCAGTGGGCCGCAGTCGTTCCCGGCTGCGTCGCGGACGCAGACGTCGAGCCGATTGGAGCGGATCGTGGTGGTGCCGCCGTCGGCCTTGATCCGCTTCCAGCCCGGGGTCGACCAGCTGATCGTGGCGTCGCCCGAGGCGTCGCTGGTGACCGTCGCCGGATCGCCGGTCAGGACGGTCTGGTCACCGGTGACCGGGTCGGTGGAGACGGGGGAGACGCCGACGTCCGGCATCGGCGACCACTGGCCCGGAGCCCAGGTATCGGTGAAGCCCCTGACGTGGACGGCGAGCGGCGCGTTCAGGTCGACGGTGAAGGTGCTCTGGACCGGGGCGACCGAGGGGCCGTGCTCGCCGGCCGCGGTCGGCTCGCCGATCCCGGTCGGCCCGTCGAGCCGCAGCGGCACGCGGCCGTTGAAGGCGTCGTAGATCCAGAGCACCAGGTCGTCGGGGGCCATCTGGTACTGGCAGCCGCCGACCGAGGTGTAGACCCCGTTCACCAGCACGCCCCAGTAGGCGTTGGTGGCGGGGTCCTCGGCGTCGGGCCCGAAGCGCTTGGCGAAGTAGTCGCCGAAGCCGTCGTACCACTGGCCGTCGAAGTCGCGACCGGTCAGGGTCATGCCGTCGACGGTCGACGCGGTCGGCGTCGGGCCGGGCTCGGGGTTGGCGCCGTTGTTGGTGCTGTCGCAGAGCCGCGGCGTCGTGTCGCTGGCGGCCTGGATGTCGTGCCCGCGGGTCAGGATCGGACCCTCGAAGAGGGTCTTCGTCTTGCCCTCGGTGCGCACCAGCACGCGCTCCAGCGGCGGCGGGTCGGCGGCGGCCACGGTCGGCAGTGCCGCTGATGCGCTGATCGCGGCGATCACGACGGCCATCGCCGTCGTCCATCGGTTCCTCATCGGTCCTCCTCGCCCCTATTCCCGAGGGGCAGTGGGTATGGCGGACCGGGCAGGTCTCCTGGCTCGCGCGTCCGAGCCGCCGCGCCTTCCCGGGACGGATCCCAGTGGCTGCACGCGTGCGTGCGGCGGGTCTTCGCGCTCACAGTGGCGGGTCCGCGCCGGGTTCTCACCGGACTTCCCTTGGCCACGATCCGCGTGTACTTGCCGCGGGGACGGTAGCCGACCGGACGGCGATCCGGAAGGCCGACCCCGAGCCGGCCGGGTCCGCCGCGCCACTGGCGGCGGACCCGGCCGGCCGGTGCTCAACGGCGCCGCCGCGCCCGCAGGGTGGTCGTCAGCTCGAACGTCGGACGGGCACCGACCGCGGCCGACGTGGTCCGGGCGCTGAAGCGCACCGGCCGCTGCCCGCGCCGCCGCAGCTCGCCGCGGATCGCCGGCGAGAGGCGGATCCGGACGGTGCGGGTCGCGCCGGCGCGGACCGTCGCGGCGTGCTCGCCGACGCGGCGCCGGACCGGCACGCGGCCGCCGAGCCGGGCGCTGGCGGTGACGGTCA
>NZ_AGUD01000329.1 GCF_000240225.1 Patulibacter medicamentivorans
CGCGCCGGGCGCTGGATCGCCTACACGGGGCTCGGGGCGGTCGCGGCGGTGGTCGCCGGGCCGTGGCTGGTGCTCGTGCTGGTCGGCTGCGGCGCCCTCGAGCTGGCCTGGCGGCTGCCGCCCCGGAGCGGCGCGGGCGCGACCGGTCCGGCCCTCCACGCCTGGCCGCTGCTGGCCGCGGCGGCGGTCGGCAGTGGCGGGCTGGCGGCGCTCTCGTGGACCGCGTTCAAGGTCGGCGCGCTCTCCTACGGCGGCGGCTTCGTGATCGTGCCGCTGATGCAGGCCGACGCCGTCGACCGCCACCACTGGATGACCGACGGCCGCTTCCTCGACGCGGTCGCGCTCGGCCAGGTGACCCCGGGGCCGGTCGTCCACACGGTGGCGGCGGTCGGCTACGCGGCCGCCGGGGTCGGCGGCGCGCTGCTGGCGGCCCTGGTCGCCTTCGCGCCGTCGTTCAGCTTCGTCCTGATCGGCGGCCGGCGGCTGCGGCGGCTGCGCGGCGATCGGCGGGCGCGGGCGTTCCTGGACGGCGCCGGCCCGGCGGCGCTGGGCGCGATCCTCGGCGCGGCGGTGCCGCTGGCGGCGGCGATCGGCGAGCTGTGGCAGGCGCTGCTGCTGGCGGCCGCCGTCGTCGTCCTGCTGGTGCTGCGCGGCGGGGTGGTGCCGACGCTGCTGGGCGCCGGGTTGATCGGGGCGCTGATCGTGACCGCCGGCGGTCCGCTGCCGGCGTGAGCGTGCTCGCGCGGCGCCGCGCCCTGAGCGGGCGCGGCGCCGTCACGGAGCCCCCCCGGGCTCATGCCCCCCCGGGCTGCTCCTCGAGCCGTCCGCGGCGAATCCGCGGCCGGCGAGGAACACGTCCTGCGGGTCCCAGGCGGCCTTGACCGCCTGCAACCTGCGGAACGAGTGGTCGTGGAACGCGAGCGCCGAGTCCTCGGCGCGGTCCACGAAGTTCAGGTAGCGGCGCCCGTGGCCCCAGGGCGCGACCGCGGCGGCGACGTCCGCCACTCGCTGCTCGGCCGCCGCGGCGCCGGTGGCGTCGGGCACCAGCGCGACGGCCAGCACCGCGAACGCGGCGTCGATCGTCCCCTGGGCCCCCTGCCCGTCGCGGGCGACGGCCAGCGCGCCGCCGAGCTGGCGGACCTCGACCGAGGCCAGCGGCGGCCGCGCGGCATCGAGGGTCGCGGCGACCAGCGCGTCGATCGCGTCGTCGGGCAGCCGGTCCAGCAGCACGTGGTCGCTGACCGCGCCGACCGGGTCGGACGGGTCCATGTGGAGCCCGCCGAGCGCCGGGGCGGCGATCGTCGCGAACGTGTCGAGCAGCGGCGCGAGCGCGCGCAGCGGCGCCAGCAGCTCGTCGGACCGGGCGGCGGGGGCCAGGCAGGCGGCCTCGACGACGACGAACGAGCCCCCCTGCAGCCGCGCCGGCAGCGGGTCGTGGCCGTCGGCGGGCGCGGCGGGCGGGAAGCAGACGACCCGCCCGACCGACGTGACCTCGTCGGGCACCGTCTCGCACCAGTCGCGCCACGCCCGCAGGACGTCGCGCGTGCGCTCGACCGGCCAGGCGAGCGCGCCGGCGTGGACGCTGACGATCGGGTGCAGGCGCAGCTCGACGGCGGTCACCACCCCGAGACCGCCGCCGCCGCCGCGCAGCGCCCAGAACAGGTCCGGCTCGTTCTCGGCGTCGACCCGCACCAGCGACCCGTCGGCGGTCACCAGCTCGACCGCGAGCAGGTCCTCGGCCGCCAGCCCGTGGCGGCGGGCGACCCACCCGATGCCGCCGCCGAGCAGGTAGCCGACCACGCCGACGTCGTCGGCGGCGCCGGCGTGGGCGGCCAGGCCGTGCTCGGCCGCGGCCGCGGCCACCTCGCCCCAGCGGGCGCCGGCGGCGACCCGGGCC
>NZ_AGUD01000328.1 GCF_000240225.1 Patulibacter medicamentivorans
TTCGTGGACCGAGGAGGTCGCCGCCGGGAAGCGAGAGCCGTGCGCCGGCACTGCCGAGCGCGCCAGGCGGCGAGATCCGAAGCGTCCACGGACGCCTCGCGCCGCCCGCCGCGGGTAGATGCGAGGTGCACGTAGACCAAGCAGGTCGGGGCAGGCGATGCGAGAGCCGTACCCGGTACCGCCGAGCGTCGCCCGGCCCGAGATGCGCCGGTATACGTGCGCCTCGCGCCGCCCGCTAGACGTCCAGGTCGACCTCGGCCTCGCCGCCGCTCGGCCCCTTGATGTGGAGGACCAGCGGGCGGTTCTCGAGCGAGGACTGCGGGATCTTGAAGAGCAGCAGCTCGCCCTGCGTGGTGCTGGCGCCGGCCGGGCTGTTGGCCTCGGGCAGCACGCCGCTGCCGCTGCCGACGGCCGCCGGGACCGTCGCCTGGCGGTAGAGGAAGGGGTTCGGCGGGTTGCGCGGATCCTTGGCGACGAACGGCTCGAACTTCTCGCCCTGGGTGTCGACGATCTCGAACCCGTCGGCCGCGGCCGAGAGCAGCGGCTTCTTGGTGTCGTTGTAGGCCGCGATCCAGACGCCGAAGAAGACCTCGTCGTCGATCTTGCTCGGGCGCTTGGCGAGCGCCGCCTCCTGCGGGGTCAGGCCGCGCAGGTACTCGCTGTCCTCGGCGTCGACCTTCTCGGGGTCGCCCTTGGCGGCGACGTTCTCGAAGTCGCCGGGGTTGAGCTGACGCGAGATCTGCACCTGGTACTTCAGGTACGGGCCGCCGTCTGGTCCGACGGAGACGAAGATCGCCTCGGTCTCGGCGCTGGTGACGACTTCCTGCTTGGAGCCGCAGGCGGTGAGGGCGGTGGCCGACAATGCGACCGCCAGCAGAGGGATGAGCCGCTGACGCATGAGGCGGCAGTCTAGTTCAGGCGGAAGCCGGACGCCGGCTTCCTCGCGCCGCCGGCGATCGTCACGCGCTGACCGGTCTTGGCCGACTCGCTCCCCTCCTCGAGGATCGTGCGCAGCCGACCGAGGCCCTTGCGCAGCGCGCCGCGGGCGACGAGGCCCTGGGTGGCGACGGCCTCCATGATCCGATCGGACGGGAGCTTCGGCTCGGTCTCGACCGTGAAGGTCACGCGGACGCTGTCGCCGGGATCCGGCTTGACCGTGATCTCGCCGTGGACGAGCGTCCGGTCGTACTTGCCGCCGCGGCCGACGAACGCGATCCGGTAGGGCGCCTCGACCTCGGTGAAGGTGACGTCGAAGTACGAGAAGCGGTGGAACCGCAGCTTCGCCCGGAAGCGCGCGCCGGCGCCGCGGCCGATCGAGTCCTCGCGGGTCAGGTGCCAGTCCACGAGCCGGTGTCCGAGGAACTCCGGGTGGTTGGCGATGTCCTGGAGGTAGGCGAACACCTCCTCGCGCGGGCGCTGGATGGAGATCGAGGCGCTGACCGGGTCCACGGCCAGCAGTCTAGCCGGCCGCGCGATCGGATCCGACGCCCCGGGGCGCCGCGATCAGGCGATGTCGCGGTCGGCCGCGGGACGCAGCCGCTGGGCGCGGATCTCCTCGCCGTGGCGGACCGGAACGGTCGCGATCGGCTGCTCCTTGCGGGACGGGCGGCAGAGGGCGCAGAGCTTGCGGTCGCGGGCGTAGCGGTAGACGACCTCGCCGACCAGCGGGGTACGGCCGCAGCGGTCGCAGCAGAGGCGCTCGGCGTGCAGCGAGGAGACCCCGATCCGCAGCAGGTGGCGCTCGAGGTCGGGCTCGGAGATCGGTTCGCGGCGCATCACGCCGTGCTGTTCGACGGCACCCGGCGAACTCCTCCCCGCCGGTTCGCGACCTGCGGTCCGCGCCGGGTCCCGCCTCGCGACCACCCTAGACTGCTGCCTCATGGCCCACCGGATCGCCGTGCTGTCCCAGAAGGGCGGCACCGGGAAGACGACCACCGTCCGCACGCTCGCCGACGCCTTCCGCCGCGTGGGGCTGCGGGTCCTGGCGATCGACCTCGATCCCCAGGGCAACCTCTCGGACTACTTCGACCTGCCGCCGGACGCCCAGCCGACGATCGCCGACGTGCTCCAGGGCCGGGTCGTCGCCGCCGGCGCGGTCCACGACGGCGTGATCCCCGCGAACCTGCAGCTGGCCGAGGCCGAGCTGGCGCTGGCCGGCAAGATGGGCCGCGAGCTGTCGCTGAGGAAGGTGCTGCGGGACAGCGACGACGAGCTCGACGTGGTGCTGCTCGACTGCCCGCCGAACCTCGGCCTGCTGACCGTCAACGCGCTGGTCGCGTCGAGCCACGCCCTGATCGCCTGCGAGGCCCAGTACTTCGCCCTCCAGGGCGTCGAGCAGGCCCTGCAGGTGATCGAGCTGGCCCGCGACGGCCTCAACCCCGACCTCGACTGGCTCGGGACGGTCGTGACCAAGGCCGACCTGCGCACCGTCCACTCCCGCGAGGCCGTCGAGCAGCTGCGCGAGGCGCACCCCGACAAGGTCCTCGACACGGTCATCCGCTCGTCGATCGCCTACGCCGAGTCGGCCGAGCGCGCGGTCTCGATCCTCGACCACCGGCCGGAGCTGGGCGCCGACTACCTGGACCTCGCGGCCGAGATCTGCGACCGGCTCGGCGAGGACCCGTCGCGCCGGCGGCTGCAGCGGATGGCGAAGGCCGCGCGGAGCTAGCCGCCCGGGGCGCGCGTCGCCTCAGGCGCGCGCCGCGCCGACGCCGACCCGCGCGCCCTCGGCGGCGAACGGCGCGTGCAGCACCTGCGCCCAGCCCGCGGCACGGGCGGTGGCCGCGTCGACGACGGCCGGGGCGTCCTCGCTGCGGACCCACAGCATCACCGTCGGGCCGGCCCCCGAGACCGTCGCCCCGAGCGCGCCGAGCGTCGCGTGATCGTCGATCAGCGCCGCCGAGCGCGGGAAGAGCGCCGCGCGGTGGGGCTGGTGGAGGACGTCGCGGAGGCTGTGGGCGACGACGTCGAGGTCGCCCCGCTCCAGGCCGATCGCCAGCGCGGCGGCCCAGGCGACGTTCTTGGTCGCGTCCTCGAGCGGCACGTGCTGCGGCAGCACCGCCCGGGCGGCGGCCGTGCGGACCGCCTCGTCGGGGACCACGAAGACCGCCTCGAGGCCGGGCGGCGGATCGATCCGCACGGTCCAGGTCCCGTCGCTGAGGATGAAGCCGCCGTGCAGCGCGGCGGAGACGTTGTCCGGGTGGCCCTCGATGTCGACGGCCAGCGGCAGCAGCGCGTCGGGCGTGGTCGCGCCGCCGTCGAGCGCCGCCGCGGCGGCCAGGCCGGCGACGATCGCCGTCGCGCTCGACCCGAGGCCGCCGGCGAGCGGCACGTCGGTGCGGACCCGGAACGTCAGGCCGTCGGCCGGCCGCAGCCGCTCGAACGCCTGGACGACCACGTTGCTGCGGTCGGTCGGCAGCGGCAGGTCGTGCTCGACGGCGAAGTGGCCGGTCTCCTCGACCTCCAGGTGCAGCCAGAGCCCGATCGCCGCGGCCATGCAGTCGAAGCCGGGGCCGAGGTTGGCGCTCGAGGCGGGGACGGAGACGCTGACGGTACGACCCATGCGACAGGCGACCATACTGGACCGTCGCCGGGCCCCGCCGACCCCGTCGGGAGCCTCCCGCGGCTCGTACGGGGTACCCGCTCGGCGGACCGGACGGGGTTCGGGCGGCGCTCCGCCGCCGCCCGCCGACCCGCCGGTGTGGCAGCCTGCGGGCATGGCCTCGCCCCCGCGCCGCTCGCCGTCGCTGCTGCCCGTGATCGCCGTGCTGGCGGTGGCGCTGGTGGCCGCGCTGGTCCTGCTCGCGACCCGCGACGGGGGCGACGACGGTCGCCCCGCGGCGGGTGCCACGACCGCCGCGCGGACCGTCGCC
>NZ_AGUD01000327.1 GCF_000240225.1 Patulibacter medicamentivorans
GCCGGCCGGCCGCGCCGACGGCCTCGAGCCGGATCGCGACCGCCCGCTCGCTGGCACCGGCGACCGCGCCTCCGCCGGCGGCGAGCGCGCCGACCGCTCCCCGGGGCACGCCGTCGACGGCCAACGCGGCGAGGAACTCCTCGACCAGGAACGGGTTGCCGCCCGTCGCCTGCAGGCAGGCGCGAACCAGCTCGGGGTCCCCGGCGCGGCCGAGCCGCGCGCCGACCAGGGTCGCGATCGCCGCCGCGTCGTGCGGCGCCGGGCGCAGGATCTCGGCGCGCGGATGGCCGCGCAGCCGCTCCAGCAGGTCGTCGTCGGACGGCGCCCCCTCGCGGGCGGCAATCGCCACCACCAGCGGCAGCTGCTCGATCCGCAGCGTCAGCCGCGCCAGCAGCCGCAGCGTCGCGTGGTCGCACCAGTGCGCGTCGTCGACCGCGATCAGCAGGCCCGGCGCTCGCCGACCGGGGTCGGAGCGGGCGATCTGGCCCGCCAGCCAGTACAGGCCCTCGACCAGGCCGCCACCGTCGTGGTCGTCCGGCGGCGACCAGCCGTCGGGACCGAACAGCGGCGTGGCCAGCGCCGCGCGGTCGGCCAGCAGCGCCCCGCGACGTCCCGGGCCGGCGGCCTGCAGGTGGCCGGCGAACAGCCCGACGGCGACGGCGAACGGGACGGTCCGCGAGCGCTCGTCGCCCGTCGCCCGCGCGACCGGGACCGAGCGCGCCGCCGCCCGCGCGCAGATCGCGTCCAGCAGGCTCGTGGCGCCGGCGCCGGCCGGACCCTCGATCACGATCAGCCGCCCGACGACCTGCCCGAGCATCTCGTCGAGCGCGCGGTCGACGGTGGCGAGATCCGCCTCGCGCCCGAGCAGGGTCGGGCCGGATGCGGTCACTCGCGGACCGGCGCCGACAGCCGGGCCAGCAGCTCCAGCGCCCCGGCCTTGTGCAGCGGCTCGTTGAGGTTGCCGCACTTCGGCGACTGGACGCAGGACGGGCAGCCGGACTCGCACGGGCACTCGGCGATCAGGGTCCGGGCGTCGTCGACCCAGCGCTCGAACCGCAGGAACCCCTGGCGCGCGATCCCGACCCCGCCGACGTGGCCCTCGTAGACGATGATCGCCGGCCCCGCCGACTGCGGATGGAGGTTGGTCGAGAGCCCGCCGACGTCCCAGCGGTCGCACATCGCCAGCAGCGGCAGAACCGCGATCTGGGCATGCTCGGCCGCGTGCAGGGCGCCCAGCAGGTGCTCGGACGGGAACGCGCCCCACGGCACCGCCGCTCCCGCGCCGCCGGGCCCGCCCGCCACCGGCACCCGCGGATCGATGCCGAGCAGCGCCCCGGGCTCGTACCAGACCGCCTCGGTCCGGAACGAGACCGACGGCAGGTCGACCGTCCGCAGGTCGATCATCTCGCCGCTGCCGACCTTGCGCCGCTGGTAGCCGAGGACCGTGTCGGTGACGGTCACGACCCCGAACGACAGCGGCACCTCGCCGGCCGCCGAGGCGACGGTCCGGTGGTCGAGCAGCTGCTCGAAGCTGACGTCGATCTCGCGCTTGGGCTCGGTCCACCAGTTGCCGGAGAACGGCTCGACGACGGCGAACCCGCGGTCGAGGTCGAGGTCCTGGACCTCGTACTGCTGGCCCAGGTGCAGGTAGACCGCGCCCTGGTGGACGGTCGACGGGGCCTTGTCGTGCTCGACGTGGCCGAGCTCCTCGCCGGTCGTGCCGTCGACGATCACCACCCGCTGCGAGGTCGCGCTGCGCAGCCCCAGCTCGCCGGCCGGGAAGCGATCGCCGCCGGCCAGCCGGAAGACGCCGCCGCGCTCGCGCAGGTCGCCCCGCTCGGCCAGCTGCTCGGCGAACGTCCGCCAGCGCGGCCCCAGCGTCGCCGCGTCGCGCTCGTCGAGCGGCGCCTCGTGGGCGGCGCAGAGCAGGTGGGCCAGGTGGATCGGCTCGTTCTCGTGGTGGAGGATCGCCGCCTCGACCGGCCGGCCGAGGAACTCGCCGGGGTGGCGGCAGAAGTACTGGTCGAGCGCGTCCTCGCCGGCCACGTAGACCGCCAGCCCGTGGCCGCGACGCCCGGCCCGGCCCCACATCTGCCGCAGCGACGCGACCGTGCCGGGGAACGTCACGACGACGCAGGCGTCGAGCTCGCCGATGTCGATCCCCAGCTCGAGCGCGGTGGTCGCGACGACGCAGCGGACCTCGCCGTCGACCAGCCGCTGCTCCAGCTCGTGGCGCTGACCGGTCGTGTAGCCGGCGCGGTAGGCGATCACCTGGCGCGCCAGGTCGGGACGGTCGCGCTCGCGCAGCTGCTCGGCGGCCATCCGCGCCACCACCTCGACGCCCTTGCGGCTGCGGACGAAGCAGATCGTGCGCACGCCCGCGACGACCAGGTCGGCGAGCATCTCGGCCGACTCGCCGAGAGCCGAGCGCCGACGACGGCCGGCGATCAGCTCCGACGCGTCCAGCAGCTCGACGTCGGGATTCGACGCCGGAGCCTGGGCGACGCCGTCCTCGCGCCGGACCCGGCGGGCGACCGCGACCGCGTCGTCGTCCTCGTCGAACAGCGGTGGGTTCCACATCGCGATCTGGCGCGTGACGCCGGGCGATCCGTCCTCGTCGATCAGGGCGACGTCGGGCAGCCCGGTCAGCGCCTGGGCGTGCTCGACCGGGTTGGCGATCGTGGCCGACGCCAGCAGGAAGCGCGGGCCGGCCGCGGTCCCCGGCAGCTCCAGGCCGACCTGGCCGGCGCCGGAGGCCCGGGCCAGCGACGCGACGCGGCCCGCCTGCTGGCGCTCGGCGACCCGCCGCAGTCGCCGCAGGACGTTCGAGACGTGCGACCCGAAGACGCCGCGGTAGACGTGCGCCTCGTCGATCACGACCACCCGCAGGTGGGTCAGGAACTCGCTCCAGAGGTCGGGCCGCGGCAGGATCCCGACGTGCAGCATGTCCGGGTTGGTGAGCACGACGTTGGCCCGCCGGCGGACGTCCCGACGGGCCTCGCGCGGGGTGTCGCCGTCGTAGATCGCCACCCGCAGCCGGTCGCCGAGCCCGAACGCATGCAGCGACCGCGCCTGGTCCTGGGCCAGCGCCTTGGTCGGGTAGAGGAAGAGCGCCCGCGCCCGCGGAGCCCGCAGCAGCGCCTCGATCGCCGGCAGCTGGAAGCAGAGCGACTTGCCCGACGCCGTGCCGGTGGTGACGACGAACGGCCGCTCTGCCGGCAGGGCCACGGCGCGGGCTTGGTGGCCGTAGAGCTGCTCGACGCCGCGCCGTCGCAGGCCCGCGACCAGGTCCGGGTGCAGATCGGCCGGGATCGGCTCCAGCCGCGGCGCCCGCGCGCGCTCGGTCGAGCGGGCCACCAGCCGCTCGTCCTCGGCGCCCGCGTCGAGCAGCGGGCGCCAGGGAGCGGACGAGGTCGAGCGGGCCATCCCCTTCAGTGTGGCGGGCCGCGCCGGCCGGCCCGTGCCGACCACGCGCGGGCGACCGGCGCGCGTCCTGGCGCATCGCCGCCCACCGCGGGGCCTAGGCTGTCCGCTGTGGTCCCCGACGTCCCGTCCCCCGGCCCCGATACGCGCTCGCCGGGCCGGACAGCCGTCGCCGTCGCGCCGGCGGCGGCGGCGGCGGCGTCATCAACATCATGTTCGCGGTGGTCCTGGCGCCGCTGCTGCTCACCGGCCCGACGTTCCACCCGTGGGCCGCGCCGACCACCTGCGCTGGCGTGGACGACCCGGGACGGCGCGCATCTTGGTACCCAACGGGTGCGAAGAGGCGTTCGCTGGCGATCGGCCGCCCGACTCAGCCCGCGGCGCGGTTCCCCTCGTGGAGCTGCTTCTGCCGCCGGTCGCTGCGGGCGAGCGGCAGCTTCCAGTCCTCGACGTAGGCGACGTCCTCGCGCCAGATCGCCAGCGCGCGCTGGGCGTCGATCGGCCCGCCGTGGCCGGGGATCACCCAGTCGGCCTGCTCGACCAGCGGCTTCAGCCCCTCGAGGGTCGCGCGGTAGGCGCTGCGCGAGCCGTCGGCCGCGGTCCAGGTCGGGATCTCGACCGGGGAGAGGTAGTCGCCGCAGATCAGGACCCGCGCCCACGGGACCCAGATCGCCATCCCGTCGGCGGTGTGGCCGGCGGCCGGGTGCAGCTCCAGCTCGTGACGCTGCCCGGGGCCCGCGGCGCCGAGCTCGACCTTGCCGGGGACCGGCAGCGACTGCAGCTCGCCGAGGCCGAGGGCGCCCTCGCGGGCGACGTAGTGCTCGGCGTCGAAGGCGCGCAGCTCGCGGACCGCGTCGCCGGAGCGGCCGGTCAGCCGCGCGGCGGTCGTCTCGGCGACGCCGAGGGCGGCCTTGGGGAAGGCGAGCCGGCCGAGCAGGTGGTCCCAGTCGCCGTGGGTCGCCAGCAGCCCGGCGACGGCGAACCCGGCCTGGTCGGCCACCTGCGCCGTCAGCTCCAGCTCGTCGGGGTAGACGGGCGAGTCGACGAGGAACGCCTCGCGCGGGGCGGCGGTGGCGCCGGCCAGCGCGGCCGCCGGGTCGGCGCCGGCGTCGCCGGTCGCGGCCGGTGCCCGGACCAGCGCGGCGGTCGTCTGCCAGACGCGGGAGACGACGACGAGGACGTCGGGATGAACGGCGAGCGCGCGCACGGCGATGACGATGACAGGCGGCGGACGCGGTCCCGCGTGCGACGGCCGATCGCCGTCGACGCGGCGGCCGGAGCCGCCGCTCGCGCGCTACTTCAGGCCGAGGACGCGGATCGCGTCGAGCAGCGTCTTGACCTCTTCGGTCGGACGCTTGGCCTTCGGATCCAGCCGCTCGCCGGTGCGGTTGATCCAGATCACCGGGATCTTCGCCTTCAGGCAGGGCTCGACGTCGCTGTGGTAGCCGGACGCGATGTGGACCCAGTTCTTCTTGCTGCCCTGGCGGCGCGCGATCTCGGTGAAGTGCGCGGGGTCCGGCTTGTAGGAGCGGACCTGCTGGGCCGTCACGACGAGGTCGAAGTCGTGCGGGATGTGACGGCGGGTGAGCCCGAGCAGCTTGTCGTCGATGTTCGAGACCAGCCCGGTCTTGTACTCCTTGCCGAGCTTGCGCAGCTGCGGCATGGTCTCGCGGAACGGACGCCAGCGCTCGACCGAGTTCGGCAGGAAGTTCGCGCGCGCCGGCTCCTGGCGCAGGTCGTCCCAGCCGATCTCCTCGGCGACCTCGCGGGCGGCCCGGCGGAGGACCTCGGCGTAGAGCTCGTAGCTGCCGGCGGCGATCTCGCGGTGCTTCTCGTGGAAGAGCCGGATCACGAGGTCGCGATCGATCGTGAACCCGTCGCGGCCGGCCTCCTTGACGAACGCGTCGACGATCCCCGACTCCCAGTCGATCAGGGTGCCATAGACGTCGAGGGTGACGAAATCGATCTGCTTGGGAAGCGGCATCGTCTACCAGTAAATCATTGTGGACGATGTATACGCACGCACGCCGTCCGATCGACCCGCTAACGCGCGTCCGGGAACGGGGGAGCGGGGACGCAGCGGCGGGGAAGCGGGAGGGCCGGCCCGAGGTTCGCCTTCTCACGAGGTACCCGAGCACGACCCGACGATTCGCCGTCCCACCGGCGCCCGATCGCCGCCTCACCCCCAAGCGACCGCCGAGACGACGATCCGTCCTCGCGCCGCGCCCCGCGGGTGGATGCCTGGTGTTCGTGGACCGAG
>NZ_AGUD01000326.1 GCF_000240225.1 Patulibacter medicamentivorans
CGCAGCATCGCCTCGGCGGCGGCCAGGCCGAAGGTCTCGTGGGCCAGCGACGGCACCAGCTCGATCGCCGCCCCGGCGCGCAGCCGCTCCAGCTCCGCCGGGTCGAGCCGGCCGGCGAACCGCACGCCCGGCAGGTCGGCCGCGGCCGCCCGCAGCGCCGGCTCCTCGGGCCCGCCGTTCGCGATCACCAGCGGGCGGCCGCTGATCCGCGCCGCCGCGATCGCCACCGCGGTGCCCTTCTCCGGAGCCAGTCGACCGGCGACGACGGCCGGGCCGTCGCGATCCGGGGTCACCGGCGGACCGGCGGCGACCGGATGGGGGACGACGTGGACCCGCTCGTCCGGCAGCTCGACGCCGAGCGCCCGCAGCCGCTCCAGCGCCGCCACGCTCGGCACCACGACGACGTCGCAGGCGGCCAGCAGCCCCGGCTGCTGGCGCGCGATCCCGGCCGCGTAGGCGATGCCCTCGGCGAGGCCGCCGCGGCAGCGATGCCGCAGCCCGGGCCGCGTGTCGCGACCGTGGCAGAGCGTGCAGTCGACGCCGGCCCGGACGCAGGTCCCGACGGCGCAGACCAGGCGGTAGTTGTGCAGCTGCAGGACGACCGCCGCGCCGGCCTCGCGCGCCGCGCGAAGGGCCCGGACGCCGAGGGTCGGGTGGAGGTTGTGGGCGTGGACGACCCGGGCGCCCAGCCGTCGGACCTCGTCCGCCACCTGCTCCGGATCGAGCCCGCCGCGGAGCAGGCCGCCCGCCGCCCGCGCGCTGCCGATCGAGGCCGAGTCCCGCTCCAGCAGCGCGGTCGGCTCGACCAGCCGCTCCTCGGTCAGGGCGCGCAGGGACGCGATCGCGCGCTCCTCCCCGCCGAGCGTGCGGTAGCGGTGGTGCAGATGCAGGATCACCGCGGGCGACGCTAGCGCGAGCGGCCCTCGTCCGGGCGCAGGCGCGCGTAGCGCGTCCGGATCCGCTGGTCCTTGGCCGGCCCGGTGACCTGCCAGTCGACCTCGAAGCTGGCGCTCGAGGTCGCCCGCACCTGGCCGGCGTAGCGGTCGGCCCGGCAGGGGTGGACCGCGTCGCACGACCCGCTCCGCAGGTCGAGCGGGTGGAACGGGCGCCCGTCGTCGAAGCGCACCAGCCAGCCGTCGCCGACGGGGTCGGGGACGATCTCCAGCTCGCGCGAGGCCTCGCCGACGTAGCCGGCCAGCTGGACGGTGCCGTGCTCGATCCAGCGGATCCCGGACCCGTCCGCCACGAACTCGGCCGTCCCGCGGACCGTGCCGCGCTGGTCGTTGCCGCGATCCTCGATCGTCCGCTCCAGCGACCAGCTGCCGGCCAGGAACGCGCGCAGGTCCGCGACGGGCAGCAGGTCGGCGGCGGGCGAGGTCACGCTCCCAGGGTAGATCGTGGCCGCCGCCGCTCCCGTAGCCTCGTGGGCGCCGCGCGCCGCCGCGCCGGCCGCCGCCCCGCGCCATGCCCGCCCCGCCGCCAGCGTCCCCGTCCCCCTCCGCGTCGGTGATCGTCCCGGTCAAGGACGGCGCGGCCTTCCTGCCGGAGCTGCTGGCCGCGCTGACCCGCCAGCCGCCCCACGAGCTGCTGATCGTCGACTCCGGCTCGCGCGACGGATCGGTGGCCCTGGCCCGGGACGCCGGCGCCCGGGTCCTGGAGATCGCGCCCGAGGCGTTCCGCCACGGTCCGACCCGCAACTGGGCGGCCGAGCGGACGAGCGGCGAGATCCTCTGCTTCCTGACCCAGGACGCGACGCCGGTCGCCGGCTGGCTGGCCGCGATCCTCGACGCCTTCGCCGGCGACCCGCGACTCGGCGCGCTCTTCGGGCCCCACCTGCCGCGGCCGGACAGCTCGCCGATGGTCGCGCGCGAGCTGGAGCAGTTCTTCGCCGGCTTCGCCCCCGACGGCGAGACCACCGTCCACGGCCCCGACGACCCGCCGTTCCTGTCCAACGTCAACGCCGCCTACCGCCGTGCCTGCTGGGAGCAGGTGCGGTTCCGCGAGATCTCCTACGCCGAGGACCAGGCCTTCGGGCGCGACCTGCTGGAGACCGACTGGCGCAAGGCCTACGTGCCGGCGGCCGCGGTGCTCCATGCCCACGACTACGGCCCGATCGACGTCGCGCGGCGGACGTTCGACGAGTACCGCGGGCTGCGGGCGGCGACCGGTCACGTCGAGCCGTTCCGGCCGAAGGCCGCGCTCGGCGCGACGCTGCGGCTGACGCGCGGCGACCGAGCATGGATGCGGCAGCGCGACTGGACCGCCGGGCGCCGCGGCTGGTGGACGCTGCGGGCGCTGCTCCACCACGGCACCCGCCGGGTCTTCGCCGCGCTCGGCTCGCGCGCCGAGCGACTGCCGGCGCCGGTCCGCCGGGCGCTCTCGCTCGAGCGCCGGGGCGACCGCGGGTAGGTCAGGGCGGGGCGGAGGTCGGCCGGGCCTTGGGCCTCGGTGGTGCGTGGGTTGGCTCTGCCGGGCGTGTGCTCTGCCGGGCGCGTGGTTGGTTGGGTGGGTGGGTGGTTGGGTGGGTGGGTGGGCTGGTGCTGGCTGCGGCTTGGGGTTGGTGGCTGGCGGGCGTCGGCGGGTCGGGGTGGCTCGGCGGGCCTGGGCCTTTGGGCTGGAGGCCTTGAGCGTCGCTGGCCCGTGGTGCGTGGGTCGGCTCCGCCGGGCGCGTGGTCGGGTCGGCGGGGCTGGGTACGGGAGCGGGGTCCGGTGGGCGGACTGGTGCTGGCCGCCGCGCAGGGTCAGCGGCTGGCGGCTTGGGCTGATCGGCCGGACCCGCGGGTGCTCGCCGCCCGCGGCGATAGGCCCAGGGGCGGCGACTGATCCGGCCGGCGACCAGCGTGCGTCAGGCGCCACACGTGCGTCGCGCCGTGGGCCGTGGCGCGTGACGCAGGTTTCGCAGGGCGTGAGCCGCCACCCACCACGCCGGCGCGACGCGGTCGCGGGTCTCGCATGCACGACACGCCACACGTCCACCAGCCCACGAGCCGTGGCGCCTGGTGCACCTCAGGCAAGCACAAGACGCCAAACCCCCGCGGACCGCGGGCCGTGGCGCCTCATGCAGCCCGCGAGCCGCACGCCCACCCGGCCAACCGCCGCCAAGCGCACGACCTCGATCGCCCGACCACGACACCCCGCCCGCCCAGCAAGCCCCGCCAAGCGCACGACCCCGATCGCCCGACCACGACACCCGCCCACCCCCGTACCCAGCCCCAGCCACCCGACCAGCCAGACCCCGCCGAACCGAACCCAGCCCACCAGCCACCACGACCCAAGCCACAGCCTCCAGCCCCTCGAAGGCCCGCCGAACCCGACCACACCCCGCCCACCCAGCCAGTCCCGACAAGGCCCCCAACACCAAGCCCCCGACCCACAGCCGCCCCGCCACGCCAGACCACGCCGGGCGGCCGACCCCACCGACCCGGCCGGCCCCGAACGGCCCCCAGCCTCAGATCCGCCGCGTCACGTGGCGGTACAGCTGGTCCAGCAGCCAGCGACGGCGGCGGCCGGGCAGGTTCTTCTCGACGTAGCGGGCGATCGAGGTCTCCAGGTGCTCCTCGCGCCGGGCGACGACCCCGCCGACGTGGCGCGCCGCGACCCGCGGGTCGTAGACGATCCGCCCGCCGGCCCGCCGCAGCTGCAGGCAGAGGTCCTCCTCCTCCTTGTAGAGGAAGAACCGCCGGTCGAAGCCGCCGACGGCGTCGAACGCGCTGCGCCGCAGCAGCAGGAACGCACCGGAGACCCAGGCGACCTCGGTCGGGCGCTCGCGCGGGCGCCAGTGGGCGTGGCCGGCGCCGTTGGCGACCCGGGCCCGCAGCCCGCGCAGCTCGCCGTGGTCCCAGACCTGCGGCTCGCCGGCGTCGGTCAGCAGCAGCGGCCCCGCGGCCACCACGGCCGGGTCCGCGAAGTGCTCCAGCAGCGCCGCGAAGACGCCGCGACGCTCGATCGCGACGTCCGGGTTCAGGCAGCAGAGGAACGGCGAGTCGGCGCGGGTCGCCAGCAGGTCGTGGCCGCCGCCGAAGCCGAGGTTCTGCTGGCCGACGACCAGCTCGACGCGCTCGCCGTAGGGCGCGACGACGTCGTCCAGCCGGTCGCCGGAGCCGTTCTCCAGCACCAGCACCCGGTGGGCGATCCCGCTCGCGGCCAGCTCGTCGAGCAGCCCCTCGAGGCACCGCTCCAGGTAGGAGCGGGTGCGGAAGTTGACGATCTGGACGACGAGCTCGGGGGACAACGGAGGCCGCGCGGTGGCTGCTCGGGGCGCGCCGCGCGACCCTACCGGCGATCATCACCGCATGTCCCGGCTGCGCGCGCTGCTCCGCCTTCCCGCCGCTCCCACCGAGGTGCGGATCCCGGACGGGCTGCTCGAGGTCCAGCGCGACGGCGCGGCGCCGCTGGCCCCGCGCGCCCCGGACGGGCGGGACGCGCCGCTCGACGTCGCGTTCGTCGTCCCCTCGTTCCGGACCGTCAGCGGCGGCCACACGACGATCGCCAACGTCGTGCGGGCGCTCGAGGCGCGCGGCCTGTCGTGCTCGATCTGGATCCTCGACGACGATGCGCGCCGCGGCGGCGGCGCCCGCCCCGAGGCGCTGGTCGAGGGCTTCCGCAGCGCCTTCGGCGGGATCGCGGGGCCGGTCCACGCCGGGCTCGACGGCTGGCGGGGGACCGACGTGCTCGTCGCGACCGCCTGGCAGACCGTCCCGGCCGCGCTGCGGCTGCCGGACGTCGCGGCCCGCGCCTACCTGGTGCAGGACCACGAGGCCGAGTTCTACCCGACCTCCGCCGAGCGCGAATGGGCCGCCTGGACCTACCGGCAGGGGCTGCACTGCCTGGTCGCCTCGCCGTGGCTGGAGCAGGTCGTCGCCCGCGAGTACGGGGCGTCCGCGACCCGCTTCGACATCGGCCTCGACCACGACCTGTACCGCCCCGGCGGCGCCCCCCGGCGCGGCGATCAGCTGCTCTTCTACGCCCGCGCCACGACCGCCCGGCGCGGGGTCCCGCTCGGGATCCTGGCGCTCGAGGAGCTGCACCGCCGGCGGCCGCAGGTCGAGATCTGCCTGTTCGGCGAGGACCGTCCCGTCGCGACCGGCTTCCCCCACCGCCACCTCGGCGTGCGGACCCGTCCGCAGCTGGCGGCGCTCTACGGGCAGGCGACCGTCGGCGTCGTCCTGTCGCTGACCAACCCGTCGCTGATCCCCCACGAGATGCTGGCCTGCGGCCTGACGTGCGTCGACGTGGCCAGCGCCAGCAGCCTCGCCGTCCACGGGCCGGACGGGCCGGTCGCGCTGGCCGCGCTGGAGCCGGGGGCGCTCTGCGACGTCGTCGAGCGGCTGCTCGACGACCCCGCCGAGCGGGACGACCGGCGTACCCGCGGGATCGCGCACGCCGCCGCGTTCACCTGGGAGCGGACCGGCGAGCAGGTCGAGGCGGGGCTGCGCGAGGCCCTGGCGCGGGCCGCCGCCTGAGCCTGGCCCGGCCGGGGAGCGGGCCGGGCGCCGGCGCGGATCGACCGCGCCCGGGCGCCGCCGCCCACGGATCGTCACGAGCGATCGCGGGGCGGTGCCGTAGCCTCACCAGACGTGTCCCGCCCGAGCGCCGCCGCCTCCGCGCCCGATCCGACCCAGGCTCAGGCGCGCCGCTCAGCTACCGATCCGCTGCGGGTCTGCGTGGTCGCGGAGTTCTACCCGCGCCAGAACGACCCCGTGCTCGGGATCTGGGCCCACCAGCAGGCGGTGGCCGCCCGCGACGCCGGGGCCGAGGTCCACGTGCTGGTCCTGCACCGGCCGGTGCCACCGCGGGCGACACGGCTGCGCGACGTGCCCGCGACCCTGCGCACGATGCTCGCCCAGCCCGAGAGCGCGGAGCTCGACGGGATCCCGATCACCTACGTCCGCTTCCTCGGCCCACGCCGGGACCGCAGCTACGGGTCGTGGGGCCGCTGGGCCGCCCGACCGCTGCGGCGGGCGCTGCGGCGGCTGCACCGGCGGTTCCCGTACGACCTGATCCACGCCCACAACGCGGTGCCCGCCGGCGACGCGGTTCGCCGGGCCGTGGCGCACGGGGCCCCCGACGTGCCGGTGATCGTGTCGGTCCACGGCGGCGACGTCTACTACACGGCTCCGCGCTTCCCCGCCGGGGCCGCGGCGATCCGGGCGACGTTCGCCGACGCCGCGCTGGTGCTGGCCAACAGCGCCGGCACCGCCGATCGCTGCGCCGCGCTGGACGCCTCCCGCACCCGCGTGGTGCGGCTGGGGACCGACCTGCCCGATCCCGACGCGCTCGAGCGGTGGCGGGTCGCCCGCTCGTGGGACCCGCCGCGGCGCGCCGACGCCGGCGGCGCCGGCCGACGCGCCCGCGGGCGCTGGGGCAGCGGACCGCGACGGCGGGTAGCGCTCGCCGACGCCCCCGAGCCGCTGCTGGTGACGGTCGCCCACGTCGTCGCCCGCAAGCGCCACGAGGACGTGATCCGCGCGCTGTGGTCGCTGCGCGATCGCCACCCCAGCGTCCGCTACCGGGTGATCGGCGACGGCCCCGAGCGGCCCGCCCTGGCGCGACTGGCGGTCGAGCTGGAGGTCGACGACCGGATCGAGTGGGTCGGCCAGCTGCCCCACGCCGAGGCGCTCGCCAGCGCCCGCCAGGCCGACCTGTTCGTGATGCCGTCGATCGACGAGGCGTTCGGCGTCGCCTACGTCGAGGCGATGGCCGCCGCGATGCCGGTGATCGGCGCGCTCGGGGAGCCCGGCCCGCAGGAGATCGCCGACGCCGGCGAGGGGATCGTGCTGGTCCCGCCGGGCGACGTCGCGGCGCTGGCCGACGCGATCGACGGGCTGCTGTCGGATCCCGCCCGCCGCCGGGCGCTGGGGCTGGCGGCCCGCCGGACCGTCGCCGAGAGCTTCACCTGGGAGCGCTGCGGCCGCCAGACGCTGCGGGCCTACCGCCACGTGGTCGACGGTGCGCGATGATGCCCGCGTGGGCGACCGGCCGATCCTGATCGTCACCTCCCGGGTGCCGCCCGAGCGGGTCGGCGCGCTGGCCGCGCTCGCCGCGCGGACGCCGGTCGAGGTCGCGGTCTTCGAGGGGCGCGACCACCACTTCCACGGCAGCGTGGCCGACGCCGGCCTGCCGGTCCACCGCGTCGGCCAGCACGGGATCGCCCGACTGGCCGGCCAGCGCGAGCGCTGGCGGACCGTCGTGGCCGGCACCGCCGGCCGGATCGCGCTGCCGGCGGCGTGGCGCGCCGCCCGTCGCGCTGGGACCCCGTTCGTGCTCTGGAGCGCGCTCTGGCACGAGCCGTCGACCCCGGCGTTCGTCCTCGCCCGCCCGCTGCTGCGACGGATCGTGCGCGACGCGGACGCCGTCGCCGCCTACGGCTCGCACGTCGCCGCCCACGCCCGCTGGCTCGGCGCCCGCCGGGTCCAGATCGCGCCGCAGGCGGTCGACCCGGCCGTCTGGGTCGAGCCGCCGGCCGCCCCGCGCCCGCCGAACGACCCGTTCCGGATCCTGTTCGTCGGCCGCGACGCGCCGGGCAAGGGGATCGAGAGCCTGCTGGTCGCCTGGCGCCAGACCAAGCTGCACGAGGCGATCGGCGCCGAGCTGGTGCTGCTGGGCCCGCCGCCCGCCGCCGACGCCGGTCTGCCCGGAGCGCGGGCGATCGGCCCGGTCCCGACCGCCGAGGTCCGCGAGTGGCTGGACCGCAGCGACGTCCTCTGCGTCCCCTCCGAGCGGACCCCGGCCTTCGTCGAGCCGTGGGGCCTGGTCTGCAACGAGGCGCTCCACCGCGGGGTGCCGGTGCTGGCGACCGACGCCGTCGGCGCGGCGGCCGGCGGCCTGGTCCGCGACCGGCGCAACGGACGGATCGTGCCGGCCGGCCAGCCGCTGGCCCTCGCCCGCGCCCTGACCGAGCTGGCCGTCGATCCCGACGGCGCGCAGACCCTGGGCGCGGCCGGCCGCCGGGACGTCTCGGCGTTCACCTTCGAGGCCTGGGCGGCCGGGATGCTGGCGGCCGTCGAGGACGCCGAGCGGGCCGCCTGACCGCGATCGGCCCCCACCTGGGCCGCCGGTTGCGCAACTCGACGACCGCCCGCCGGTTGGTAGCGTTGACGCGATTTCGCTGGCCGTGGACGCACGCCGTCCGTGGCACGCCGTCCGCCGTGGCGGATCGGAGGGCGGGACCGGGTCCCCCTTCCCCCGACGTGACCAACGCCGTGCGCACACTCACTCGCATCACCACGCTCCTCGCCGTCCTCGTCGCCGTGGCGGTCACGCCGGCCGCCGCGTCGGCCGACTACCGCGAGATCTTCCGCGACTGCGGCGACGGCAAGCTCGACAAGACCTACAGCCAGAAGGAGCTGTCGCAGGCGGCCAACGAGCTCGACGCGCTCGGCGACTACAACGACTGCGCCGACGCGATCGCGATCGCCCAGACGGGCGGCGGCAAGAAGGGCGGATCGGGCAACGGGGGCAACGGGTCGGGGAGCGGCTCGGGCGGCGGCGGCTCGACTGGCGGCGGCGCGACCGGCGGCAGCGGCGGCGCCGGGACCGGGACCGGCGGCGACGCGACCGGCTCCACCACCCCGACGACGCCCGAGCCGACCCCGCAGGAGAGCGCCGACGCCGCCAGGGCCGCGACCGAGATCGCGACCAACGCCGCCGACGGCAGCCAGATCGACCTCAAGAACGTGAAGGTCCCGGAGTCCTCGCTCGACCTCGGTCAGTCGGGGGCGTCGCTGCCCACGCCGCTGCTGCTCGCGCTGATCGCGAGCGGCGGCGCCGCGTGCGTGGCCGGTGGCGCGGCCGGACTGCAGGCGCTGCGACGGCGACGTGGTCGCTGACGCGCTCAGGCGACGGGCGCGAAGGCCCGCCGCCGCCGACCAGCCGACCCGGACGCTGCCGGTCGTCGGCGCGACCGCGAGCCCATCGCGCGTGCCGCGCCCGCTGCGCGGCGACGGGCCATGGGTCGTCCTGATCGGCGCGCTGCTGGTCTGGGCCGCGACCCACGCGCGGACCGGGCAGAGCGTCGACACCAGCGGCCCGGTGCTGCTGGCGGTGACCGGCCTCTCCGGGATCGTCGCCCTGCTCGCCGCGCTGCGGGCCCCCGGCGGCTCGCGGCCGTGGGGCGCGGGGACGATGCTGGCCGGCGCGGCGCTCGTGATCCTGACCGGGGTCTCGATCAGCTGGTCGGTCGCGCCCGACGACTCGTGGTTCGAGACCAACCGGACGCTCGCCTACGTCGCCGTGATGGCCGGCGGCGCGGCGGCCGCCTGGCTCGCGCCCGGGCGCTGGCAGGCGCCGCTCGGCGGCGCCCTGCTGGGCACGACGGTGATCGTCCTGCTCGGCCTCGGCAGCAAGGTCTTCCCGGCCGCGATCGACCCCGAGCAGGTCTACGCGCGGTTGCAGGACCCGATCGGCTACTGGAACGGGGTCGGCGCGATCGCCGCCTTCGCGCTGGTGCTGTCGCTGTGGCTGGGGACCCGCCGCAACGGCTACCGGCCGCTCAACGCCCTCGCGTACCCGATCGCCGCGCTGGCCGTCCTGACGCTGCTGCAGTCCTACTCGCGCGGCAGCCTGATCGCCGCCGGCGTCGGGGCGCTGGCCTGGATCGCGCTCGCGCCGCGGCGGCTGCACAGCCTGCTGGTGCTCGCCGTCGGCGTCCTCGGCGGCGGCTTCGTCGGGATCTGGGCGTTCGCCAACGCGGCGCTCTCGACCGACAAGGTCCTGCTGGCCGCCCGCGAGTCGGCCGGCGCCGAGCTCGGGGTGCTCCTGGCCGGCACGATCGTGGTGCTGCTGATCGCCGGCCTCGCGATCGAGTTCGCGACCGTCTTCACCGGCGTCGGCCCGCTCGAGCGCCGCCGCCTGGGCGTCTTCGTGGCCTGCGTGGTGGCGGTGATCCCGGTCGCCGGCATCGCCGTCGTGGCGACCAGCGAGCGCGGCCTGACCGGCTCGATCAGCAACGCCTGGCACCAGCTGACCGATCCCGACGCGGCGGTCCCCGGCGGCGACCCGTCGCGCCTGACCGCGGCCAGCTCGTTCCGCTCGCAGTACTGGCGCCAGGCGCGCGACGTCTTCGAGATCCAGCCGACGCACGGCGTCGGCGCCGGCGGCTTCGGCGCCGTCCAGCCGCGGGTCCGCAAGAACGGCTACGTGGCCAAGCACGCCCACGGCTGGATCCCGCAGACGCTCGCCGACCTCGGCTGGATCGGGATGCTGACGTCGCTGACCCTCGGGCTGGCGTTCGTGCTCGCCGCCGTCCGCGGGCTCGGCCTGCGCGGGCCGCTGCGGCACGCGGCGCGACGGCCCGAGCGCGACGGCACCGCGGCGGCGGTGGCGGTCGTGACGACGTTCGCGGTCACGTCGATGGCCGACTGGACCTGGTTCCTGCCCGGCGTGGCGCTGGCGCCGATGCTGCTCGCCGGCTGGGTGGTCGGGCGCGGCGCCGAGGCCGCGTTCGTGCCGCGCCCGCGGCCGCGGATCGCCGTCGCGTCGCCGCGGACCGCGATCGCGGTCGGGCTGGTCGTGGTGTTCGCGATCGGCGCCTTCTCGATCGCCCAGCCGTGGCGGTCGGTGCGGGCCCAGAACGCGGCCCTCGCTGCCCTCGACGCCGGTGACCTGGCGCGGGCCGAGCGCGAGGCCCGCGACGCGCGAAGCCTCGACCCGCTGTCGGTCCAGGCCGACTACGTGCTGGCCGGGATCCTGTCGCGCAAGGGCGACCTCGAGGGCGCCCGTCGCCTGTACGAGAGCGCGATCGCGCTGGAGCCGGCGATCCCCGACAGCTGGCAGCGGCTCGCCAGCTTCGAGCTCTACGACGCCGATCGTCCGTTCAACGCCCAGCGGGCGCTGGGGATCGCGCTGCGGTTGGCCCCGACCAGCATGGTCGCCCAGAAGATGGCCGTCGCGGCCAGCCGCCGCGCGGTCGAGAAGCGCCAGGCCCGCAGCGGCCAGGCGACCGCGCCGCTGGCCGGGCAGACGACGCCCGGCACGAGCACGCCCGGGGCCGCCACGCCCGGGGCGACCACGCCGGGCGCGACGACGCCCGGCACGGCCACCACGCCCGGCACCACGACGGGCACCACGACGCCGACGATGCCGACGACCGCCACCGGCGGCACGACGCCCTGATCGCCGGCGCCGCTCCCGGACGTTCCGGCGCGGCCGAACCGCGACCTTTCCGCTCCCGATGGTTTACGACTGCTTGATATGCGCCGACTGATCCCCTTGACCGCCGCGCTGCTGGTGCTGCTCTCGACCGCGAGCGCGTCGGCCAACACGCGGCTGGAGTCGACGTTCCAGGACGACCCGCGGATCGTCTACGGGTCCGACGCGGTCCGCAAGAAGACGCTCGACGAGGCCCAGGCGCTCGGCGTCCAGCGGATCCGCCTGACTGCGTTCTGGTACCTCGTCGCGCCGTCGCCCGACCAGGCGTCGAAGCCGACCGGGTTCGACGCCAGCGACCCGAACGCCTACCCGGCCGCCAACTGGGCGCGCTACGACACGGTCATCAAGGAGATCCGCGACCGCGGGATGCAGGTCAACCTGAACCCGACCGCGCCCGGCCCGCTGTGGGCGATGTCGGGCTCGTTCGACGAGCGGCTGGCCGACCGGACGAACCCGGACCCGGCCGAGTTCGGGGCCTTCGTCGCCGCCCTCGGCAAGCGCTACAGCGGCTCGTTCGTCCCCGCCGGGCAGTCCGCCGCCCAGCCGCGGATCGACTACTGGTCGATCTGGAACGAGCCGAACCAGGGCGCCTGGCTCTCGCCCCAGTGGTCGAGCACCGCGACCACCGCCGTCGAGCAGTCGCCGCCGCTCTACCGCAAGCTGGTCGACGCCTCGTGGACCGCGCTCGGCGCGACCGGCCACGGCGGCGACACGATCCTCGTCGGCGAGACCGCGCCGAAGGGCCAGCACAAGCTCTCCGACCTCAACTCGCGCGGGACGCCGATGGACGCGATGCGGTTCCTGCGGCGGGTCTACTGCCTCAACGACAGCCTCGGCTTCCTGACCGGCGCCGACGCGTCCAAGGTCGACTGCCCGGCGACGCCGAACCCGGCGGAGTTCACCGCCCAGCACCCGGCGCTGTTCCAGATGACCGGCTACGCCCACCACCCGTACGAGCTGGTCCGCTCGCCGACGACGCGGCCGGACTACCCGGACGACTGGGTGACCACGGCCAACCTCGGGACGCTGAGCGACCAGCTGGAGCGGATCATGGCCCGCTACAAGGTCAAGCGCTCCTCGATCCCGCTCTACCTGACCGAGTACGGCTACCAGACCGATCCGCCGGACTCGATCACCGGGGTCTCGCTCAACCAGCAGGCGGCGTGGATCAACCAGGCCGAGTACATCGCCTGGCGCAACCGCTACGTGCGGACGCTCGCCCAGTTCCTGCTCTACGACGACGGCCCGGTCGCGGGCGCCACCGGCGATGCCAAGTGGAGCACCTTCCAGACCGGCCTGCGGTTCGGTCCCGGATCCGGCAAGGACGGCAAGGCGAAGCCGGCCTACGACGCCTACCGGCTGCCGTTCTTCCTGCCGAGCCGGCGCGCCGCCAAGAGCGGCAACCTGAAGATCTGGGGCCGCGTGCGGCCCGGCGGCGGCAGCGGGCCGCGCGCGGTCGAGCTGCAGCTGCGCGACGCCAGGGGACGCTACAAGCGCTTCAAGAGCTTCAAGACGAGCAAGTACGGCTTCGTCAGCAAGACCGTCCGCGTCCGCCGCGCGAGCGCCCTGCGGCTGGCCTGGAAGAGCGGCTCGAAGACGTTCTACAGCCGCGGCGTGTCGTTCAAGCTCAGCCGCTGAGGGTCGTGACCGCGTCACGCCGGGCCGCCGTTGCCCGGCGCCTGCGGCGCCGCTAGGGCAGCAGCCCGGCCAGCTGCGGCGCCGGGACGTCCCGGTCGACCAGCGCCGGGTCGAGCGGGCCGGCGCTGCGGCCGTCGACGACCCGCTCCAGCAGCCGCTCGTAGCGCTCGGTGACGGCGTCCCACGAGTAGGCCTTGGCGCGCTCGACCGCCGCCACCCGCAGCTCGGCGACGCGCTCGGGATCCTGCAGCAGCCGCTCGAGCTCGCGCGAGAGCGCCGGCGCGCCCTCGGCCCCGCTGAACGTCGCGCCCGCGCCGCCGATCGTCTCGACGTTCGGAGCGTGATCGTTGACCAGCACCGCCGCGCCCGACGCGAGCGCCTCGAGGATCACCGGGTGGGTGCCGCCGACCTCGGTCGGCATCACCGACAGGTAGCTGTTCTTCTGCAGCTCCCAGTAGCCGCGGCCGAAGACGTAGCCCGGGAACAGCACTCGCGGGTCGGCCCCGCGGTGGACGCCCTTGATGTAGTCGTGGGCGTAGGGGGCGCCGCCGACGATCACGAGCTTCTTGCCCTTGGTGACCTCGTACGGGATCCGGCTGAACGCGTCGACCAGCATGTGCGGGTTGTTCTCCGGCTCCAGCCGGCCGACGAAGAGGATGTACTCGCGCGGCTCCAGCCCCAGCGCGTCGAGCGTGTCGGTGGTCGTGTGGCCGGGGTCCTCGACGCCGTAGGGGATCACCTCGATCCGCTGCCCGTAGCGCTTGGCGAAGACGTCGGCGACCGCGTCGCTGTCGGTCAGCGCGATGTCGGCCCAGCGCGGGGCGTTGCGCTCGGCGAACCGCAGGTAGGCCTTGGCCGCCGCCGGCCACTTGGAGCGGTCGGAGTCGAGGCCGTCGACGTTGATCACCGTCGGCAGCCCGGCGGCCCGCGTCAGGCGCGTGATCGGGCTGTTGCCGGCGATGAAGAACAGCGCGACGTCCGGCTTCAGCCGCCGCACGCAGTGCTCGGCCGACAGGTAGGTGTGGACGAACGTGTCGAGGTACTTGTTGCGGATCGTCGGCAGGTGGACGAGCCGCGCGCCGACGTGCTCGCGCAGGTCGGGGTCGACGACGTGCGGGCGGCAGTAGACCGTGACCTCGTGGCCGCGCTGGACGAGCCGCGCGGCCAGGTGCTCGGCCGCGGTCTCGAAGCCGCTGTAGGCGGCCGGGATGCCGCGGGTGCCCAGGATCGCGATCTTCATGCAGAGGTCTCGCGGGTCCCCCGCCCCCGGGGATCCGTGAACGGCGAGCGTACCGGAGGAGGGGTCCCCGCCGGCCGCCGATCGGCCCCGCCGCGGCTCAGGCGGCGGCCGCGTTGCGGACCGCGAGCGCGTAGGCCTCGACGTGGGCGCGCGCCGCGGCCGACCAGCTGCGGGCGCCGGCGACGCGACGTCCGGCCTGCGTCAGCCGCTCCCGCAGCCGCGGCTCGGCGACGATCCGCTCGAGCACCGCCGCCAGCTCCCCGGCGTCGCGCGGCGGGAAGTAGGCCGCGGCGTCCTCGCAGGTCTCGGTGATCCCGGGCGAGCGGGCGGCGACGACCGGAACGCCGCGCGCCATCGCCTCCAGCGGCGTCAGCCCGACCCCCTCGTGGAGCGCCGGGTGGACCAGCGCCAGCGCGCCGTCCATCAGCGCCAGCAGCTGGTCGCGGTCGGGCGCGACGACGATCCGCTCGCCGGCGGCCGGGTCGCCCGCGATCCGGCCGGCGAGCACCAGGTCGGGCGCCGCGTCGCCGAGTCGCGCGGCCAGCGACCGGTGGGCGGCGCGCAGGGTCGGCAGGTCCTTGCGCGGCTCGTCGTCGCCGACGTACAGCAAGTAGGGCCGGGCGAGCGGGACCGACGGCGCCCGCTCGGTGCGGCCGGAGCGGATCTCCCGGGCCTGCCACTGGCCGGGGCCGTGGGGCGCGACCACGATCCGCTCGGCGGGCACGTGCCAGCGCTCGCGGACGTCGCGGGCGGTCGTCTGCGAGACGGCGATCACCGCGTCGGCGCGGCGCGCGGCGCGGCGGTGGGTGAGCGACGCCCAGCGGGCGAAGCGCGGGTCGAAGCACTCGGGCAGCAGCTCGAACGCGAGGTCGTGGACCGTGATCACCTGGGCGATCCGCTGGCGACCGCGCGCCAGCCGCGGCGTGAAGGCCGGCAGCGGGTGGTGGACCACGTCGACCCGCTCGCGCGCGGCGCGCGCCGGCAGCGCCGCGTGCAGCCAGCGCTGGTCGTGGGCCAGGTTGCGGATGCTGCCGATGCCGCCGCCGGCCGGGGGCGGGCGGTGCTCGTCGCCGGCGGTGACGACCTCGACCGGCTGCTCCGCCAACGCGGCCAGCAGCCGTTCCAGGTAGACGGCGGTGCCCGACGCGCCGCGCAGCGCGTAGCTGGTGTCGATGAGGATCTTCACGAGCGGAGGAGCCGCGGCGACAGGCTACTCGTGCCGGCTCGGGCCCGCACATCCCCCACGCGGGCCGTGGAGGCGATCATCTAGCCTTCGACGCGATGCGGTCGCTCCTGGTGGTGCACGCGGTGGACCGGCCGGGCGGGGCCGAGCTGGCGCTGCTGCGGGCCGCGCCGCTGCTGGCCGAGCGCGGCTGGCGAATGACCATGACCGGGCCGAGCGGCCGGCGGCCGGCCGAGGCCCCCGACGAGGTCGTCTGGCGCCAGCAGCCGGTCGGCGGGCTCGGGCGCGGGCAGGGCCTGGCCGCCGTGCTCGCCTTCCGGACCTTCCGGACCCTGGCCGCGCAGCACGACGTGGTCTACCTCAACGGGACCGTCCCGGCCCGGCTGCTGCCCGCGCTCCACCCGCCGGGCGGCCGCGGCGGCGGGCGGATGGCGGCCCGCACCGCCGTCCACGTCCACGACATGGTCCGTCGCGTCCCGCGCTTCTGGGGCGCCGCCGACGTGCTGCTGGCCGACTCGCGCGCCTGCGCCCACCCGGTCGCCCAGCGGCTCGGCCGCGACGTGGTGGTGACCGGCTGCCCGGTCGACCTGGACCCGCCGCCGGCCGACCCGCCGTGGACGGCCGACGACCGCCCGGTGATCGCCTTCGTCGGCCGGATCGAGCCGCGGAAGGGACCGCTCGACCTGATCGCGGCCGCCGAGGGAATCCGCGTCGCCGTCCCGCGGTCGCGGATCGTGGTCGTCGGCGAGGACCCCTACGACGCCGACCCGCACCACGCGCGGCTGGTCGACCGCCGGGCGGATGCCGCCGGCGTCGAGCGCTGGCCCTGGCAGACCAGCGGCCCCGGCCTGCTGCGCCACGTCGACGTGCTGGTCGTCCCCTCCCACCGCGAGCCGTTCGGGACGATCGCCGCCGAGGCCCAGGCCGTCGGCGTGCCGGTCGTCGCCTCGGCGGTCGACGGGCTGGTCGAGGTCGTCCAGGACGGCGTCACCGGCCGGCTGGTGCCGCCGGGCGATCCCGCCGCGCTGGCCCACGGCGTGGTCTGGGCGCTGCGCGAGCGGGCGCTGCTGGCCGACGCCTGCCGCGAGGCCGCGCGGGCCTGGGCGCTCGACGCCTTCGCCGACCGGGTCGACGGGGCGCTGCGCGGCCGACCGTCGTCCCCCGCCGGCGGACCGGCCGCGACGGCGGCGGCGAGCGCGCCCGCCGACGACGGCGCGTCGACCGGATGAGGGTCGCCCTCGACGCGCGCGCCGAGGTCGACGTGCGCGGCATCGGGCGCTACGTCCGCTGCCTCCACGACGCGCTGGACGAGACCGCGGCCGACGGCGACCTGGTCGTCGCCCGACGACGTCCGCTCGGCTGCGACCTGTTCCACAGCCCGTGGCTCGACGGGGTCCTGCTGCGCCCCGGCAAGCCGCAGGTGGCGACGCTCCACGACCTGGTGCCGCTCAAGCGCCGCGGCGAGTACCTGCGGACCGGCGTCCGCTTCCGGCTGCGCTACCTGGCCGTCCAGCGGGCCGACCGGATCATCGTCCCGACCGCCGCGGTGGCCGCCGACGTCCGCCGGCTGCTCGACGTGCCCGACGAGCGGCTGCGGGTGATCCACGAGGCCCCGGCGCCGCACTTCGTCCCGGCCGCCGCCGACGCGATCGCCGAGCTGCGCGAGCGGCTGGCGCTGCCGGAGCGGTTCCTGCTGTGGGTCGGCGGCATGCGCCACCCCGATCCCCGCAAGCGCCTCGGCGAGCTGGCCGCAGCGCCCCGCACGCTGCCGCTGGTGCTCGCCGGCCCGGCCGGCCCCTGGACCGCGGAGCTGCCGGACGTGCAGCTGACCGGCGCGCTCTCGGACCCGGACCTGGCGACGCTCTACTCGGCCGCGCACGCGCTGGTCCTGCCGTCCGACGACGAGGGCTTCGGCCTGACCCCGGTCGAGGCGCTGGCGTGCGGCTGCCCGGTCGCCTGCAGCGACGTCCCGGCGCTGCGCGAGGTGCTCGACGGCCGCGCCGCCTTCGCGCCGCCGGAGGACGTCGCCGGCCTGGTCGCCCGGGCCGAGGGCCTGACCCGGCCCGCGCCCGCCGCGCCGCCGTGGACCTGGGCCGACGCCGCGCGCGCGACCTGGGACGTCTACCGCGAGCTGGCCTGACGCTCAGGCGGCCACGGCGGCGGCGCGGCGGTTGCGCAGGTGGTGCCGGCGGGCGTGGGCGAGCGCCTCGTCGATCGTCGGCAGCAGGTGGTTGGCGTGGTCGAGCATGTCGAGCACCCCGACCCGCTCGATCAGCCCGCGGTGCTCGGGGCGCAGCGAGGTGAGCAGGACCGTGATCCCCTGCCGCTGCAGGTGGTCGATCAGGTCGGCCAGCGCCTGGGCCCCGGTGCTGTCGATCATCCGCAGGCCGCCCATCCGCAGGATCACGACCTCGACGTCGGTGACCGCGGTCAGCTCCAGCAGGAACCGCTGGGCGGCGCCGAAGAAGAGCGCGCCGTCGAGCCGGTAGGCGACGATGTGCTCCTCGAGCAGGGCGTGCTCGAGCGTCGCGTCGACGTCGATCCCGCCCAGGTCCTCGCGCTCGAAGGCGGCGTTCGCGGCGACCGTCCGCAGCGCCAGGATCGCCGCCAGCGCGACGCCGATGCCGACCGCCACGACCAGGTCGAAGGCGATCGTGGCCGTCGCCGTCAGGATCAGCAGCAGCGCGTCCTCGCGGGTCGAGCGGAGGATCCGCCCGACGGTGCCGACCTCGACCATCCGCACCGCCGTCATCATCAGGACGCCGGCGAGGGCCGCCAGCGGGACGCGCTCGAGCAGCGACGCCAGCAGCAGCACGACGACCACGAGCACCAGGCCGTGGACGATCGTCGCCAGCCGGGTCCGGGCGCCGGCGCGGACGTTGACGGCGGTCCGCGCGATCGCGCCGGTCGCCGGCATCCCGCCGACGAACGAGACCGCGACGTTGGCCAGGCCCTGGCCGACCAGCTCGCGATCGGGATCGTGGGCCTCGCCGTCGGCCATCCCGTCGGCGACCCGCGCCGAGAGCAGGCTCTCGACCGCCCCCAGCGCCGCGACGGCGAGGGCCGCGGTGACCAGGTCGCCGATCTTGCCGCCGTCGAGCTGCGGCAGCGCCGGCGTCGGCAGGCTCGACGGGATCGTCCCGATCCGCGCCACCGAGAGGCCCGTCAGCTCGACCAGCACCGTCGCCGTGACGACGGCCAGCAGCGAGGCCGGCAGCGCCCGGTGCAGGCGCGGCGCGGCGATCATCACCACCGCCACCAGCGCGACCACCGCCAGCGTGCTCCAATGACCTCCGCCCCAGTCGACGATCGCGCGGGCGGCGACGGCGGCCGTGTTCTCGCCGTGGGGCTTGGGCACGCCGAGCGCGCCCGGCACCTGCTGCAGGAAGATCAGCAGCGCGATCCCGACGGTGAAGCCCTCGACGACCGGCCACGGCAGCACGCCGGCGTAGCGCCCCAGTCGCAGCGCGCCCGCCGCGACCAGCAGCAGCCCGGCGAGCAGGGCCACGACCGCGACCCCGCCCGGGCCGACCGACGCGACGACCGGCACCAGCACGACGGTCATCGCGCCGGTCGGGCCGCTGACCTGGACGTGCGACCCGCCGAAGACGCCGGCCACGATCCCGGCGACGATCGCGGTCACGAGCCCCGCCTGCGCCCCGAGGCCGGCGGTCACCGCGAAGCCCAGCGCCAGCGGCAGCGCGACGATCGCGACCGTGACGCCCGCGACCAGGTCGCTGCGCCAGCTGCCGCGCAGGCCGGCGTAGTCGGCGCGGGACGGCAACAACGACCGCAGGCCGTTGCCTCGCGGGCCGCGAATGGGCGCCGCGGTCAGTTCCACGACCGCCCGCGGTCGTGGCGGTACGCCTCCCACGCGTCACGCAGGACGACCAGGGTCTCGGGCGTCGGCTCGCCGCTCGCCGCGACCAGTCGCAGCACCGTCTCCAGGCTCTCGGGCTCCAGCAGCTCGAGCAGCCGCCGCGCGGCCTCGGGCCGCCCGGGCGAGCCGCCGCGACCGATCACGACGAGCAGCTGGCCGACCACGGGATCGTCGATCGAGGGATCAGGGGCAATTGATTTCATGATCTTCAAAGATCTTAAGATATTGAGAGAGGAATGGTATCGTGGTCCACGGATGACCGATGCCCTCCCGCAGCCCGCCGCCGGCGATCCCGCGCCGATCTACCGGCTGAAGGCCGACTTCTTCCGCCTCCTCGGCCACCCGGCACGGGTCCGGATCCTCGAGCTGCTGCGCGACGGCGAGCGCGCGGTCGGCGAGCTGCAGGCCGCGCTCGGGCTCGACTCCAGCGGCACCTCGCAGCACCTCACGGCGATGCGACGGCAGGGCCTGCTCGAGAGCCGCCGCGCGGGGACCAGCGTCCTCTACCGGGTCAAGGACCCGCGGATCTTCCAGCTGCTGGAGGTCGCCAAGCAGCTGCTGACCGCGCAGCTGGAGGAAACCCGCGACCTGCTCGGCGACCTGGCCGGCGTCGCCTACGACGGCGCGGCGACGCGGGGCGCGTAGCCCGCCCGCGGCGACGCGGGCGCCGTCGCGGCCGCCGCTCGCCGCCGGCC
>NZ_AGUD01000325.1 GCF_000240225.1 Patulibacter medicamentivorans
CCCGCGCGGCTCGCCGACCGGGTCCCGCCGCCCGCCCGGCGGCCGGCCCATCCGCCGCAGCCGCAGCGCGCGCCCCAGCGCGAGCGGACCTGACCGCGACCGGCACGCGCCGCGGGCGGAGGATCGGTACCCTTCCTCGCCTTATGGCTAAGGTTTGCATCTCCTGCGGCAAGGGTCCTGCCTTCGGCCAGAGCCGGAGCCACTCCATGCGCGCCACCAAGCGCCGCTTCGACGCCAACCTGCAGAAGGTGCGGCTGCTCGTGAACGGCGCTCCCACGCGTGAGTACGTCTGCACGCGCTGCCTCAAGGCGAACAAGGTCCAGAAGGCCGTCTAGCGCCCTCGCGGCGCCGTAGGCAGGAAGGCCCGGCGGTGCCGTCGGCCGATCCCAGCATCGTCCGCTTCCGCCACATCGTGGCGGGGGCCGCCGCGCACCTCGAGTCGCGGCGCCAGGAGATCAACGACCTCAACGTCTTCCCGGTCGCCGACGGCGACACGGGAGACAACATGGCGCTGACCCTGCGGTCGGTGCTCGACGAGCTGGACCTGATCGTCGCGGACGACTGCTCGCTCGACGAGCTCGGGCGCGAGGAGCTGGTCCGGCGACTGGCCCGGGCCGCGCTGCTCGGCGCCCGCGGCAACAGCGGCGTGATCCTGTCGCAGCTGATCCGCGGGGCCGCCGAGGAGCTGGTCGCCCGTCCCGGCGAGCTGATCCGGCCGCCGCTGATCGCCGCCGCGCTCGCCGGCGCCGCCCGCCGCGGCTACGACTCGGTCCGTCAGCCGGTCGAGGGCACGGTCCTGACCGTCGTCCGCGAGATGGCCGGCGCCGCCTCGCACGCGGTCGCGCTGCTCGAGCCGGGCCAGCTCGGCGCGCTCGTCAGCGAGGAGGAGCAGTCGGCCGCGCTCGCCGCCGTGATCGCGGCCGCGGTGGTGGCCGGGCAGGTCGCGCTCGACGAGGGGCCGGAGCTGCTGCCGGTGCTGAAGGAGGCCGGGGTCGTCGACGCCGGCGGCTTCGGGCTGCTGGTGCTCTTCGCCGGCGTGATCCGGGTCCTGCTCGAGGGCCGCGAGGGAGCGGACTTCGACATCCGCCACTACGACGCCGCCCAGCTCTCCGACGAGGCGACCCACGCGTCGGAGACCTACCGCTTCTGCACCAACTTCGCGGTCACCGGCCCGGACCTCGACGCCCGCCGCGCCCGCCGCGAGCTGGCGACGCTCGGCGACTCGATCATCGTCGTCGTCGGCGACGAGCGGACCCTCAAGGTCCACGTCCACACTGATGATCCGGACCGCGCCATGGCGCTCTTCGACGGCGAGATCTCGCGCGTCGACGTGGCGGACATGGACGCCCAGGTGGCGGCGCGGGTCGAGCGCGGCAACGCGGCCCGCGCTGCGGCCGGCGGCGGTGGCGCGGCGGCGGGCGATGGTGGCGCGGCGGGCGATGGTGGCGCGGC
>NZ_AGUD01000324.1 GCF_000240225.1 Patulibacter medicamentivorans
ATCGGACGACGGCCCGCGGCGCCGGCCCCAGCCGCGGCAGCTCGGCGATCAACCGGGCACCCGCCGGCGAGGGGCCGGCCCGCAGGCTGCCGCCGTGCGCGCCGAGCGCCTCGCTCACGATCCGCATTCCGCGGCCGCGCTGGCCGCGGCGCGGGCGGCGGACCAGCACCGCGACCGGCGCCGGCAAGCCGGGACCCTGATCGGCCACCTCGACCCGGACGGCGCTGGCGGTAGTCCGGATCGACACCGTCACGGTGCCCGAGCCGTGCTCCAGGGCGTTGTGGATCAGGTTGCCGATCGCCTGCGCCAGCCGCGCGCGGTCGCCGAGGACGACCGCCGGCCCACCGCTGAAGCGGACCCGACGATCGGCGGTGCGAGCGGCCGCGTCGTGGACGGCCGCGAGGCCGCGCCCCAGCTCGGCCAGGTCGACCGGCTGCCGCTCGTCGCGGGCCCGCCGCCGCGCGGCCGCCGCGCTGACCTCGTCGCACGCCCGCCGCGCCCGCGCCAGCTCGATCGTCACCGCCCGCGTCAGCTCGCCCGGTCGCGTCGCGGGACGGTCGAGCGCCAGCATCACCGTCGTCAGCGGGCCGCGCAGCTCGTGGCAGGCCCGGACGACCCGCTCGGCGGTCAGCCGCGCCGCCCGTCGCTCGACCAGCAGCAGCGCGGCGGACGCGACCGCCAGCGGCCAGCCGACGGCCAGCAGCGCGCTCATGCCGCGACCCCGACCGGCGCGACGCGGTCGAGCGCCCCGTCGACCAGCCGGTAGCCGACGCCCCAGACGTTGACCACGAACGCGTCCCCGTGCACCCCGAGCTTGCTGCGCAGCCGACAGGCGTGGGAGTCGATCGTCCGCGTCACCGTCGCGCTGGTCCGGTAGCCCCAGACCGTCCGCAGCAGCTCGTCCTTGGTGTAGACGCGCGTCGGCTCCCGCACCAGCGCCACCAGCAGCGCGTACTCCTTCTGGGTCAGCGCGACCCGCGCGCCGCGCACGCTGACCGTGCGCTGCGCGGGGTCGAGCTCGAGCGTCCCCACCCGCACCCGGCCGGCGGTCGGCCGGCGATGGGTCCGCTCCAGCAGCGCCGCGATCCGCAGCCGCAGCTCGGGATAGCTGAACGGCTTGGCCAGGTAGTCGTCGCACCCCCGTTCGAAGCCGCGGATCCTGTCCAGCTCGCCGTCGCGGCCGCTGAGCAGCATCACCGGCGTCGCCGGGTCCACGCGCGAGACGATCCCGTCGCCACCGCGGACGTGGCGGATCAGGTCCAGGCCGGTCCCGTCCGGCAGCATCACGTCGCTGAGGACGAGGTCCGGGTAGCTGGTCTCGAGCAGCGCGCGGGCGTCGGCCAGGGTGCCGGCCGCCAGCGGGTCGTAGCCGTCGGCGGCCAGGTGCTCGGAGAGGAACGTGCGGGTCAGGCGATCGTCCTCGACGATCAGCAGGGTGGCGTTGGGGTCGCTCATGGTGCTTGGTTGACCCGCGAGCCCCGCCGGGTTCACCCCCGCTCTTTCGCGCCGCCGATCAGGACGCCGGCGGCAAGGCCGGCGCGGGCGCCCGCAGCGCGTCCCGCAGCTGCACCAGCGCCCGGTGGGTGGCGGGATAGCGCTCCAGCGGCGGCACCGGGACCACGGCGGGCACCCGATGGCCCTCGGCGATCGCGGCCATCGCGTCGAGCGCCGCGTCCAGCCGTGCGACCAGCGCCATGTCCGGCGGCGGGCCGTGGCGATCGGCCGAGACCGCCATCGCCGCGTACGCGACCCGCTGCGCCGCGAGCGTCGTCGACCAGCTCTCGTCGCCGCCGCGGACGCTCCACAGCAGGTCGCCGATCGCGTCGGCGTGGACCGCCCGCAGGTTCACCAGCTCGGTCTGGAGCCGCCGACGCGAGCGCCGCAGCAGCACGCTGGACTCGGTCACCGGCCGCGTGAGGGCGGCGTGGAGGACGTCGCGGGTGGCCTCGATCACCGCGCCCTGGGCCATCGGCAGGCGCGTCTGGGCGGTCCGCGGCCACAACAGCCGGCGGGCGACCAGCCCGACGGCGCAGCCGATCAGGGTGTCGACGACCCGCTCGCCCAGCAGCGCGCCGATCGGGGTCCCGGGCTGCCCGAGGTCGAAGCTCAGCAGCGCGACCGGCGTCACGAACACCACGGCGACCCCGTAGGCGACGGTGATCGTCGACTGGGCGATCACCTGGCAGATCGCGATCACCACCACGATCAGGACGATCCCCGGGTCGGCGACCAGGATCGCGGCCGCCAGTCCCGCGCCGACGATCGACCCGACCGCCCGGTGGACGGTCCGCCACGCGATCAGGTGGACGTTGCTGGCCTGCAGCACCGCGACCGCCGTCAACCCGATCCAGGCGCCGCGCTGGGCGTCGATCGCCAGCCCGATCCCGGTCCCGACCGCGGCCGCGATCCCGATCCGGACAGCGGTCGGCAGCACCAGCGAGTTCGGTCGCAGCGTCCGCCGCAGGATCGCGCTGGCGCGCGGTCGGCGCGGACGGGTGAAGGGGACGATCGTGGCCGCGAACAGCCGCTCCGGATCGGCGGCCTGGCGGGCGCTGGCCATCGCCTCGACGAAACGCGGGCCATGCGGGGTGCCCGGCGTCTCGTCCGGCAGCTCGACCGGTCCCGCCAGCGCCGGCACGCGGACGCTGTCGCCGAGCGTGCGCAGCGCGCGCGACCAGCCGTCGTCGACCGGGTCGCTGTCGCGCAGCACCAGGCCGAGCGTCGCGTCGAGGACCGCCTCGATCGCGACGGTCATCTCGGTCAGCCGCCGCCGCAGCGGGTCCTCCGACCCCGCCGCGCGCATCGCCGCCCGGGCCCGGCGGACGGCGAGCACCGCCTCGTGTCGGGCCTCGCCGACGCCGTCGCGCCCGAGCGCCGCGATCAGCGCCGCGACCTGGCGGTAGGCCACCGTCACCGAGGTCTCCTCCGGCGCGCGCGGGCGGAAGCGGTGGCCGGCCATCGAGACGGCGATCACCACCGCCGCCCCGAACAGCACGTAGCCGGCCCGCTCGGGCGCCGCGCCGGCGTCGACCGGCAGGCTGCTGCCGACGTAGTAGCTGAGCACCAGCATGAACTCGCGCGGCGGGCCGACCTCGAAGCCGATGCACGCCAGCGCGGCGGCCCCGGCGACGACGCCGCCGAACGCCGCGGCGACCCACGGGTGGGGCGCCAGCAGCGTCCCGAGCGCCATCGCCAGCGCCAGCCCAATGCCGATCCCGACCAGGATCGGCAGCCGGCGCCGGTAGGGCTCGTCGTTGGCGTACATCGCCGCGAACGCGCCCTGGGTGGCGATCGCGCCCCAGCTCAGGTGGCCGATCGCGGCGCCGATCGCCAGCGGGACCACGAAGCTGACGCCGACCCGCAGCGCGATCCCGCGGCGGGCACGGGCGACCCCGGCGATCGCGCGCAGCCGCGGCAGCAGCGCGCCGCGCGCCGCGTCGGCGGCGCTCCGCCGCTGGTCGGGCACCTCGTCGACCGTCCGCGTCGCGGGGCCGCTCAGAACGGGATGTCGTCGTCGGCGGCGAACAGCCCCGGCGCGGCGTCGGCGGGCGGCGCCGCGGGCGGCGGATCGAACGAGGGCCCGTCGAAGCTCGGCGGCGGGC
>NZ_AGUD01000323.1 GCF_000240225.1 Patulibacter medicamentivorans
CGCCGGCCGGTCCGCCGCCGGCCGCCGGCAGCGCCCCGCCGCCCGCCGTCGCGCCGCTACCGCGGACCCGGCTGGACGACGGCGCGCCCGGCCCGGCGACCGACCAGGGCGACACGACCCAGGGCGACGTGCTCTCCGATACCCCGGAGTTCCTGCAGGAGACCCCGGACCACGATCGGCTCTGGTTCGAGCAGAAGCCCCCGAAGGACTTCGACTTCTAGCGGGCGGCGTGAGGCGCACGTAGGCGCTTCGCATCTCGCGACGGTGTTCGCTCGGCAGGACCGGTGTCCAGCTCTCGCTTCCCCGCCGCGACCTGCTCGGTCTACGTGCACCTCACATCCACCCGCGGCCCGGTGGGCCGGCCAGTCGGCATACTGCTGCCTTGATGAGCTCCGCCGGCCGTCCTGCGCGCGGTACCGAGCGCCCGGCGTCCGGTCGCGTGGCCCTGGTGCTGCCCGGCGGCGGCGCGCGCGGCGCCTACGAGGTCGGCGCGCTGGCGGTCCTGCTCCCGGAGCTGGAGCGTCGGGGCGAGAAGCCGACGATCTTCTGCGGGACCTCGGTCGGGGCGATCAACGCCGCCTACCTGGGCTCGGTCGCCCACCTGCCGGCCGCCGAGCAGGTCGAGCAGGGCCTGCGCCACTGGCGGGCGCTGCGCAAGAACGACGTCATCCGGCGGGTCGTCGGCCCGGGGCTGCCGCGGACCCTGGCGCGGTTCGTCGGCGACGTGCTCGAGGTTCCCGGGGTGCGGCTGGCCGGCCTGATGGACCCGCATCCGCTGCGCCGGACGCTCGACAGGATCGTCGACTGGGACGCGCTCGACCGCAACGGCCGGGAGGGCGCCTACGACGCGGTCTGCCTGGTCGCCACGTCGCTGGCCCGCAGCGGCCCGATGGCGTTCGTGCAGGGCCAGGCGGAGATGCCCGCCTCGCGGCCGAGCGACGACCTGCGCTACGTGCGAGTCGACCGGATCGACAGCCAGCACGTGCGGGCGTCGGCCGCGATCCCGCTGCTCTTCGCCCCGGTCCGCGTCGACCGGCCGGCCGAGGCGGCCGACTTCTACGTCGACGGGGCCACGCGCCTGAACACGCCGCTCTCGCCGGCGCTGAACCTCGGCGCCGACCGGGTGATCGTGGTCGGCTTCGAGCCGCTCGGCCATCGCGCCGGCCGCGAGGGCACGCCGCGGGTCCCGCGGATCGCCGATGTCGTCAGCAACATCGTCGACGGCCTGCTGGTCGACCAGGTCAACGACGACCTCCACAACCTCGTCACGCTGAACGAGATGCTGTCGGCGCCGCGCAGCCGCGCCGCGCGGGTCTCGAAGCAGATCCGCTCCGGCCGCGGCCGGCCCGCCTACCGCCGGATCGAGTACGCGCTCGTCTCGCCGCGCCGCCGCGGCGAGCTGGGCGAGCTGGCGGAGGAGGTCTTCGACCGCCGCTACGCCGGCTGGCGCGGGATCGCGAAGCCCGACTTCCCGCTGATCTCGCGGCTGCTCGGCGGCGGCCGCACGCGCGCCCGCGGCGAGCTGCTGTCGTTCCTGCTCTTCGACGACCTCTACTTCGACCTCCTGATCGAGGCCGGCAAGCGCGACGCCGAGGCCTGGCTGGCGCGCCACCCCGACTTCTGGTGCTCGGAGGCCGGCCACGACTTCGACTTCGACATGGGCCGGATGGCGAACGTCCGCCCGGCCGAGGCCGATCCGGGCCCCGCGGCCAACGGCGGCGGCGCCGGCGGGGACGCGGCGAAGGCCGCCAAGCGGCGAGCGCGCGCGTCGGTGGGCTGACCCGGGCGGCGCTCAGGTGCCGGTGAGTCGTCGCAGGAGCCGGGGGCGCCTCTGCGGATCCGTTCCACGGCGGCAGCCGAACCGCCAGAGGGGTCTGCGCCGTACGTTCGTCCATCGCCGGTGAGTTCAGCTTGCGCCGTACGCTTTCCGCGGGGTAGCCTGCCGCCGCCCTGGGACACCATGCGGTTCCCGAATCCCTCCAGGGCGTTCGTGAGGAGAAGAGAGATGAGCATTCGACGCCGCGTCCTCGCGGCTGCAGCAACGCTCGGGATGGTCGTGGCAGGCACCGTGGCCGCGAGTCCCGCCAACGCTGATCTGCCGGTCCCCTACAACTCGGCTGCCGCGCTCGCGGCGAGCCTCCAGAACCCGAACGCCAATCCGCCCGGATCCAATGACTTCGACTGCAGGCCGACCGCAGCGCATCCGCGTCCGGTGGTGCTGGTCTCCGGGACGTTCGCCAATCGCGTCATCAACTGGAACACCGCGTCGCCGCTCCTGAAGAACGAGGGCTACTGCGTGTTCGCGCTCAACTACGGCGCAACGAAGGTGACCGATCTCAGCTTCGGGCAGATTCGCTCCGTCGCCGCCGTCCGGGAGTCGGCCGTCGAGTTGCGCGACTTCGTCGACCAGGTGCTGAGCGCCACCGGCGCCGACAAGGTCGACATCGTCGGTCACTCGCAGGGCGGGATGATGCCGCGCTGGTACCTGAAGTTCCTCGGGGGCGCGGCCAAGGTCGACACGCTCGTCGGCCTGGCGCCGAGCAACCACGGCACGACCCTCTGGGGCCTGGGCCTGCTGGCCTCGTGGTTCCCCCAGATCGGTCAGCCGCTGGTCGGCGCGTTCTGCCCGGCGTGCGCCGATCAGGTCGTCGACTCACCGGCGATGCGTGAGCTGAACGGCGGGGGCGACACGCAGCCCGGCGTCAAGTACACGGTGATCTCGACGATCTACGACCAGGTCGTCCAGCCCTATCGGTCTCAGTTCCTGTCGGGGCCGAACACGACCAACATCACGTTGCAGAACGGCTGCCTGATCAACTTCGCCGATCACCTGTCGCCAGCATTCGATCGACGGGCGCTGCGGTTCATGCTGAACGCGCTCGACCCGGCGCACGCGAAGCGTGCGCCCTGTCTGCTGTCACTCCCGGTCCTCGGCGGCTGACGCTCTCGTCCTGGGCCGGCACTCTCGGGTGCCGGCTCGGGACGATGGGGACGTTCCGGTCGCTCGGAGACCGGAATGTCACCGGCGAGAAGCAGCAGTTGTGGCAGACGCTCGTCGCGACCTGAGGCACGGGGTGGCCGGTCGCCCGGCCACCCGGATGCTCAGCGCTCCGAGGTCTCCAGCCAGCGGGCCAGCGCGTGGCGGCCCGCCAGCGTGACCTCGCCCTGCAGGTCGAGCCAGTCGCGGACCCGCAGCTCGCGGACCAGGCCGAGGGCGTCGCTCGGGCCCGCGCCGTCGCCGCGGGCGGTCAGCGCGCTGGTGCCCGGCTCGACCGTCCAGCGGCCCGAGTCGAGCGCGGCGAGCGCCAGCCCCTGCTCGTCGGTCGGGACGTCGAGCGGGTGGGGGCCGGCGGCGCGCAGCGGGTCGTCGGCCGGCGCGTCGGC
>NZ_AGUD01000322.1 GCF_000240225.1 Patulibacter medicamentivorans
GCTGCCGCCCGGCCCGCCCGCCATCGCCGCCACCGCGCCGCCGCCCGGACCACCGGCCGCGGCGGGCGCCCCGCCCGCGTGCGACACCACGAAGTCCTGCCCGCGCACCAGCAGCGCCGCCCCCAGCGCCCCGACCAGGGCGATGATCGCGGTGATCACGAACAGCGTGTTGAGGCCGCTGGTGAACGCGCCGTGGGCGACCTGGCGCAGGTGCTCGACCTGGGCCGGGTCGGCGGCCGCCGTCGGGATCGCCCCGAGCGCCCGCTCGGTCTGGCCGGCGGTCACCGCGGCGGCCAGCTGGTCGGCGTGGGCGGCGGCCGGCGTGCCCGCCGTCCCCTGCACGATCAGCTCGTGGACGCGGTGCTGGAAGACCGCGCCGAGCGCCGCGATCCCGGACGCGATCCCGACCTGGCGGAAGGTCGAGTTGATCCCCGAGGCCATTCCGCTGCGGCGCGGCTCGACGACGCCGATCGCGGTCGAGGCCAGCGGCGGGTTGACCAGGCCGCTGCCGATGCCCGCGACGATGAAGCCCACGATCAGGACGGTCCACGTGTCGCCCGGCTCGACGCCGTTCATCAGGAGCAGCCCGATGCCGACGAAGAAGAGCCCGCCGCCGAGCAGCGCGCGGACCGGGACGATCGCTGACAGCCGCCCCGCGATCGGGCCGACCAGCAGCATCAGGCCGGTGATCGGCAGGAACCGCAGGCCGGCCTCGAGCGGGCTGAAGCCGAGCACGCCGCCCTGCAGGTAGAGCGTCAGGTACAGGAAGATCGCGAACAGCGACGCCGACATGCAGAAGGCGACCATCGACGCGCCGAGGAAGGTCGGCTTGCGCAGCAGCCGCAGGTCGAAGAGCGGGTTCTCGCGTCGCAGCTGGGTGAACGCGAACAGCGCCAGCAGCACGACCGAGCCGCCGAGGCAGGCGACGATCTGGGCGCTCCCCCAGCCCTCGGCGTTGCCGCGGACGAGGCCGAAGATCAGCAGGAACAGCGCCGCGCTGAAGAGGATCGCGCCGAGCCAGTCGATCCCGGCCGGATGCGGATCGCGCGACTCGGCGACCCGCGTCAGGGTCAGGGTCGCGGCGATCGCCCCGATCGGGATGTTGACGAAGAAGATCCACTCCCAGCCGAAGGCGTCGGTCAGCACGCCGCCGGCCAGGGGCCCGACCGCGACCGCCGCTCCGGTGACGGCCCCCATCACGCCGAAGGCGACGCCCCGATCCTTGCCGTGGAACGACTGCGCGATCAGGGCCAGCGAGGTCGCGAACATCATGCCGCCGCCGAGCCCCTGGACGCCGCGCAGCAGGTTCAGCAGCAGCGGCGAGTTCGACAGCCCGCAGCCGAGCGACGCCAGGGTGAACACCAGCAGCCCGGCCACGAACACCCGGCGCCGCCCGATCAGGTCGGCCAGCGATCCGGCGACCAGCAGCGACGCCGCCAGGGTCAGCGAGTACGCGTTGACCACCCATTCGAGGTCGGAGAACGACGAGCCCAGGTCGCTGCCGATGTCGGGCAGCGCGACGTTCACGATCGTGACGTCGATCAGGAGCATGAACACGCCGAGCGCGATCGCGATCAGCGTCCACCACTTGGAGTCCACGGGAAACCTCTTCAGACGGGAAACGCTACGTAGCGTAGCGACGCGGGGCGGCCGCGTCGGCAACTGGGCGCGGCGCCGCTCATCGATGCCAATCGCCGGCTGCGACCAGGCATGATGGAGCGGTGCAGGCCCGTGACGTGATCGTCGTCGCCCGCCGCCGCGCGGGTCTGACCCAGGCGCGGCTCGCGGTCGCGCTCGGCGTCGCGGTCGAGACGCTCGCGGCCTGGGAGTCCGGTGCCGACGACCCCAGCTACCGCCAGGTGCAGGACGTCGTCGCGCTCTGCGGCTTCGATCTCCACGTCGGCCTGCCGCACGCCGACGGCGTCACCCCCGAGCGGGTCGCGGCGCAGCTGCGGCTCGCCCCCGCGGCGCGACTGGCCGGGCTGGCGGTCGGCCCGTTCGACCACCGCGAGGTGCTGCTGGCCGCCGCCGGGTCCGGCGCCCGCTTCGTCGTCATCGGCGAGGTCGCGGCCGCGCTCCACGGCTGGCCGGTCCCGCTCGCCGGCCACCGGGTCGAGCTGGTCCCCCACCCCGCCGACCACGACGCATTGCTGCTGGCGCTCGGGCAGCTGGAGCACGTCGCCCACGGCCCGGGGCGGGTCGACCTGCTGGAGACCCCTCGTGGGACGACCGGCCACGACGACCTCGCCGCCGACGCCCGCACGATCCGCCTGGACGGCTTCGACGTGGCCGTCGCGTCGCTCGTCGACCTGCTGCGGATCGACCAGGCAGGGGACGGCCACCACGTGGGCGTGCTGATCGCGACGCTCGCCGGGGTGCGCGACGAACCCTGACGACGGGCGTCAGCGCCCGACGCGCACGGTCCGCTGCGCGTCGTCCCGCGCCCCGGCGCCGTCGTGGCCGGTGATCCGGACGGTCAACCGCCTGGCGCCGGCGGCACGCCGTCGCTGGGCGGCGGTCAGCCGCACGACCAGGACCTTCCTGCCGCCCGCGGCGACCGTCACGGCTGCCAGCTTGCGGAGCGTGCGCTTGGCCACCAGGACGCGGCCGTCGATCCGGCACGAGCCGCTGGCCGCGGCCGGGCAGCGGACCTCGATCCGCAGCCGCCGGCCGGAGAGCCGGACCGCCGGCCGGTCGAGCAGCAGCGTCGGCGTCGGCGCGACCGTCTGCTGGGGACCGATCGCGAACAGCCGCGGGGTGGCAAAGCGGACGGTCGCGCTCGCCCCGGAGGGCACGTCGACCCGGGCGCTGACGACGACGCGGTAGGACCCGCCGCGGGTCAGCTGCTTCGGCGCCAGCGAGACCGGCCCGATCGCGTGCTGGGTCCCGTCGAGGACGAGCGCCTGACCGGGCATCCCGGCGACCGCCGATCCGCCCGCCGCCGGAACGATGTCGAGCCGCGCGGTCGCCGCCGACCCGGCTGCCCCGTCGAGCCGCGCCGCGTAGGAGACCCGCAGCGCGGTGGCGTCGTGGCCGTCGGCCGCGTCGTAGCGGAAGGCGTCCGACTCGAGGGTCACGGTGCCGCTGCCCGGCAGCAGCAGCGGGCCGCTGACGGTCATGCCGGAGAGCCCCGCGTCCGCCCCCGAGGTCGGCGCGGCCACCGCGGTGCCGGTGGCGCACAGCAGGATGCAACCGCCGGTGCTCAGCCGCGCCGGGCCGAGCGGGGTCAGGTAGAGCGTGTCGCCGACCGTCGTCCGGCCGTCCGCCTGCCCGAGCACGCGGATCGTGGCCGGCGCCGGGCCCGGGTCGGCCGAGGCCAGGCCCGCGGGCACCAGCACCAGCGCCAGTGCCAGCGACCCGCCGAGCCGCGTGGCCCCGGACGTCATCGGCGCACCTGCAGGACGGCGGTGCGCGAGGCCGTGCGCCCCGCGTCGTCGCGGACGGTGATCCGGACCGACAGCCGCTGCGCCCGACGCACGCGGCTCTTCTGGCCCCTGGCGGTCTTCAGCGCGATCGTCCGCGACGTCCCGGTGCGGATGGTGGTCGGCCCGCCGCTGGCGAGCGTGCGGCCGCTGCCGCGCACCTGGGCGCGGGCGCTGCAGCCGGACACGGCGGTCCGCGGGCAGGCGATCCGCAGCCGCAGGCTGCTGCCCTTGCGGCTCAGGGCGGAGCTGCCGACCTTCAGGCGCAGCGCCGCAGCCGGGGGCTTCGGCTTCGGGTCGCCGCCCGGCGGGTTGCCCGTGCCGGGGCCGGGCCCGGGACCCGGGCCCGCCGGTGGAGCGGGGATCTTGGTCGGGTCGAGCGCCAGCAGCACGTCGCGGGCGACCAGCAGCTCGATCGAGGTCGGCGTGTCGCCGGCCTTCGCGGTCGCCGCGTCGTTGCCGGCCCCGCCGTCGAGGGCGTCGGGACCGGTGCCGCTGCCGTCCAGGCGGTCGTTGCCGTCGCCGCCCCGCAGGCTGTCGGGCCCGTCCCCGGGCGCGCTGCCGGCCTGGTCGCTGGCCACCAGCAGGTCGTTGCCGGCGCCGCCGTCGATCGCGTCGCCGCCGAGCCCGCCCGCCAGGATGTCGTCGCCGGCGCCGCCGTCGATCGCGTCGTTCCCGGGACCGCCGTCGACGGCGTCGCTGACCGCGCCGGTGCGGATCGTGTCGTTGCCCTCGCCGCCGAGCACGGCGGTCGCGAGCGGGACGGTCCGCGAGTCCCAGTCGTCGTCGCCGCCGCGCAGCTGGGCCAGGATCGCCGAGATCCCGGCGGCCGGGCAGTCGACGGCGTCCAAGGCATGCTGGGTGCAGCCGGCGCCGGCCGAGATCCCGCTCGAGCTCAGGCGCAGCTGGTCGCCGACGACGGTGACGGCGACCGCGCTCGGGTCGTCGCTGCCGAAGTACTCCAGGCGGCCCGAGGCGATCGACGCGATCCCGCCGGTCGGGACGTTGCTGACGGCCCGCAGGCGGACGTCGTCCCAGTCGACCGAGGCGCCGCCGGAGGAGAAGGGCGTCTGGTAGCGGACGCTGAGCCGCAGCTTGTAGCCGGCCCCGTCCGTCAGCTGGCTCAGCTCGGACGGCGGGACCGTGCGCGGCAGCAGCGCCTGCCAGGCGCCGGACGGGCTGGCCGGCACGAGCTCGGACGCGATCAGGGTCGCCGCGACCGAGGAGTCGGCGGCCCGCAGGATCTGGACCGTGACGCTGGCGGACCCGCCGGTGCCGAGGAAGGCGCCGACGTTCGCCCGGCGAGCGATGTCGAGCGTGACGTCCTGGGCCGCGATGCCGCCGGCGCCGGCCCACTGGAACGTCGGGCTGACCCACGAGACGGTGGTGTCGCCCTGGATGGAGAGGCCGGACGCGTACTGGGTGTGCAGGTAGCCGTCGTCGTCGCGACCGCCGGGGGACAGCCAGCCGCCGGTGCCCTCGGCGCAGAGCGGCCCCGCGGGCGCGCAGCCGCCGTAGACGACCTGCGCGCTCCACCCGCCGACGCTCGTCGCCAGGTTGCGATCCGCGGCCGCGGTCGGATAGTCGCTCGACAGGACGTCGGCCGACGCCGCCGGAGCGAGCAGGAGCGCTCCCGTGATCGTCGATAGAACCGTCCGCGTCAGTCGTCGCATCAGCACCCCCAGGAGGACGGCCGGCCGCCCAACTGGACCGCGCGCGTCGCGGTGCAGCCTAGATGATCGCCCCCGGCCGGGGCGCGGGTGACCGCCGCCGTGCCGCCCGGCCCGGACGGCGACGGCGACGGCGCGCGGTCACGGGCACATCCGCGCCCCACCGCCGAGCGGGGCCGGTGCGTCGTCGGTCGTGACCAGCCGCACGCTGACCGTCCGCTCCTGGCCCTTCCTCAGCGGGAAGGAGAGCAGCGCGACCCGCCGCGTCAGCCGGCTCGTGGCCGGCCCGTCGGCCCCGGCGAGGCGCAGCCGCGCGCCCGACGGCACGGTGCAGAGCCCAACCCGGTAGCCGCCGTGGTCGGCCCGCAGCAGCAGGCCCTGGGCGCCCTTGGCCGGGACCGCGGCGCTGCGCAGGGTGCCCGGCGCGCGACCGCTCCGCACCACGCGGACGCCGGACTCGCTGCCCCAGACCGGGAACCGGACGGTCGCGATGCCGTCGCGGGCCGCGCGCACGCGGCGGGTGACGACGATCGACTGCTCGCCGAAGCGGGTCGTGACGGTGGCCGACCCGGCCGCGTTGGAGACGGTGCCGGCCGCGACCAGGCCGTTGCCGAGCACGCCGCGGAGGTCGAGCCTGCCGCCCCGGCGGACCGTGAAGGTCGTCGCGCCCCGGCGCGAGACCCGGAGCCCGGGCTGGGTGTCGAGCACCACCCGGCCGCCCCGCGAGAGGTCGAGGCCGAAGGCCGCCCGCCCGCTGCCACCGGTGCCGGAGACCGGATCGCCGGCCCCGGACAGCAGCCGCGCCAGCTCGACCCCGCCGTAGTCGTCGGTCGGGTGGCGCAGCACGATCGCCGTCGAGTAGCGGCCGCTCGACACCGCCAGCCGGCCCGCGTCCGGGTCGTAGGCGTACCACCCCGGCGGCTGCTCGGCCTGGCGCGCTCCGATCTGCAGCTGCGCCAGGCGGGCGGCGTGGGCCTCCATCCGCGAGGCGCTGAAGACCGGATCCTGGACCGGCGCCCCGTCCCGGCCCTTGACGTCCCAGAGCGCGCTGGGCAGCTTGCCGCCGTACTGCGCGGCGAGGTGCTCGTAGGTCTCGAGCCCGCGGTCGGCGATCCACGCCGTCCAGGCGGCCTGGCCGGGGACCGCGGCCAGCCGGCGGGCGGTCGCCAGGGTCAGCAGCCCCTGCTGGGCGAAGCCCCAGTAGCGGGTCAGCTGCCAGCGGCGGGTGCCGAGGCTGGTGTCCCAGTTCAGGTAGCCGGCATGGGTCCAGTCGCCGAACAGCACCCGCTGGGCCCACTTGCGCAGGATCGTCTCCTGGGCCGCGGGCAGCGGCGCCATCCCCTTCGAGATCGCCCAGTCGTAGTGGCGCAGGCCGGAGAAGACGAGGTTCTCGTACTCGGAGCTCGACAGCCGCGCCGGCCCCGAGGCGTCGGCCCGGCGCGGCGCGTAGATCATTCCCAGGCCCTTGTTCAGGTAGGGCGTGCGTCCCGCGACGATCGGCGTCTTGGCGCCCTTCGCGAAGCGCATCAGCTGCAGCCGGTAGTCCTGCAGGAACGAGGGGTTGCCCGTCACCCGGGCCGCGAAGGCGTCCATGTCGGCGTGCCAGTTGAACTGCGTCAGCAGCATCGCCGGGTAGCGGAAGAACGGCGACGCGGCCACGTCGCTGATCGTCTGCTGGATCCGCAGCGCCAGGTCGGCGGGCATCTCGACGACGTCGCGCGCCTCCCACGCTGCCGTCAGCGCCTCGGCCACCTGCGGATCGACCGCGACGTGCTGCCCGCCGCGGCGCTGGGTCGACGAGGTCCAGCCCGGGACGTGCGTCTGGCCGTTGGTGTTCGGGTCCGGCGGCTGCAGGTAGGCCGGGAAGCGGGTCAGCGCGCGCGCCAGCAGCAGCACCCGGTCGTCCTTGCGCGACGGGCCCTGGTGGCCGGCGAGCGCGGCGGTCGCGTGGGTCAGCAGCATGTTGGCGTCGAGCCGCACGTCGTCGATGCTCTGCGGCGGCAGGTAGACGCCCAGGTCGGCCCGCCACTGCGGCTCGACGTCGGCCTGCCGGCGGTCGGCGAACGCCCAGTAGTCGGCGTCGCCGAGCTGCGCTCCCGTCGTCGGCGCCGCGACCGCCGACGCGGCCGGCAGCAGCAGGGCGGCGACGACGAGCGCCGCGATCCGCGCCCTCACCGCCGTCGATCCGACCGCTGCGTCGCTCGGCACGGGCCGAACGGCGGTAGCGGGACGGGGCGAACGGGCAGGCAGGACGGAGCTGGCACCCCGCAAGCCTTCCCGATCGCCGGCGACCCCGCAACCAGGAACCGTCGGGCGACGCCGTGGACGCCGTCCGTCAGGAGCCGCGGGCGCCGGGGACGACGCCGGGGACCGGCTCGGCGGCGGGCTCCTCGCCGCGCGCCGCGGCGTGGGCCGCCGCCAGGGCCGCCTCGTGCCGGGCTCGATCCTCGTCGGTGGCGTGGACGATCAGGACCGGCACGGGGCTGTGGTGCAGGATGTGGTGGCTGACGCTGCCGAGCACCGTCGAGCGGACGGCGCCGCGCCCGCGCGAGCCCATCACGATCAGGTCGTACTTGCCGCTGCGGGCGGCGTCGAGCAGGACGTCGCGGACCGGCTCGCGCCGGAGGCAGATGGTGACCGGGACGTCCCGGGGCACCTGGCGCTCGGCGGCGCGCAGGATCGCCAGCGACTCGGCCTCGCACTCCTCGGGGTGCTGGATCGCCCCGGCGCCGGCAGCGGCGGCGGCGACCCAGGCCGACGGGCGGATCACCGCCGTCACGAGGGTCAGCCTGCCGTGCGACGCGCGGACGATGTCGACGGCCTCGGCCAGCGCCCGCTCGGCGTGGGCGGAACCGTCGGTGGCGACGAGCACGTTGAGGAACATCAGGGATCCTTGCGTAGGCCAAGCTATTGTATCGCGCGCGGGCCGCCAGGGGAACCGGATCGGCGTCCGTGGACGGCGTCGCGCGCCGCTCGGCCGGCGCTCGGGCACGTCAGCCCTCGATCAGCACCGTGTCGGCGTCGGAGTAGGGCGGTGCGCAGCAGCAGAGGATCGCCAGCTCCTCGTCGCCGTCGTTCAGCAGCTTGTGCCGCGCGCCAGGCGGGATCACGACGCAGTCGCCGACCCGCAGCGGCCGCTCCTCGCCGTCGATCCGGATCCGCCCACGGCCGCGGGTGACGTAGTAGAGCTCCTCCGAGGTGCGGTGGAAGTGCTCGGTGGTGGCGCCGCCGGCGGGCACCGTCGCCTCGGCCAGCGACTGGTTGGCGGTCGCCAGCGAGACGGGCCCGGCCAGCTCGCGGATCGTCGAGCCGTCGAGGGTCGTAAACGGCCGTGCGTCGGCGTGATTGCCCAGCAGCATGGGCGCGAACGTAGCAGCGTCTCGCGGGGCCGTCGCCGGCGGACCGTCGCCGGCGGCCCGCCGATCGGGGATGATCAGGTTGCGGCATCGCACCTGACTCCTCGGCGCGTCGCGCGTTGTCGATACGTGGGACGCGTCCGCCACCCCGATGACGACCTCGCTCGCCGCAACGCTGCGACTGCGCCGCGACCCTGCCCTCCGCTCGCGGGCGGTCCGGGGGGACTCGCAGGCGTTCGCGCTGCTCTACGAGCGGCATCATCAGGCGCTGTACCGGTACGCCCGCTCGCTCCTGCAGCACGACGAGGATGCCCGGGACGCGTTGCAGAGCGCGATGACGCGGGCGTTCGTGGCGCTGCAGGACGAGGAGCGCGACTTCGAGATCCGGCCCTGGCTGTTCCGGATCGTGCACAACGAGGCGATCTCGCTGGTCCGCCGGCGGCGGCCGACGAGCGACCTGGACGAGGCCCGGACGATCGGCCGCGACGACCTCGAGCAGACGGTCGAGACCCGCGAGCGGCTCGGGCACCTGCGCCGCGACCTGCAGGACCTGCCGGAGCGGCAGCGGGCGGCGCTGGTGCTCCGCGAGCTCAGCGGGCTCGGGCACGAGGAGATCGCCGAGGTCCTGGAGAGCTCGCCGCGGGCGGTCAAGCAGACGATCTACGAGGCCCGCTCCGCCCTCGCCGAGTTCGCGGAGGGGCGCGCGATGGAGTGCGCTGAGGTCCAGCGGCAGCTGTCCGACGGCGACGGCCGCGTGCTGCGCAGTCGCCGGACGCGCGCCCATCTGCGGTCCTGCCGAGCGTGCGGCCGGTTCCGGGCGGCGCTCGCGCAGCGGCCGGGCGACCTCGGCGCGCTCGCGCCGGCGCTGCCGCTCGCCGCGAGCGCCGGCATCCTCGCGA
>NZ_AGUD01000321.1 GCF_000240225.1 Patulibacter medicamentivorans
CCCGCGCCCAACCACGGCTCGCTTCCCAACAAGCGGCCCCGCCAACCGCGACTTGCCCCTCCGCGTCTCTCCGCGTGACAGCCCGCCTTCGACGCGCGGCCGGCCAACCGCACCGGTCGCCAAGCCAGCGGGGGTGGGGTGCGCCACAGATCGCACGATTCGCGGCCAAACCAGACCACGCACACCAAAGCACCCCGCTCCCTTGGCCGCGAGCGATCGAGGACGCACCCCACCCCCGCGGACCACGCACGCCGAGCCGAGCTGAGCCGAGCCGAGCCGAGCCGACGCCCGACGCCGAACCCTCAGCCCGCGCCGACCGGCGCCCGCCGCGCGCCCCGCGACACCCCGTTCCACCCCGACGTTTCGAGGCTGAAGTAGCGTGCCCGCCATGTGCGGGCGCTACACGATCGGGACCACCGACCCCGGCGCCTTCGACTTGCGCTTCGGCGGCAACGTCGACATCGGCGCCCTCGGCCGCTACAACGTCGCGCCGACCGAGCCGGTGCCCGTGGTCCTGGGGCCGGCGGCGGCCGAGCGAGCCGCCTCGGCCGCGCCCGCCGACGCCACCCCGGCCACCCCCACCCCGACGCGGACGACCGTCAACGCCAGCTGGGGCCTGCTGCCGCCCTGGGCCCGCAGCCGTCGCGAGCGGCTGAAGCCGATCAACGCGCGGGCCGAGGAGCTGGCCAGCAAGAAGCTCTTCGCGCCGCTGCTCGACGACGCCGCCCACCGCGTGCTGGTGCTCGCCGACGGCTGGTACGAGTGGCTGAAGGCCGAGGACCAGAAGCGGACCGGTCCCAGCCGGGTCCCGTTCCACCACCGGGTCGACGGTGGCGGCCCGATCGCCTTCGCCGGCCTGCTGCGGACCGTCCGTGTCGATGCGAGCGAGCCGGGGCCGGCTGGCTTCGAAGCGCTCGAGCCGACCGTTCGCGCCGGCGGCGTCACCGGCGGCCGCGTGCCGCTGCGGACCGTGACCGTCGTGACCTGCGCCGCCAACCGGGTCGCCGCGCGGCTGCACGACCGGATGCCGGTCGTGCTCGGCGGCCCCGAGGAGGAGGCCGCCTGGCTCGACCCGGCGGTCTCCGGCGCCGACGCGCTGGGGCTGCTGGTGCCGCTGGCCGACGAGCGGCTGACGATCGCGCCGGCCAGCCCGCTGGTCAACAAGGTCGACCCCGAGCACGACGGCCCGTACCTGCTCGACCCGACGGTGACCGAGGTGCCCGGCGCCCCGACCCAGCAGCGGCTCGACCTGGCGGAGCCCGGCGGTGGCTAGGCGCCCGCGAGGGCCGGCGCGGCGGCTGCTGGACGCGTCCCGCGCCCCGCGGTTCGTGATCGAGGCGTCGCACGTGCTGCTGACCGTCGTGCTGCTGGTCGCCAACGCCAGCGCCGCCGGCGTCGCGCTGCTCCTGATCCTGCTCGTGATCCCCGGCTCGCAGGACGGCACCGACAGCGGGTCGGTGGCGGCGAACCTGATCGTGCTGCTGTCGTTCGCCGCGGTGGTGCTGCCGGTGGTGCTGGTCTGGTCGTCGCGGATGACGGCCGCGTCGCTGGCGTGGCTGCGGGAGGACCGCGTGCCGACCGAGGAGGAGCGCACGCGGCTGCTGCGGAGCCCGATGCGGGTGATGCGGACGATCTCGCTGAGCTGGATCCTCGCGACGATCCTCTTCACGCTCTTCAACAGCCAGTACTCGTGGCCGCTGGCGATCCGGGTCGGGCTGACGGTCCTGTTGACCGGCCAGACGATGGCGGCGTTCGGCTTCCTCGCGGCCGAGCGGCTGCTGCGGCCGGCGGCGATCCACGCGCTCGAGCGGGGCGGCGCGATCGAGCGGGCGGTGCTGCCGGGGATCACCCGTCGCCACCTGCTCGGCTGGAGCACCGCGACCGGCGGCCCGGTGCTGGGCGTCGTCTCGGTCGGGATCCTGGCGCTCGCCGGGGTCGAGGGCACGACCCCGAGCCGGCTCGGGCTGACGATGGTCGTGCTCGGCGGCCTGGTGCTGGTGGCCGGGCTGGTGATCGAGCTGATCGCCGCGCGGGCCGTCGCCGACCCGGTGCGGACGATCCGGCGGGCCGTCGACCGGGTCGGACGCGGCGAGCTCGACGTACGGGTCCCGGTCTACGACGGATCGGACATCGGCCGCCTGCAGGAGGGCTTCAACCGGATGGTCGCCGGGCTCCACGAGCGCGAGCGGCTGCGCGACCTGTTCGGCCGCCACGTCGGCGAGGACGTCGCGCGCGCGGCGCTCCGGCAGGAGGTCCGCCTGGGCGGCGAGACGCGCGACGTCTGCGCCCTGTTCGTCGACATCGTCGGCTCGACGGCGCTGGCCACCAGCCACGAGCCGGACGAGGTCGTCGGGCTGCTCAACCGCTTCTTCGGCGTCGTGGTCGAGACCGTCGGCGTCCACGACGGCTGGGTCAACAAGTTCGAGGGCGACGCGGCGCTGGTCGTGTTCGGCGCCCCGGTCGACCAGCCCGACGCGCCCGACCGGGCGCTGCGGGCGGCCCGCGAGCTGGGCGAGCGGCTGCGCCGCGAAGTCCCCGGGATCCGGGCCGGGATCGGCGTCAGCGGCGGCCCGGCGGTGGCCGGCTACATCGGTACCGAGGAGCGGCTGGAGTACACGGTGATCGGCGACCCGATCAACGAGGCGGCGCGGCTGACCGAGGCGGCCAAGGACGTTCCCGGGCTGGTCGCGGCGGCCGGACGGCTGGTGGCGCGGGCCTCGGAGGCCGAGCGGGAGCGCTGGTCGCCGGTCGGGGAGCGGGTCCTGCGCGGTCGCGCCGAGCCGACGGTCGTGATGACCCCGACGGCGACCGCGGTCGACCCGGCGGCCTGAGGAGCGGTCGCCCCGGGCCGCTGGGGGCCGAGGCCGGTCAGCGACGATGTACCGTCTCCGGCGATGTCCCGGCGCCTCTCGTTCCGGCCGCTCTGGGCCGGCGCGCCGGGCCAGTCGCCCCGCGACCTGCTGGACGGGATCCGCGGCCGATCCGCCGATCCGCGGCTGGTCGTCAGCTCGACCCGGATCCTGCTCGAGCTGGTCCTGACGGCGGCCAACGCCGGCGCCGCGCTGCTGAGCATCCTGCTGGTCGTCTTCGTCACGCCAGGCACCGGGGACCTGCTGCGCTCGACCCAGCTGGTCGAGAACCTGGTCGTCGCCGCCGCGCTGGTCGCGGTGATCGTGCCGACGATGGTCAGCTGGTCGCGACGGGCGCTGCGCCGCGCGCTGCGCTCGCTGGAGCCGGACGCGACCGCCGCCGACCGCGACCGGCTGGTCCGCGCGCCGCTGCGGATCCTCAAGGTCTTCTCGCTGCTGTGGGTGGGGATCGCGCTCGTGTTCGGGATCTACAACCTCGAGGACTCGACGGTGCTGGCGTTCTGGATGACCGTCACCGCGTTGCTGGTCGGCCAGGCCGCCGCGGCGTTCAGCTACCTGGCCGCCGAGCGGGTCCTGCGGCCGGCGGTGCTGCTGGCGATGGAGGGCGGCCGGATCGATCGCGCGCTGCTGCTCAGCGGCACCCGCCGGCAGCTGCTCGGGTGGGTGACCGCGACCGGCGGCCCGCTGATCGGGGCGGTCACGATCGGCCTCTTCGTCCTGCTCGGGATCGGCGACGGCTCGCGGGAGCGGATGGGGGTGGCGCTGGTCGTGCTCGGGTTGGGCGGGCTGGTGGCCGGCGCGACCCTCCAGGTCCTCTCCGCGCGGGCGCTGGCCGACCCCGTCCGGACCGTGCGCGACGCCGTCGACCGCGTTCGCCAGGGCGATCTCGAGGTCCGGATCCCGGTCTACGACGTGGCCGAGATCGGCCGCCTCCAGCAGGGCTTCAACCGGATGGTCGCCGGGCTCCAGGAGCGCGAGCGGCTGCACGACCTGTTCGGCCGCCACGTCGGCGCGGACGTCGCGCGGGCGGTCCTCGACGAGCGGATCCCCAGCGGCGGCGAGCAGCGGGAGATCTGCGCCCTGTTCGTCGACCTGGTCGGCTCGACGACGCTCTCGGCCGAGCGCGGCCCGGCCGAGGTCGTCGCTCTGCTCAACCGCTTCTTCGCCGTCGTCGTCGACGTCGTCGGCACCCACGGGGGCACCGTCAGCAAGTTCCAGGGCGATGCCGCGCTGGTCGTCTTCGGCCTGCCGACCGCGGCCGCCGACACGCCCGACGCCGCGCTCCGCGCCGCCCGCGTGATGGCCGAGCGACTGGCCGAGCGGGTGCCGGAGGCGCGGGCCGGGATCGGGGCCACCGCCGGACCGGTGATCGCCGGCTACGTCGGGACCGAGGAGCGGTTCGAGTACGCGGTGATCGGCGACGCGATCGACGAGGCCCAGGCGCTGACCGACGCGGCCAAGGAGCAGCCGGCGATGGTCGCCGCGTCGCGGCGGCTGGTCGAGCGGGCCAGCGCGATCGAGCAGGAGCGCTGGCGCCCGGCGTCGCGCCGCGTCCTGGTGCTGCGCCGCCGCGAGCGGCCGACCGACGTGATGACCCCGGTGACCCCGTGACCGGCGAGGGACGACCAGCCAGGCTGCTGCTGCCGCCGCTGACGCTCCGCGGCGGCCTGGCGCTGCTGCGCGACCCGGCGCCCGGCGACCCGCGGCGGGCGGTCGACCGCGCCGGGCTGCTGATCGTGCTGGTGACGGCGCCGGCGAACCTGCTGGCGGTCGTCGTCGAGTGCCTGCTGCTGATCGTCGCGATCCCCGACGACGCCCACGCGACCCGCGAGCTGTGGCTGCAGAACGCCGTCCTGATCCTGGTCGTCTTCGCGGTCGCCGGCTCGGTGATGCTGTTCTACGCGCTGCGGCTGTGGACGCGCTTCCGCTCGTGGGCGGGCCAGGACGGCGTGCTCGGCGAGCAGGAGCGGGCGCTGGCGCTGCGGGTGCCGACGCTGACGATGCGGATCTGGGCGATCGCGTGGGTGGCGGCGGCGATCCTGTTCGCGCTCTTCAACCTTCGCGAGTCGACCTTCCTCGGCGTCCGGGCGCTGGTCGCCTCGCTGCTGGTCGGCCAGGCGATGGCGGCCTTCGCCTACCTGGTCGCCGAGCGCGCGGTGCGCCCGGCGCTGGCGCATCTGCTGCGGGTCGGCGAGGTCGAGGACGCGGCCCTGCCGGGGATCGAGCGCCGCCAGCTGCTGGGCTGGACGAGCACCGCCGGCAGCGCGTTCCTGACCTTCGTCCTCGTCGGGGCCGGGACCGTGCTGGGCTACGGCCGCTTCACGACCGAGCGGCTGGCGCTGACGCTGGTGCTCGTGGGACTGGCCGGCCTCGGCTTCGGGTTCGTCGTCCAGTGGCTGGCCGTGCGGTCGGCGACCGATCCGATCCGGACGGTGCGAGACGGGCTCGACCAGCTGCGCGCGGGCAGCTTCGACGCTCGGATCGACGTCTACGACGGTGCCGAGGTCGGGCGGCTGCAGGCCGGGTTCAACCGGATGGCCGAGGCGCTCCAGGAGCGCGACCGGGTCCACGACCTGTTCGGGCGCCAGGTCGGCGCGGAGGTCGCGCGGGCGGCGCTCGACGCCGACGTCCGGCTCGGCGGCGAGACCCGCGACGTCTGCGCCCTGTTCGTCGAGGCGCTGGCGGCCACCTCGCGCTCGCCCGCGCGGCGCCCCGACGAGGTGATCGGCCTGCTCAACCGCTTCTTCGCGGTCGTCGTCGAGACCGTCGGCGCCCACGAGGGCTGGGTCAACAAGTTCCAGGGCGACGCTGCCCTGGTCGTCTTCGGGGCCCCGGCCGACCAGCCCGACGCGCCCGACCGGGCGCTGCGCGCCGCCCGCGAGCTGGGCGCCCGGATCGCCGCCGAGCTGCCCGACGTCCACGCCGCGATCGGCGTCAGCGGCGGCCGTGCGGTCGCCGGCTACATCGGCACCCAGGAGCGGTTCGAGTACACGGTGATCGGCGACCCGATCAACGAGGCCGCCCGCCTGTGCGAGATCGCCGCCGCGGTGCCGGGCTGCGTCGCCGCGTCGGGGCGGCTGGTGGATCGCGCGACGGCGGCCGAGCAGGCGCGGTGGCGCCTGGACCACCGCGAGCGGCTGCGCGGGCGCGGCGAGCGGACCGCGGTGATGGTCCCGCGCGGCTGAGCCTGTCGGCGGCCGCGGCAGGACGCCGTCCACCGCCCGGCTGCCACCAGGGAGGAGCCGGGCGGCCAGCGCCTGTCCGCGCGGCGCATCGGACGCGGCTTCGGCGCGGGATAGTGTCGTGGTGATGCCGACGGCCCCCGCCACGCCCTACCGGTCGCCCGACGGGATCTACGACGAGGCGGTCGGCCCGTCGGGGGCCCCGCGCGAGCACGCCGAGAGCCTGATGAGCGCGGTCGGCGCGCTGGCGCCGGAGCAGCTGGCGGCGCTCGGCAAGCGTCGCGACCGCAGCTTCCTGCAGGCGGGGATCACCTTCGACACGATCGGCCCCGACGGCCAGGCCGTCGACCGGCCGTTCCCGCTCGACCTGATCCCGCGGATCATCCCGGCCGAGGAGTGGTCGACGATCAAGCGCGGGTTGGCCCAGCGGCTGCGGGCGCTGAACCAGTTCATCGACGACGTCTACCACGGCCGCGAGATCGTCCGCGAGGGCCTGATCCCGTGGCGGCTGGTCGTCTCCCGCACGCACTTCGCGCGGCCGGTCGTCGGCGTCCGGCCGCCCGGGGGCGTCTACGCCCACGTCGCCGGGCTCGACCTGGTCCGCGACGGCGACGGCTCCTGGCGGGTGCTCGAGGACAACGTCCGGACGCCGTCCGGGATCTCCTACGTGCTGGCCAACCGCCAGGCGATGACGCGGCTGGCGCCGCGGCTCTTCAGCGGCTACCGGGTGCGCCCGGTCGACCACTACCCGCAGGTCCTGGTCGAGGCGCTGCGGGCGGTCGCCCCGGCCGACGACGACGAGGCGACCGTCGTCGTCTGGACCCCCGGTCCGCTCAACCCGGCCTACTTCGAGCACGCGTTCCTGGCCCACCAGATGGGAGTCGAGCTGGTCCAGGCCTCCGACCTGGTCGTGCGCGGGGACGTCTGCTACATGCGGACCACCCGCGGCCTGGAGCGGGTCCACGCGATCTACCGCCGGCTCGACGACGACTTCTGCGACCCGCTCGACTTCCGCTCCGACTCGGTGATCGGCGTTCCCGGGCTGGTCCGGGCCTACCGCGCCGGGACGGTCGCGATCGCCAACGCCTTCGGCACCGGCGTCGCCGACGACAAGGCCGTCTACCCCTACGTGCCGGACATGATCCGCTTCTACCTGGGGGAGGAGCCGATCCTCCAGAACGTCCCGACCTACCGGCTGGAGGACCCCGACATGCTGGCCGACGTCCTCGGGCGGCTCGACGAGCTGGTGGTCAAGCCGACCGGCGAGTCCGGCGGCAAGGGGGTGGTGATCGGCCCGCACGCGACCGCCGCCGAGCTGGCCGAGGCCCGCCGCGCGGTGCTCGCGAACCCTGGCGGCTACATCGCCCAGGAGGTCGTGCGGCTGTCGACCGTGCCGACGGTCGAGGCCGACGGCCGGCTCTCGCCGCGGCACGTCGACCTGCGGCCGTTCGCGGTCTTCGGCGAGTCGATCCGGGTGATCCCGGGCGGGCTGACGCGGGTCGCGATGGAGCCCGGGTCGATGGTCGTCAACAGCTCGCGCGGGGGCGGGTCGAAGGACACCTGGGTGCTCGAGGACGACCGCTCCGACCGGACGCCGGAGCCCGAGCACGCGGCGGTCCAGGGCGAGCGGCTGCTGGCGGCGCTGCCGGAGGTCCGCTGGGGCGGCTCGTGGGTCGGGCAGTCGCAGCAGCAGCAGCAGGCGGTGGCCGCGGCCGATCCGCCGACCCCGACCCCGACCCCGACCGACCCACCGGAGCCGCGCTGATGCTGGCCCGGATCGGCCACGAGCTGTACTGGCTGGGGCGCTACGTCGCCCGCGCCGACCACACCGCGCGGATGCTCGAGGGCGTCTTCGCGGCCGACCTCCAGGGGCGGCCGGACGACCCGGTCGGCGTCAACCTCTCGTGGGGCCCGGTGATGGCGATCATGGGCGCCGACTGGGACGGCCGCCGGGTCGACGCCGACGAGGCGCTGCAGGGCCTGATGCTCGACCCCCAGCGCGATGCCTCGGTGGTCGCCTGCGTGCGCCGCGCCCGCGAGAGCGCCCGGACCCTGCGCGACGTCGTGCCGCAGGACATGTGGGAGGCGATCAACACCCTCTCGCTGGAGCTGCTGGCGGTCACCCCCGACGGCCTGCTGCTCGATCCCTCCGGGGCCTTCCGGGTGGTCCGCGAGCGTTGCACCCTGTTCTGGGGCCTGATGGGCGGCACGATGCTGCGGGACGAGGCCAGCGCCTTCCTGGCCGCCGGCGAGCGGCTCGAGGGCGCCAGCGTGCTGCTGCGGATGCTGCGGGTCGCGCTGCCGGCGATCGCGACCGCCTCCTCGCCCGACGGCGGCGACATCGACGGCCAGGCGCACGCGCTGCTGCGGGCGGTCGGCGGCGAGCAGGCGTTCCGGCGCTCGCCGTCGGGGCCGCCCGACACGCCCCACGTGGCCCGCTTCCTGCTCTTCGAGCGCGACTACCCGAACTCGGTCGCCGCGCACGTCGCCGCGGTCCACGACGCGATCGACCGGGCCGACGTCGCCTCGCGCTCGAGCCCGCCGGTGCTGCGGCTCTCGCGACTGACCGCCGACCTCGACTTCCACCGCCGGAGCCTCGAGTCGGCCGACCGCAGCGTGCTGCTGGAGCAGTGCGTGACCCTCCAGGACGAGCTCGACGCGGTCGACCGCGACGTCTCCGACCGCTACTTCGCCGGGGCCCTGCGGCCCGTGGCCTTCAGCGTCTCGTGAATGCCGTGACGACCGCCGCGACCGGGACCATCTGACCGTGCACTTCGGCATCGAGTACGTCACGCAGTACCGCTACGACGGCGAGGTCGTGGACAACCTCAACGCGATCCGGGCACGCCCTGCGACGACCTCGCTGCAGCGCTGCGACGAGTTCCACGTCCGCACCGACCCCGAGACGCGGCTGCACCGCTACGTCGACTACTTCGGGGCCGAGGTCGTCGAGTTCGGGATCGACCGGCCCCACGACCACCTGACGATCGACGTCCGCGCCCGCGTCACCACCAGCGACCCGGATCCCCCGCCGGAGGCCCCCTGGAGCGCGCTGCGGAGCCCCGCCTACGACATCGCCGCCGGCGAGTTCGTGCTGCCGACCGGCCAGGAGCCGCCGCCCGAGCGGACCGCCGACCTGGTCGAGGTGACGCGGGCGACCTCGCCGCTGGCGACCGTCCGGCTGACCACCGAGCTGCTGCGCGACCGCTTCGTCTACGACCCGACCGCGACCTTCGTCGGCTCGACGATCGAGGAGTTCCTCGACAGCGGGGCCGGGGTCTGCCAGGACTTCGCCCACCTCGCCGTCGTCCTGCTGCGGGCGCACGGGATCGCCGCCCGCTACGTCTCCGGCTACCTCTGGGCTCGCTCGCCCGACGGCGGCGACGACTCGATGGAGGTCGCGACCCACGCCTGGGTCGAGGCGCTGCTGCCGGGCCTCGGAGCCCGCGACGAGCCGGTCTGGGTCGGCAGCGACCCGACCAACGGCGTGCTCGCCGGGGCCACCCACGTCAAGATCGGCCACGGACGCTCCTACCGCGACGTGCCGCCGATCCGGGGCGTCTACCGCGGCCAGGCGAAGGCCGAGCCGGAGGCCCGTGTCACCATGACCCGGCTCGATCCGCAGACCAGCCCGCGCGCGTAGATCGGCCCCCGCCGGCCGCACCGCGCCGCTGGGGGCGTTTCCGCTACTCTCCCTCGCCGGACCTGCCCAGGGGTGGGTCCGTCTTGTCGGGTCGTCTCCGCGGCCCGACACGGAGAACTTGACCGCATCGACGTACGGGAGCCCGAATGGCCCGCGGAGATGTCCGCGTCGCTGTCACCCTCGCCTGTGAGGAGTGCAAGCGCCGCAACTATCAGACGAAGAAGAACAAGCGCAATACGCCGGATCGGCTGACCATCAGCAAGTACTGCCGATGGTGCCGGACGCATACCTCCCACAAGGAGACTCGGTAGCGGCATCAGCCGCCCGAAGAGACGACAGCCGTCATGGCCGCCGAGGAACACGACGAAGAGCGCCCGCGCCTGTCCGCTACCCCGAAGGGGAGCGGCCAGCCCGCGACGGCCGGGGCCTCGGTCCCGGCCGCGGCGGCCGACGTCCCCGCCACCCGCGGGGGCATCGCGCGCTTCCCAGGGTTCCTCCGTGCGTCCTGGGCGGAGCTGCAGCGCGTCCGCTGGCCGGACCGCACGCAGGTCGCTCAGGGCACTGGTGTCGTGATCGTGTTCGTCCTGCTGGCCGGTCTGTTCCTCGGTGGCGTCGACGCTCTCGCGTCCCGCATCGTCGACCTGATCATCTGAGCCCGCTCCGGACTCCGAGCACCACGCCCCGTCTCCTACCCGGCCGTTCGCGCACCCACTTCACGCACATGTATCGCTGGTACGTCGTAAATACCTTCTCTGGCCACGAGGCCAAGGTGAAGCAGAAGCTCGAGCACCGTCTGGTGTCCCTCGGGCAGCGGCGTGCCGTCCGCCAGATCGTGGTGCCCACCGAAACGGTCACCGAGGTCAAGGACAACCAGAAGGTGACGTCCGAGAAGCGGACGATGCCCGGGTACGTGCTCGTGCAGATGGACCTCAACGACGATTCGTGGCAGCTCGTCAAGGGCACGCCCGGCGTCACCGGGTTCGTCGGGGCCGGCGATGAGCCGATCCCGCTCACCCAGGAGGAGATCGACCGTCTCCTCAAGCGCGCTCAGCAGCCCACCAAGGCGCAGGCGCGCGCACAGTTCTCGGTCGGCGAGTCCGTCAAGGTCGTCGCCGGCCCGCTTTCCGACTTCTCGGGCGAGATCGCAGAGGTCTCCCCGGACGCCGGCAAGCTCAAGGTTCTTGTGTCCATCTTCGGCCGGGAGACCCCGGTCGAGGTGGGCTTCGATCAAGTGAAGAAGATCTGAGATGGCGAAGAAGGTCTTGACCCAGATCAAGCTGCAGGCCCTCGGCGGACAGGCCTCTCCGGCCCCGCCGGTCGGCCCTGCGCTCGGTCAGCACGGGATCAACATCATGGAGTTCTGCAAGGCGTTCAACGCCCAGACGCAGCAGGACGCCGGCACCGTGATCCCTGTCGTCATCACGGTCTACGAGGACCGCTCGTTCACGTTCGTCACCAAGACGCCGCCGGCAGCGATCCTCATCAAGCAGGCGCTGAACCTGAAGAGCGGGTCGGGCGAGCCGCACAAGACGAAGGTCGGCACGCTGTCGGCCGACCAGGTGCGCCAGATCGCCGAGAAGAAGCTCGCCGACCTGAACGCCAACGACGTCGACGCCGCGGTGAAGATCATCGCCGGCACCGCCCGCTCGATGGGCGTGGAGGTGGAGGCCTGATGAGCACGAAGCACGGCCGCAAGTTCGTCGCCGCCAAGGCGAAGGTCGATCGCTCGCGCGAGTACGCCGCTCCCGAGGCGCTGGCGCTGGTCAAGCAGGTCTCCCGCGCCAGCTTCGACGAGTCGGTCGAGGTCCACATCCGCACCGGCCTCAACGTCCGCCACGCGGACGAGCAGCTGCGCGGCACGATCGCGCTGCCGCACGGTCTCGGCAAGTCGGTCACGATCGCCGTCTTCGCCGCCGGTCCGAAGGCCGCCGAGGCCGAGGCCGCGGGCGCCGACATCGTCGGCACCGACGACCTGGCGAAGAAGATCGAAGAGGGCTTCAACGACTTCGACATCGTCATCGCGACGCCCGACCAGATGCCGCTCGTCGGTCGCCTGGGTCGGATCCTCGGTCCGTCGGGCAAGATGCCGAACCCGAAGGTCGGCACCGTGACGATGGACGTCGCGAAGGCCGTCGAGGAGTCGAAGGCCGGCAAGGTCGAGTACCGCACCGACCGCACCGCGATCGTCCACCTGACGATCGGCAAGACGTCCTTCCCCGCCGAGCAGCTGGTCGAGAACCTCGCCGCTGTCCTCGACGAGATCAACCGTGCCCGGCCGTCCGCGGCCAAGGGCCGCTACATCCGCTCGGTGACCGTGGCTTCGACCATGGGCCCCGGCGTGAAGATCGACCAGTCGCGGGTCCGCGACAGCGCCGAGGAGGGTGTGCCGGCCGCCGCCTAGGCAGCCCCTCACACCCTTCCTGCGCCCCCGAAGACCCTCGGCTGGCCGTCACCCGACGGCTGGAAGCCCGAGACAGGAGGCCCATGAACCGCGAAGAGAAGACAGCGGCGATCGCCGAGATCGCCGAGAACATCAAGGAGTCCGAGGCGGTCATCGTCGTCGACTACCGCGGACTCACGGTCACCCAGGCCGGCGAGCTGCGCGCGCAGCTGCGCGATGTCGACGCCAGCCTCACGGTCGCGAAGAACACGCTGACCGGCCGCGCGATCAGCGACGTCGGCGAGTCCGCCGAGCCGCTGCGCGAGTTCCTCGCCGGCCCGACGGCCCTCACGTACGTGAAGGGCGATGTCGCCGCGGCCGCCAAGGCCCTCACCACCTTCGCCAAGGACAACGGCGACCTGCCCGCGTTCAAGGGCGGCGTCCTGGACGGCAAGCAGCTCGCCGTCGACGAGATCAAGGCGATCGCCAAGCTCCCGTCGCGCGACGTCCTCTACGGCCAGCTGGTCGGCATCGTGGCCGCCCCGCTGACCGGCCTGGCACGTGGCCTGGGCGGCCTGCTCGGTGGCCTCGCCATCGCGCTCGGCCAGGTCCAGGAGAAGAAGCAGTCGGGCGAGATCCCGGCGGGCGACGCGCCCGCCGCGGCTCCGGCCGCCGAGGAGGCTCCCGCCGCCGAGGCTGCCACCGACGAGGCTCCGGCCGAGGAGCCCGCCGCTGAGGAGGCTCCGGCCGCCGAGGCTCAGGACGGCGAGGCCGAGGCTTCCGCCGAAGACACTGCAGCAGCAGACGAGTCGGGTGCGTCGGCGTAGTTCCGTCGCAACCCGCTAGACCCACCCGAATCGCACACAGGAGAACAGACATGGCTACCACGCAGGAGTGGATCGACGAGCTCAAGAGCATCTCGGTGCTCGAGCTGGCTGAGCGCATCAAGGCGCTCGAAGAGGAGTTCGGCGTGTCGGCGACCGCCGTCGCCGCGGCCGCCCCGGCCGCCGGCGGTGGCGGTGGCGAGGCTGCCGCCGCCGAGGAGCAGTCCTCGTTCGACGTGATCCTCGAGTCCGCCGGCGACAAGAAGATCGGCGTCATCAAGGTCGTCCGCGCCGCCACCGGCCTGGGCCTGAAGGAGGCCAAGGCGGTCGTCGACGAGGCCCCGGGCCCCGTCAAGGAGGGCGTCGAGAAGGACGAGGCCGAGAAGCTGAAGGCCGAGCTCGAGGAGGCTGGCGCCACCGTCACGCTCAAGTAGCGCGACGGCAGCGTCCGCTGCCCGACCTCCGGTGCCGCCGAGCGGCGCCGTTCGCCACGGGGCGGTCCATCGGACCGCCCCGTTCGCGTTGGAGGGGTGGGGGGAGAGGGGATCAGAGCCGGTCGGCGCGGCGGGTCGGGCGGCGGGCGGTGGCTCGGCGGCGGTGCCTCGAGTCGCTTGGCGGGGCGGGGCGGGGGACGGGCTCGGTGGTGGGCGGCTCGATCGGTTGGGCCGCGGCGGGCTCGGCGGCCGGGCGGTGGCCGGGTGGCGGGTGGCTCGCGTGGCTGCGGCGTCGGCGGGCTCGTCGTGGGCCGGTTGCCGGGCGGCGGGCGTCGAGCGGCTCGGCGGGGTCTGGGGGTCTCGGTCCGCTGCCGCTTGGGCGTGGTCGGTGGTGGCGGCGGGAGCGGCTCGGCCGTGGCGGTCTGCCGGCCGCTGCCGCTGGGCATTGACGAGGGTGGGGCTGGCGCCGGGGTCGGGCGAGCGGCGTCGTTGTCCCGCACCGGATGGCTGGTGGTCTTCCCGCCGTGGCCGAGCTGCGATCGGTGCGACGAGGGCGGCCGATCGCCATGTCGTCCCCCTCCGCGCGACGAGACGACGATTCGGCGCGTCATAGCCGTGCAATCGTCGGTTGGGGCTCTGGGGCGCGACGAGACGACGATCTAGGGCACTGCACCGTCGGCTGGCCAGCAGTTCGGCTCCGGGCCAACGTCGCGGTTGGCCCGATCACCGACTCCGGCCCAGCCCCGTCAATGCCCAGCGCGAGCGGCCGGCAGACCATCACCGCCGAGCCACCCTCGCCGTCGCCACCGACCACGCCCAAGCGGCAGCGCGCCCGATACCCCCAGACCCCGCCGAGCCGCTCGACGCCCGCCACCTGACAACCACCCCACGACGAGCCCACCGACGCCCCAACCGTCCGCTGCCCACCCAGCGACCGCCGACCCCCGAAACCGCCCGCCATCACGCCGATCCAGCCCCGCGTGCGCGATCGGGCTCGCGCCGGTACAATCGACCGCGTCGACCGATAGTCGCAGCCGTCCTCCTTACGGATCCCGCGCCACATACGCGGGTCTGCGGACGGGGTCCGTGAGCGTCGACCACCCTCGCACGGGGGTCTCTAGTCCCGTGTGCTAGTTTTGACGTTCGCGCTCGTCTGCCCGCCGAGCGCGAATCCTCGCCCAGACACCCAGACCCTCCGAGGAGTCGCCCGCCTTGTCCACGGTCAACGCCCTGCGCACGCGCCGCACGTTCGCGCGTCTCGAGCAGGTTCTCGACGTCCCCAACCTCATCGACATCCAGCGTCGGTCGTTCGACTGGCTCGTGGATCCGGAGAAGGGGGGCCTCCGCGAGACGATCGATGACATCTCGCCGATCGAGGACTACACCGGCAACCTCGCCGTCGAGTTCGGGGAGCTGGAGTTCGGCGAGGAGACGCACTCCCTCGCCGAGTGCAAGGAGAAGGGCCAGACCTACTCGCGGCCGCTCTCCGTCGAGGTCGCCTTCGTCAACCGCGAGACGGGCGAGATCCGCGAGCAGTCCGTCTTCATGGGCGACTTCCCGTGGATGACCGAGCGGGGCACGTTCATCGTCAACGGCACCGAGCGCGTCGTCGTGACGCAGCTGGTCCGTTCGCCGGGCGCCTACCTGATGGAGCCGAAGGATCGCGAGAAGCAGGTCTTCGTCGCGAACCTGATGCCGGCTCGCGGCTCGTGGCTCGAGCTCGAGATCGACAAGAAGGGCAAGGTCTTCGTCCGCATCGACCGCAAGCGCAAGCTGCCGGTCACCGTCCTGCTGCGGGCGATGGAGTACAACCCCGAGCTCGACTCCGAGCACGAGGAGACCGACGCCGACGTCGACGCCCTCGACGCGACGCTGCTGGAGCGGTTCAACGGCTCCGCCTACATCCGCAACACCCTGCTCACCGACACCGAGCAGACGCGCACCAAGAAGGGCGCGCTCGTCGAGCTGTTCAAGAAGCAGCGCCCCGGCGAGCCCCCGACGGTCGACGCCGCGTACGCCCTGCTGCAGACGCTGTTCTTCGACCCCAAGCGCTACGACCTCACCCGCGTCGGCCGCTACAAGCTGAACTCGCGGCTGAAGCTCGACATCGACCTCGAGACGCGCCACCTCACGCCCGAGGACATCTACCAGCTGATCCGTGAGCTGGTCGCCCTCCCGCGCGAGCTCGGCATCCCCGAGGACGAGGAGATCGAGATCAAGGACTACGCGGCCGAGGCCTCGGCCATGCCGCGCGAGCCCGTCGCCGACCTCCTCGACGAGTACGAGCACTTCGGCAACCGCCGCCTGCGCACGGTCGGCGAGCTGATCCAGGACGCCTTCCGCGTCGGCCTCTACCGGATGGAGCGCGTCGTCCGCGAGCGCCTCACCACCGAGGACGAGGACACGATCACCCCGCAGTCGATCGTCAACATCCGCCCGGTCTCCGCGGCGCTCAAGGAGTTCTTCGGCTCCTCGCAGCTCTCGCAGTTCATGGACCAGAACAACTCGCTGGCGGGCCTGACCCACCGGCGGCGCCTGTCGGCCCTGGGCGCCGGCGGCCTGACCCGCGAGCGGGCACCGATCGAGGTCCGCGACGTCCACCCGACCCACTACGGCCGGATGTGCCCGATCGAGACCCCGGAGGGCCCGAACATCGGCCTGATCGGGTCGCTGTCGAGCTACGCGCAGGTCTCGGAGCACGGCTTCGTCACCACCCCCTACCGGGTCGTCTCGGGCGGCAAGGTCACCGGCGAGGTCGTCCACCTGGACGCCACGCAGGAGGAGGAGAACCTCGCGGCCCAGGCCGACGCGCCGCTCGACGCGGACGGTCGCCTGGTCGAGGACGAGGTCCTCTGCCGCACCCAGGCCGGCAAGTACGTCGTCGTCCCGCGTGACGAGGTCACGCTGATGGACGTCTCGCCGCAGCAGATCTGGTCCGTCGCCACGGCGATGATCCCGTTCCTCGAGCACGACGACGCCAACCGCGCGCTGATGGGCTCGAACATGCAGCGGCAGGCGGTGCCGCTGCTGAAGACGGACGCCCCGCGGATCGGCACCGGCATGGAGGCCCGCGCCGCGCAGGACTCCGGCGACGTCGTGATCGCCAAGCACGACGGCACCGTCAGCTACGTCGACGGCAACCGGATCGTCGTCGACCACGCCGAGGGCAAGGACGAGCACCACCTCGAGAAGTTCGAGCGCTCCAACCAGGGCACCCTGATCCACCAGCGCCCGCTGGTGAAGCGCGGCCAGCCGGTGCTGGCCGGCCAGGTGCTGGCCGACGGGTCCTCGACGTCGATGGGCGAGATGGCCCTCGGCAAGAACCTGATGGTCGCCTTCATGTCCTGGGAGGGCTACAACTTCGAGGACGCGATCATCCTCAGCCGGCGCCTCGTCAGCGACGACGAGCTCACCTCGATCCACATCGAGGAGTACGAGATCGACGCCCGCCAGACGAAGCTCGGCGACGAGGAGATCACCCGCGACATCCCGAACCGCGCCGAGGAGTCGCTGCGCAACCTCGACGACCGCGGCATCGTCCGGATCGGCGCCGAGGTCGGCTCCGGCGACCTGCTGGTCGGCAAGGTCACGCCGAAGGGCGAGACCGAGCTGACCGCCGAGGAGAAGCTGATCCGCGCGATCTTCAAGGAGAAGGCGCGCGAGGTCCGCGACACCTCGCTCAAGGTCCCGCACGGCGAGGGCGGCGTCGTGATCGACGTCAAGACCTTCCACAAGGACGACGGCGACGACCTGCCCCCGGGCGTCAACGAGCTCGTGCGCGTCTTCGTCGCGAAGAAGCGCAAGATCTCCGAGGGCGACAAGCTCGCCGGGCGCCACGGCAACAAGGGCGTCATCTCGAAGATCGTCGACATCGAGGACATGCCGTTCCTGGAGGACGGCACCCCGGTCGACGTGATCCTCAACCCGCTGGGCGTGCCGTCGCGCATGAACGTCGGCCAGGTGCTGGAGATCCACCTCGGGTGGGCCGCCGCGCAGGGCTGGTACCCGGACGGCACCGAGGCCTGGGATCAGCGCGAGGGCAACCGCAACGGCGGCGTCTACGTCTCGACCCCGGTCTTCGACGGCGCCACGGTGGCGCAGGTCGACGAGGCCCTGGTCAAGTGGCAGGACAACCACACCGCCAACGGCGGCCAGATCAACATGGACGTCGACAAGTCGCGTCCGGCCGGCACCCAGGCGAGCGGCAAGTTCACGCTCTACAACGGGCGCACCGGTCAGCCGTTCGACGCGCAGATCACCGTCGGCTACATGTACATCCTCAAGCTGCACCACCTCGTGGACGACAAGATCCACGCGCGTGCCACCGGCCCGTACTCGCTCGTCACCCAGCAGCCGCTGGGCGGCAAGGCGCAGTTCGGCGGCCAGCGGTTCGGCGAGATGGAGGTCTGGGCGCTCGAGGCGTACGGCGCGGCCTACACGCTGCAGGAGATGCTCACCATCAAGTCCGACGACACCGTCGGGCGTGTGAAGGCCTACGAGGCGATCGTCAAGGGCGAGAACATCGCCGAGCCGAGCGTCCCGGAGTCCTTCAAGGTGCTCCTGAAGGAGATGCAGGCGCTGTCGCTCGACGTCCGCGAGATCCACGACGAGGGCGCCGCCTCCGCCGTGGACGACGAGGACGAGCTGCTGCGCGCGGCCGAGGAGCTCGGCATCGACCTGGGCGGCGTCCGCGCCGACCTCGGCGACGAGCCGGCCGCCGACGAGAGCGGCGAGGAGACCGACGGCGACGTCGCCGTCGACGACGACCCGGCGGCCGCGGGCGAGACGCCCGTCGACCTGCTGGACGAGACCGGGGATGCGGAGCCCACCGCCGCCGCCCCCGTCGAGGAGGACGAGGCGTAGGACGGCCCGCGGCGCCCTCGGGCGCCGTCCGCCGACCCCCACGCCCCGCCAAGCACACGAACAGGGATCACTACCCCGTGCACGACATCAACACCTTCGACGCCATCGAGATCGGCCTCGCCTCCTCCAAGCAGATCCGTTCCTGGAGCTCCGGCGAGGTCCTGAAGCCGGAGACCATCAACTACCGCACGCTCCGCCCCGAGCGCGACGGCCTCTTCTGCGAGCGCATCTTCGGTCCGACCAAGGACTGGGAGTGCTACTGCGGCAAGTACAAGCGCGTCCGCTACAAGGGCATCATCTGCGAGAAGTGCGGCGTCGAGGTCACGCGCTCCAAGGTCCGCCGTGAGCGGATGGGGCACATCGACCTCGCCGCGCCGGTCAGTCACATCTGGTTCTTCAAGGGCGTCCCGAGCCGCATCGGGTACCTGCTCGACATGGCTCCCAAGGAGCTCGAGAAGATCCTCTACTTCGCGGCCTCGATCATCACCTGGGTCGACCAGGAGGCTCGTTGGCGCGACCTGCCCGAGCTCGAGGCGCAGGTCCAGGAGGACCTCGACCAGGCCGCCGCGATGGAGAAGGACGAGCTCGAGGGGCTGCAGAAGTCGCTCGACGCGCGCCTGCAGTACCTCCAGGACGGCTCGCAGGAGTCCTTCACGGACGACGACTACCTGTGGGCGGAGTCGCTCGACATCGTCGTCGGCAAGCTGACGGACGACGAGCGCAAGAAGCACACCAACGACACCAAGAAGCAGCTGACGTCGGAGATCGAGGATCTCCGCGCGCACTACGAGGAGTCGCGTGCCCGCCTGCGCGAGGTCTGGAAGCTCTTCGCCAACAAGGAGGAGCCGTCCGACGACCCGCCCGCCGAGGGCGAGGACTGGCCGCTGAAGGCGTTCACCGACAAGGCGATCGAGAAGGACGACTTCGTCCCGAAGACCGTCATCGCCGACGAGACGTTCTTCCGCGAGCTGAAGATGCGCTTCGGCTCGCCGTACGGCTACGGCGAGTACTTCGGCGGCGGCATGGGCGCGGAGCACATCCGCGAGCTGATGCTGCTGAAGCCGGAGTACGACCGCGAGGCCCCGCGTCGCGACCCGGACGCCGAGCGGCTCGCCGGCGTCGACATCGACGTCCGCGACCAGCCGGGCATCTGCCTCAAGCACGAGCGCGAGGACCTCGAGGACCTCGTCAAGAACGGCAAGGGCCAGAAGCAGCAGCGCGGCGTCAAGCGCCTGAAGGTGCTGTCGGCGTTCTACGACCCCGAGAACGCGCCGTACTACTCGCAGGTCAACAAGCCCGAGATGATGGTGCTGGACGCGGTCCCGGTGATCCCGCCGGACCTGCGCCCGATGGTCCAGCTGGACGGTGGCCGCTTCGCGACCTCCGACCTCAACGACCTCTACCGCCGCGTCATCAACCGCAACAACCGCCTCAAGCGCCTGCTCGATCTCGGTGCTCCCGAGATCATCGTCAACAACGAGAAGCGGATGCTGCAGGAGTCCGTCGACGCGCTGTTCGACAACGGCCGTCGCGGTCGCCCGGTCACGGGCCCCGGCAACCGTCCGCTGAAGTCCCTGAGCGACATGCTCAAGGGCAAGCAGGGCCGGTTCCGCCAGAACCTGCTCGGCAAGCGCGTCGACTACTCCGGCCGCTCGGTGATCGTGTCCGGTCCGTCGCTGCGGCTGCACCAGTGCGGTCTGCCGAAGCTGATGGCGCTGGAGCTGTTCAAGCCGTTCATCATGGCCCAGCTCGTCGAGCGCAAGGACGCGCAGAACATCAAGGCCGCCAAGCGCCTCGTCGACGAGTCGCGCGAGGAGGTCTGGGACGTCCTGGAGCAGGTCATCCAGGAGCACCCGGTGCTGCTCAACCGCGCGCCGACGCTGCACCGCCTCGGCATCCAGGCGTTCGAGCCGAAGCTGGTCGAGGGCAAGGCGATCCAGGTCCACCCGCTCGTCTGCTCGGCCTTCAACGCCGACTTCGACGGCGACCAGATGGCCGTCCACGTGCCGCTGTCCGCCGAGGCCCAGGCCGAGGCGCGGCTGCTGATGCTGTCGTCGAACAACATCCTCTCGCCGGCCAACGGCGCGCCGCTGGCGACCCCGTCGCAGGACATGGTCATCGGCGGCTACTACGTCACGCTCGGGCCGGAGCCCGAGGTGCTGGCGGAGAAGCACAAGACCCTCTACGACGGCACCTGGCCGAAGGACGAGCCCAAGCCGCGCGTCTTCCGGACCGCCGCCGAGGCGACCCTGGCCGACCAGCACGCGGGCGCCAAGCTCCACGACCTGGTCGAGTTCCGGGCGACCGGCCGCGAGCCGGTCCTGACCACCCTCGGGCGGGTCATCTACAACGAGCGCATCGAGCGCGCGCTGCAGGAGACCCTCGGCGAGGAGTTCGACCCGTCGTCCTACGTCTTCATCAACCAGTCGATGAAGAAGAAGGACACCCAGCGGTTCATCGACCAGCTGGTCCAGATCTACGGCCCGTCGACGATCTCGCTGGTCCTCGACGCGTTCAAGGACCTGGGCTTCGAGTTCGCCACCCGCGCCGGCGTGACGGTCTCGAAGAACGACGTCGTCATCCCGCCGAGCAAGGGCGAGATCCTCAAGAAGTACGAGGGCGTCGTCGCCGGCATCCAGGAGCAGTACGACGACGGCCTGATCACCGATCAGGAGCGTCACGAGCTGGTCGTGAACAAGTGGAACGAGGCGACGGAGGAAGTCGCCAACGCCATGGAGGCGCACTTCGACTCCCGGAACCCCATCTACATGATGGCCAACTCCGGGGCCCGAGGGTCGCTCAAGCAGATCCGCCAGCTGGCCGGCATGCGCGGCCTGATGTCGAACCCGAAGGGCGAGATCATCGAGCGGCCGATCAAGGCCAACTTCATGGAGGGGCTCGACGTCCTCGAGTACTTCATCTCGACCCACGGCGCCCGCAAGGGCCTGGCCGACACCGCGCTGCGCACCGCCGACTCCGGGTACCTCACCCGGCGCCTGGTGGACGTGTCGCAGGACGTCATCATCCGCGAGCCGGACTGCGGCGCCACCGAGGGCATCAAGCTGCCGGTCTACAACGAGACCGGCGACCTGAACCCGAACCTGGCCGGCCGCGTGGCCGTCGAGGACATCGTCGTCGGGGGCGAGACGCTGATCCCCGCCGGCGAGGAGATCGACAACGTCCGGGTCGAGGCGCTGGTCCAGCTCGACGCGAGCGAGAACCCGCAGATCCACGTCCGGTCGGTCGGCAAGTGCCTGGCCCTGACCGGGATCTGCCAGGCCTGCTACGGCCGCTCGATGGCGACCGGCCAGGTCGCCGAGATCGGCGACGCGGTCGGCATCGTCGCCGCGCAGTCGATCGGCGAGCCGGGCACCCAGCTGACCATGCGCACGTTCCACACCGGCGGCGTCGCCGGCGCGGACATCACGCACGGCCTGCCGCGCGTCGTGGAGCTGTTCGAGGCCCGCAAGCCGAAGGGCCTGGCGAAGATCGCCGAGCACGACGGCACGGTCGGGGTCGAGAGCACCGACAAGGCGCTGACGGTCGTCATCACCGACGCCGCCGGCGACGAGCACCGCTACACGTTCCCGCGCCGCACCCGCCTGTTCGTCGAGGAGGGCCAGAAGGTCAAGGTCGGCGAGCAGCTCAACGAGGGCTCGCTGTACCCGCACGAGCTGCTGGCGCTGCAGGGCCGGACCGCGACCGAGCAGTACCTGGTCAAGGAGGTCCAGGCGGTCTACAAGTCGCAGGGCGTCGACATCAACGACAAGCACATCGAGCTGATCGTGCGCCAGATGCTCAAGCGCATCCGCGTGGAGCAGAAGGGCGACACGGACTTCCTCCCGGGGCAGTTCGTGGACCGGAACGAGTTCTTCCGCGTCAACGAGCAGGTCGAGGCCGACGGCGGTGAGACGGCGACCTTCGAGGAGGTCATCCTCGGCATCACCAAGGCGTCGCTGAACACCGACTCGTTCCTCTCGGCGGCCTCCTTCCAGGAGACCACGAAGGTCCTGACCGACGCGGCGCTGGAGGGCAAGCGGGACGACCTGCTGGGCCTGAAGGAGAACGTCATCATCGGCAAGCTGATCCCGGCGGCGACGGGTCTCCGTCACTACCGCCGGATCGAGATCGAGCCGACCGAGCCGCTGCCGCACGCCGGCGACGTGGCCCTGCTCGAGGGCGACGAGCTGCTCGGCGACCTCGACCTCGAGGCCGGTCAGCCCTACGGCGACGAGCTCAGCCAGGACCTGCGGGACCTGGAGCAGCTGGGCGGCGCCTCGGGCGACCTCGCCGACGAGCTGATCGAGCTCGACGTCCCGCGCGAGGACCCGCGCGGCTGAGCCCCGCCGCGCTCCGGCGACGGAGCGCGCATCCGCTGGCGAACACGACGCCCCGGCCCCATCGGCCGGGGCGTCGCGCGTTCGGGGGCGATCACCGTCCCGCCATCCGTCCGTCGGCCCCATCCACGGGAGCGTTCGGCGACGGTCGATCGAACCCGGAAGTCTCGTCGCCCGCGGGGGCTCGTGGGGGCTCCGAACGGCCAACGTCCGTCCACGCCGAGCGTCCAGACGTACAGGATCAACCCCCGAACGGACGAACTTACGCAGAGATGGGTAACTCCTTTAGGCGGGGTCTGTACGTTCTGGCGACTCCCCGGTCAGATCCCGGACCTCCGCCGCCCCAACCACGTGGCGGAAGCGCCCGGTGATCACGCCTACCCAATGCTCCAGCTCGGAATCGTCCTCGCACTGCTCAGCGCGCTCGCCGCGAACCTGGGCTTCCTCTACAAGCACCGGGGGGCCAACGAGGCCCCCGTGGTCGACGCGCGCCACCCGATCCGCACCGGGCTGGCGCTCTGGAAGTCGCGCTGGTTCGCTGCCGGGATGATCATCGGCGGCGTCGGCTGGGCGCTCCACACGGCGGCGATCTCGGTCGCGCCGATGTCGGTCGTGCAGGTGGTGCTGGCCGGCGGGATCGTGCTGGTCGCGGTGCTCGCCGACCGGGTCTTCGGGATCTCGGTCGGCCGCCGGCAGTGGGCCGGCCTGATCCTGACCGGCGTCGGCCTGGCGCTGCTGGTCGTCGCGATGCCGGCGGTCACCAACGCCCACGCGACCTTCCGGGTCGCCGCGCTGGCCGCGTTCGAGGGCGGTCTGCTGACGGTCGGGATCCTGCTGATCGCGGGCGGCCACCACCAGCGCGGCGCGCACATGCGCGGCCCGCTGCTGGGCGCGGCGGCCGGCGTCCTGTTCGGCGTCTGCAACGTCGCCGTCAAGGCCACCACCGGCGTCCTCGCGGCCGGCGGGACGATCCTCACCCCGTGGGTGCTGGTCGCGATCTCGGCCTCGATCCTCGCCTACTACATCTCGGCTCGCTCGCTCCAGGAGGGCGGGGCGGTCGAGGTGATCGCGATCACCGCCACCGGCGCCAACGTCGTCGGCATCCTCGGCGGGCTCGTCGTCTTCGGCGACCCGATGGCGAACAACACCGTCGGCATCGTGCTCCAGACCGTCGCCTTCGCGATGGTGGTCGTCGCGGCGGCCCTGCTGCCCGCCCCGCGCGCCGCCTCGGCGGCGCCCGCGGCCGCCTAGCGCGGCCGCGCCAGGGCGCTCAGCCGGCCGCGGTGCCGTCGAGGATCGCGGCCGTGACCCGCTCGGGGTCGTCCCACAGCGGGACGTGACCGCAGCCGGGCAGCGGCGCCAGGCGCGCGAACGGCAGCCGCTCGATCGCCCGCGGCCCCTGGCGGGGCAGCAGCAGGGCGTCGCGCTGGCCCCAGGCGATCGTCAGCGGCGTCGAGGTCGCCCCACCGCGGATCTCGGCCCCGAAGGTCGCCCGCATCACCGGAATCGTCCCCGGGCTGTGCGCCACGCCGCGGACGAGGCCCGCCAGGTCCTCGGCCGGGACCGCCCACGGCTTCGCGAACATCTGGGCGCCGAGCGCCGTCCGCAGCGGCTTCGGGCTGGTCAGCCGGTCGGCCTGGCCGGCGATCGCCTTGCAGGCCGCGTGGGTCGCGCGCATCGACGCCTTCGCGAACGCCGCCTCCGCGCGCGATGCGAAGCCCACCGGGTTGATCGCCACCGCCGAGGAGACCGCGTCGCGGGCCGCCAGCTCGACGGCGATCCCGCCCCCGACCGAGATCCCCGCGACCGCCGGCCGCTCCAGCCCGAGCTCGCCGACGAACTCCTCGATCGTGTCGGTCAACCGGCCGAGCGTCGGCGACCCCGGCAGCGAGCGGCTGTCGCCGAACCCGGGCAGGTCGACCGTGATCACCCGTCGCTCGGCCGTCAGCCGCGGCAGCAGTGAGCGCCACACGTTGCGATCGCCCCCGAGGAAATGCAGCAGCACCAGCGGTGCGCCGTCGCCGGACTGATCGTGAGCCAGCATGGCGCGACCCTATCGGCTGGCCCGCGCGCGTCCGACCGGAATGAGATGCTGCGGACCGGTCGCGTCGTCGCGCGGAGGGGGGCCGCAGCGCCCCGCGGCGCTGTGCTTGCTAGCATCGCCCGTCGCATGCCCACGACCAGCCAGCTCGTTCGGAAGGGCCGCAAGGCCAAGGCGAAGAAGCTCTCCACTCCCGGCCTCAAGTCGGGCAAGGGACGCAAGAAGAAGGTCGCCGCGCCTCAGCGCCGCGGCGTCTGCACGCGTGTCTACACGACCACGCCGAAGAAGCCGAACTCCGCGCTGCGCAAGGTCGCTCGTGTCCGGATCAGCTCCGGCATCGAGGTCACTGCCTACATCCCCGGCGAGGGCCACAACCTGCAGGAGCACTCGGTCGTGCTCGTGCGTGGTGGCCGCGTCAAGGATCTGCCGGGCGTGCGCTACAAGGTCGTGCGCGGGTCGCACGACGCCGCCGGCGTCAGCGACCGCAAGCAGGCCCGCTCGCGGTACGGCGTCAAGAAGGGGAAGTAGGCCATGGCTCGTCGCGCCAGCGCCCAGACCCGCACGCTCGAGCCGGACGCTGTCCATCGCTCGCGGCTGGTCCATCAGCTCATCAACAAGATCCTGCTCGACGGGAAGAAGTCGACCGCAGAGCGGATCGTCTACGACGCCCTCGCGATCCTCGCGGAGAAGACCGCGGGCGACCCGGTCGAGCAGCTCGAGATCTCGATCAAGGCGCTGACGCCGCAGCTCGAGGTCCGCTCCCGTCGCGTCGGCGGCGCCACCTACCAGGTGCCCGTCGAGGTCCCGACCGACCGCTCCCGCACGCTCGCGCTGCGCTGGCTGGTCGAGGCTGCCCGCGGTCGCCGCGAGCGCTCGATGGCCTCGCGTCTGGCCAACGAGCTGCTCGACGCCCAGAAGCAGCAGGGCGGCGCCTACAAGAAGAAGGACGACATCTTCCGCATGGCGCAGGCCAACAAGGCCTTCGCCCACTACCGCTGGTAGCGGGCGGCGCGAGGCGTCCGTCGACGCTTCGCACCCACCCGCGTCGTTCGACGGCCACCCATCGGGTGGCCGTTTTGCGTTGGGGGCTGGGAAGGAGCGGGGCGATGTGGTGCTCCTCCCGTCAGGCGACCGCAACGTCACATCGAGCCGGCCGCCGGCCCTCAGCTGCCCAGCACCCTCCGCGCGTGGTCCTCGAAGGCCGCGCGGCTGGCGACGGGGCGCAGCTGGCCGACCATCAGGGCGTCGGGCAGGATGCCGGCGCTGGCGCGGAAGGGGACGCCGATCGGGGCGGGGGAGTGGAGCGCCCGGCCGAGCAGCGACGAGGTCCGGATGATCCCGGCGACCCGCCGCCGGCGGCCGCGCTCGAAGCGGGCGAAGGCGACGGGCGGATCGGCCTCGGCGGCCAGCAGCGCGCCGAGCAGCACGCCGTCCTCGATCGCCTGCGCGCCACCCTGGCCCAGGTGCGGCCGCGTCGGATGGGCCGCGTCGCCGATCACCGCGACCCGCCCGGCGGACCAGCGTCGCGGCATCCGTCGGTCCTCGATCGGGTGCCACAGCAGCTCGGCGGGGTCGGTCGCGGCGATCAAGGCCAGCAGCTCGGGGTCCCAGCCGGCGAAGCGCTCGGCCAGGTGGGCGAGCGGGTCGTCCGGCCGGCGCGCGTCCGACCCGGCCCGCTCGGTGGCGAACCAGTAGGTCGACGCCTCGCTGACCGGCATCAGCCCGGCCTCGCGGGCAGGGCCCCAGAACTGGCACGGGTCCTCGCCGGTCGGCAGGTCGGCGATCCCGCGCCAGCCGACGTAGCCGGCCCGCCGCGGTCGCAGGCGGTCGTCGAGGCCTCGCGCGATCGGCGACGCGATCCCGTCGGCGCCGACCAGGGCGTCGGCGTCGATCGACGTCCCGTCGTCCAGGCGCACCTCGACCTGATCCGGCGAGGGTTCGAATCCGATCACCGTCCGGCCGAAGCGGACGTCCTCGCCGGCGACGCCCCCCGCGAGCGCGTCGAGCAGCGCCGCCCGGCGGATCCCGACCAGCTCCTCGCCCAGCGCGGCGCGGAGCGTGGCGCGATCGGGCCGCTGCAGCCAGCGCCCGTCGCTCTGGCGGGTCCCGCTCGGGAGCGCCCGCCGCCCGCCCGCCCGGACCGCGTCGCCCAGGCCGACGCGGTCGAGCGCGGCCA
>NZ_AGUD01000320.1 GCF_000240225.1 Patulibacter medicamentivorans
CCGCCGGGAGCGCCGGCGCAGGGCGCCCGTCGCGCGCCCGCCCGTCGCGCCGGCGACTCCGTCCTCGACCCCGACCCAGGTCGGCGGTGCGCGCCCGCGTCCGGCGCCGACCGGCCAGCAGCCGGCCGGATCCGGCACGGCCGCCGGCGAGTTCGGGTTCGAGTAGCCGGACTTCCGCCTGCACCTGGGCGGGAACGCCCGCTCCGTCCGGGGCCATGCGTACGTTCCCGGGTGCCGAAACCCCCAGGCCACACCCCGTGGAACTCGTCTTCATCTCCCCCCACGACACGATCCGTGTCATTGCCGAATCGATCGGCCGCGAGGCCCGTCGCCAGCTCGTCGGCGAGGTCGTCCGGGCCTGGGTCGACGAGATCCCCGAGGCGGAGCTGGTCGGGCAGTACGCCCGCACCCTCGCCGACCTCGACGAGAACGATCTCTCGATGCTCGCCGCCTGGCACGCGTCGATGGAGGTCGGCCAGCCGGTCGCCAACCGCGACTTCCTGGTCCGGGTCTTCCCGACCCTCGGCGAGAACCGTCGCGAGGCCCTCAAGATCGCCGCCGGCTTCCGCGGCGAGGACGCCTTCGAGGCCGGCGTCGCCGAGGAGCAGGCCCTGCGCGTCGTCCTCCCGTACCTCTCCGACGACCGGGCCGCCGAGATCGCCCAGGAAGCGCTGGAGCTGTACTGCTGGGATCGGCTCGGCTCCGAGAACTAGCGGGCGGCGCCTGGCGTCCGTGGACGCTTCGGATCTCGCCACCGTG
>NZ_AGUD01000319.1 GCF_000240225.1 Patulibacter medicamentivorans
CGCTCCCGGCGGCGGAGGCGGCGCCACCTGCGCCCCGCCGCCGCCGACGGCGAGCGCTCCGCCCCCGGCCGCGACGACGGCCATCATCCCGACGACCGCCGGGGATGCCAGCCCGGAGCCGAGCGTCCCGACTCCGGCCCCCGCGCCACCGCCGAGCACCAGGCCACCGGCCGCCCCGGCCCCGCCGCCGGCGACCGCTCCGACCACCGACGGATCGTGAGCCTGCAGGCTCTCCAGCAACCGCGCGGCGACGGCGGCCGGCAGCACCGGGACGATCACCGGCAGCACCCGCCGCCGGAGCCGCAGCGCGGCCGCCTGCTCGCGGCAGGACGGGCACGACCGCAGGTGGCCGCGGATCGTCCGCGACTTCAGGCGTCGCCCGTCGCCCTCGTCAAGCACCATCCGCACGCTCGCGCAGGCGGTGTCGCGACCGACCGCGCTCGCGCGCAGCGACTCGCGGGCCTCGTGCACCGCCTGGCTCGCGGCGGCCGGCGTCGTGCCCATCGCGACCCCGATCTCGTCCGGGCCGAGTCCCGCCAGCTCGCGCAGCAGCAGTGCGCCCCGCTGCCGCTCGGGCAGCGCCGCCAGGTCGTCGCGCAGGTCGCGCCAGCTCTCCGCGACGACCGCCGCGTCCTCCGGCGTCGGACCGGGCGCCGGGGCGCTGTCGTCCAACTCCAGGTCGAGCCGGCGGCGGCGCACCAGGTTGATCGACTCGTGGTGGGCGATCCGGTAGAGCCAGGGCCGCAGCGCGATCTCGCGCGTGACCCCGGTCAGCGCGATCATCGCCCGCGCCATCGTGTTCTGGAGCGCGTCGCGCGCGTCGTCGCCGTCGCCGATCAGCCCGGCGCAGTAGCGGTAGAGCGGCTGGTGGTAGCGCCGGAAGACCTCGCCGAAGGCGTCGGCGTCGCCCGCGCCCACGCGCCGCACGAGCGCGTCGTCGCTGGCCAGCCGCAGCACCGAGCGCCGAGTCCCACTGATCGGGCGACCGGCGGTCGCCGCCGCGGTCGCGGGCGGGTTCATGCCGACAAACTATGCGTTCCCGGCCCCGGCGGCGAGCCTGCAGCCCGATTGGCAGCCCGCAGGTCGGTGGCGAGCCGCCGCGTCAGCGGTCCCCGATGCCGCCGCCGGCCTCGCCGCCGGCATGGCGAGCGGCGGCCGGGATCACCTCGCGCTCGCGCGCCGCGCAGGCGGGGCAGGCGCCGCGCAGGACCAGGTCGTGGGCGTCGATCCGGTAGCCGGTCTGCTCGGCGACCCGGGCGATCGCCGCCTCGAGGCCGTCGTCCTCGAAGGCCGTGGTCGCCCCGCAGCGCTCGCAGACGGCGTGGTGGTGGTGTCCGCCGCCGGGGAGCACCAGCTCGAACCGCATCACCCGGTCGCCGGGGTCGAACGGCTGGACCAGACCCAGCTCGCCGAGCAGGTTCAGCGTCCGGTAGACCGTCGCGTCGCCGACCGGCCGCGGGCTCCGGCGCAGCCGCAGCTCGAGCTCGGCCGCGGAGCAGCAGCCGCCGCTGCCGGCGAGCTCCTCGAGGACCGCCTCGCGAGCACCGCCGACGCGGTGGCCGCCGCGCCGCAGCGCCGCGCTCGCGGCTCGCAGCCAACGCTCGCCGGTGTCGGTGGTGGCCGAACCGCTCACCCTTCCATTGAAGCGCAGCGACAGGTCCGGCGGCGACGGCGCCGCCTGCCTGGCGCAGCGCCGACGTGACGCGTCGACGACGGTCTGGCGCACCCGCGATCGATGTTGCCCTGATCATTACTTTACGATGTATGCATCCCAGGCGAAATCAGATCCATGGGCTCGCCAAACATTCCTCGACGTTCGATCCGAGACGACGTATGCTGGCGGCGACCGGGCGTCTGGTCGTGCCCCCACGCGACGGTCGCCACCGCACGCCACCCGGTTTCGACACACCACCACCGCCATGCCCCAAGCCCGCGCTACGGCGCCCTCCTCGACCGTCCCGGCGCGCGACCGGGTCGACATCAGGCCGACCGCCGTCCTCCTCGGCGAGCACGTCGCCCGCTACGGCGTCGACGCGACCTGCCAGCGATTCCGGCTCTGCCGCCGCCGGCTGGGAGCGATCGTGGCCCTCCGGACCACCCGCGGCCAGCACGCCCACTTCCTCGATCGCGGCTGCGTCGAGGACATCATCACCCACGGCCCCGACACGTTCGGGGCGCTCCACGTGCCGCTGCCGGGCACGCTCCAGACTCGCCTCGGCGACCTGCTCGTCGAGCTCGGGCCCGAGCGGCTGGCGCAGGTGCTCGGCGTCGACCTGCCCCGCGGCCCCCGCTTCGTCCAGCAGATCACGCTCGGCCGCGCCGGCAACGGCGCCCGGGTGACCCACGTCTGCGCCTCGGTGGCCGAGAACGCCGGCATCGACCCCGCCTCGCTCGAGGACACTGCGATCGAGCGCGGCTGGTGCACGGCCTGCACCTCCCACGTCCTCGTCGGCGGCGATCACCGCTGCCCGTGGTGCGACACCCGCGTGGTCCTCGACGAGCGGGCGACGGTGATGATCGACGACCACCTGTCCGGCGGGACCGTGGCGCGGCCGATCGAGCCGCCGCACCACGTCCACCATCCGCCGGTGGTCCTGCCGCTGCCGGCGACGGCTTACGCCCCGCAGCAGACCGCGCCGGCCCCCGGAGCCGGGCGCCGCTGACCACCGGCGCGGCCCGGCGACCCGGCGAGCGGCGGCGGCCGAGCGGCTAGCCTCGGGCGGGTGCTCCGTCCCGCCGCCGAGCCCCAGGCCGCCCCCGGCCTCCACGCCGGCGGCGGGCGAGGACGCCAGTCGCTGGCGCTGCTGCTGGTGGCGATCGGCGCCGCCCTGCTGCTTCTGGCGCTGCCGCTCGACCACGGCCGCCGCAACCTGCTCGACCGCGACGCGTTCGCCGACCACGCGACCGCGGTGCTCTCGCGCGGCGATGTCCGACACCAGCTCGAGGCAGAGATCACCGACGCGATCGTCGCCCGCGCCCCCGGGGCGCTGGCCGGCGCACGACCGCGGATCCGCTCGATCGCGGCCACGGTGGTTGCGAGCCCCGCCTTCCGGCGCACCTGGCGGACGCTGGTCCGCCGCGCCCAGACCCAGGTGCTCGACCCGCAGCGACAGCGGATCACGATCACCGTCGACGACCTCGGCGCGCTCATCGCCCGCGCGCTGGGACAGATCCCCACCGACCTCGCACCGCTGCTCCGGGACGCGGGCCAGGTCGAGCTGGTGTCGTGGGACCGCGGTGCCGACGGCGCGCGGCTGGCCGATCGCGCCGAGCAGCTCGGCCGCCTGGGCCTGGCGCTGCTGGTGCTGGCGCTGGCGTCGTTCGCCGCCGCCCTCGTCCTGGCCCAGCGTCGCGGCCGGACCGCCGTGGCGGTGGGCGTCGCCGCCGCGGCGGCCTCGGTGGCGGTGCTGGTGGCCGAGCGGGTCGGGCGCGCGGCGGCCCTCGACCGGACGGCGCCCGGCAGCGATCGTCAGATCGCGGCCACGGTCTGGGACGAGCTGCTCGGCGGCCTGCGCACGACCGCGGTCGCGGTGCTGATCGCCGGCATCGCCCTGGCGCTGGTGGCCCGGCTGGTCGGCCGCGGGGCAACCCGCACGGGCGGCGGCGCGGTCCCCTGGACCGGGGTCGACACGCGGCCCGCGCCCTCGCCGGCCGCGGTCGAGAGGCTGCCGGCCCAGCGCCGGCCGCGACCCGCGCCACCGCCACCGCCACGCAGCGGACAGGCGCCGGGACCGCGCCGGCCGCGACCGCCGGTGCGGTGAGCCACCGGCCAGGCGGCGTGCCGCGGCGTCGGCCGCCGCCCGACCGAAGGACCCGGCGGCGACCGACGAGGGGACCGAGCTCTGGTCCTCGACGACTCAGAGAACCGGCCCGCGTGGCACGCAAGGGGCGAGCATGCCCGGCAGCGTGCCGGCCCGAGCGGGATCGAGCGCGTTGAGGATGTAGTGCAGCGTCCGCGGCCCGTAGCTCATCGACAGGTGATCGCTGAAGTCGATCGGGCAGCCGTTCTGGAGCGTGATGTTCTTCACCGTCGCGCCGGGACCGGCAGTCAGGAAGGTCGACCCGTAGGGCGTGGTGACCTCGTCGTACTTGGTGGCGATCACCGTGTAGTGGACGCCCGGCACCGTGTCGCCGCCGGCGTTCAGCGCGGTCAGGAACTCCGAGCCCACGACCTGCTGGATCGCCGCGGGCCCGAGGAGCGGCTCGGCGACGCCGAGCAGCCCGAACGTCTTGCCGAGCGAGCCGATGCCGCTGAGGGTCGTGCCGTGGTGCGTCGCGCCGAGTGTCACCAGCGCGTCGACCTTGCCCGCCCCGCCCTCGAACTTCAGGTACTGACGAGGCATCATCCCGCCCTGCGAGTGGCCGACGATGTCAACCTTCGCCGAGCCGGTGGCGCTGCGCACGCGGTCGACGTAGGCGGCCAGCTCCTTCGCCGACTCGCGGATGTCGCCGGTCCCCTTGAGCGCCGGGATCTTGCCCAGCGCGCTGTCGGCCTCGTCGCCGTAGTCGAGCGCGAAGACGCAGTAGCCGGCGGCCTTGAGCGCTGGCGAGATGAACGCCCAGTTGTCGTAGCGGTTCTCCCACGTGCCGTGCACGAGGACGACCGGCTCGGGATGGCGCGACGACGGCCGGCAGGACCAGTCGTTGGCGCCCGGCGGATCGACGTCGGCGTCGACGAACGCCGAGTAGCCGAAGGCCGAGGCGAAGCTCGGATTCGGCGGACCGGTGGCCGCGGACGCAGCCACGGCGGGAACGCCCACCGCACACAGCGCGGCGAGCAGGACGACGGACAGCCGTCGCTTCAAGCGAGACATGGTGAGACTCCTGGGGACTCGGGGGTGTGCTCCTCCGGCGCAGCCGTTCAGCGTTCGCGTGCCGGCTTCGACGCCGCGCGCAACCTACCCGCAAACGCGAACATGTGTCAACTGAATCGACGACTCCGCGCCCATTGCCACAGCGGCCACCAGGACAAAGTCGATACATCTGTTCACCAAGTAGCCCACGACGCGGACCGCCCAACGTCCGGCACGGCGGGTGGAATGGCCGCGTGCCCACCAGCCCCGACCGCGAGCAGCGCCTCGCCGACTACGAGCAGCGGTTTCGCAAGGCGGGCCTGCCGCTGCTGATCGAGGACTACTCGGCGGACTCGGACCTCTTCAACCGCGCCTTCCCGCTGCTGGCGCTGGTCTTCGTCGGGGAGCTGCTCGGCGCGCTCGACCTCGACTGGCCCCTGCTCGCCAACCTGGCCGCGATCGCGGGCGCGGTCGGCTTCGCGCTCGCCGCCGTCGCCGTGGTCAACCGGCTCAAGGGCCGCCCGGCACTGGCGATCCCCGAGGACCTCGGCCCGGCCGAGCTGGCGGGCTTCGTGCTGGTCCCGGCGCTGCTGCCGCTGATCTTCAACGGCCAGGCGACGAGCGCGCTCGTGACCGCGCTGGCCAACCTCGCGCTGCTGGCGCTGGTCGCGCTGACGTTCGGCTTCGGCGTCGGCTCGATCCTGCTCTGGGCGACCGGTCACATGCTCGGCCAGCTGGCGCTGTCGCTGTCGCTGCTGGCGCGCGCGATCCCATTGCTGCTCCTGTTCGCGATCGTGCTCTTCATCAACACCGAGATGTGGCAGGTCTTCGGGCACATGCGCGACGCCTCGCTGATCGCGGTCGCGCTGCTGATCTCGGCCGTCGCGGCGACCTTCCTGGGCGCGCGGATCCCGCGCGAGGTCGAGCTGCTGGAGACCTCGGTCCGCGAGTCCGGGATCGCCGGCTCGGCACCGCCGCTGCGCCGCGCCCAGCGGACCAACGTCGGCTTGGTGCTGCTGATCAGCCACGGCCTGCAGGTGCTGGTGGTGACGCTGGCGGTCACCGGCTTCTTCGTCGCCTTCGGGATGCTGGTGATCGACGGCGAGACGCAGAGGGCCTGGACCCAGTCGGGCGGATCGCAGATCCTGTCGCTGGAGGTCGCCGGCGTCCCGCTGCGGCTGACGGACGAGCTGCTGCGGGTGGCGGCGGCGATCGGCCTGGTCTCCGGCCTGTACTACGCGATCAGCGTCCTGATGGATTCCGGCTACCGCGAGGAGTTCCTCGACGAGCTGACGGGGCGGATGCGCGAGACCTTCGCCGCCCGCGCCGACTACCTGGAGCTGCGGGCCGAGGCGACCGCTGCCGGCTCGTCGTCGCCGGGCGCGGCGGGCGCCTCCTGACCGGGGGCGAAGCGCGACCCGCCAGCGACGCGGCCGATGACCGCCTCGACCGCCTCGGGCGCGACCGCCCAGGCGGCGCGGAGCGCGTGGCCGGAACGCGGCGTGACCGCGTAGGGCCGCCCGACGACCGCCTCGACGATCAGCTCCGCCGCCTCGTGCGGGCGCAGGGCCGGGACCCCGCGGTAGGCCTTCGTCGGCGCGATCATCGGCGTCCGCACGAGCGGCATGTGGACGCCCGTGAAGCGGACCCCGTCGCGGCGGACCTCGGCCGCGACGCAGCGGGAGAACTCGTCCAGCGCCGCCTTCGACGCCAGGTAGGCGGCGAACTTGGGGGTGTGGACGAGCAGGCCCTCGGAGAGGACGTTGACGACGTGGCCCTGGCGGCGCTCGCGCATCGACGGCAGCAGCGCCAGGGTCAGCTTGACCGCGGCGTAGTAGTTGATCTGCATCGTCCGCTCGAAGTCGTGGATCCGGTCGTAGGAGCGGTGCACGGGCCGGCGGATCGAGTGGCCGGCGTTGTTGACGAGGACGTCGACCTGGCCGTGCTCGGCCAGGACCGCGGTCGCGAGCGCATCGATCGCGTCGAGGTCCGTCAGGTCGCAGGGATGGACGGACGCGCGGCCACCGGCGGCGACGATCTGGTCGCGCACCCGCTCGAGCTCCGCCCGGCGGCGGGCGACCAGCACGACCGTCGCCCCGGCGCCGGCGAGCCGCACCGCGGTCGCCTCGCCGATTCCCGACGATGCGCCCGTGATCAGGACGACCCGCTCGCGAACGGCGTCCTCGAGCGTCCCGGAGGTCAGGCGGCGAGCCAGGCGGGCCGGCGTGGTCGGCGTCCGCGAGGCCGTCGTCATCACCCGATGGCGGAGGTCGTCGAGGGCCCGCCGGGAGCCGGGGCCGAGGCCGCCGGCGACGGCCCCGAGCAGGTCCGTGGAACGCGAGGTGCGCGGCATGCCCCCTACGATAGCTACTGCGAGTAGCTTCTTGGGCCGAGAAGCGTCCGCCGACGATCCGGACGTACCGCGACCGCTCCAGGCGGTACCGTGCTCCCCAAACCGATGACGACACGTGCCGAGTCGCCCTCACAGACCGGAGGGGTCCACGCGTTGAACCTGATCGACGACTTCCAGAAGCAGATCGACGAGCGACTGGCCGAGCTCCGGCCGCTGGTCGATGAGTTCCACGCCTTGCAGCAGCTCCGCAAGGCGATCGAGACGCTCGATCCCGAGGCCGCGGCCGAGCACGTGAGCGCATTCCCGCTCCCCGGCTCGACCGCCGCCAACGCGGCTGCCGCGGCGGCCGCCGCTCAGGCGCCCGCGAAGCCCGCGTCCGCGCGTCCGCGCGCCGCCGCGAAGCCGCGCGCCAACGCCAAGGCGCCGAAGCGGGGGGCCGCGGCGAAAGCGGCCGCACGCACGACGTCGACCGCGGCGCCCGCCGATCCCGGCGAGTCCCATGCCGCCGACGCGGTCGCCCAGATCGCCGCCGAGCCGGGGATGACGGCGAACCAGCTGGCGACGAAGATGGACGTGCCGGTCAACGTCCTGTTCCGCCTGCTGCCGCAGCTGCAGCGCGAGGGACGGATCCGCAAGCAGGGCAAGGGCTACCTGCCGGCCTGAGCGCGTCGGGGCGGCGCCAGGCCGCCCCGACTCCACGCCGGCGGACCGCTCGCTCTCCGGTCGGGATCCCGCTCCGCGCACCAACGTGCCCCCCGTCCGGGGGGTGCGAATCGGTACGGACATCTACAGTGTCCCGCAACACGTATATGTTTCTTGCGTGTTGAAGAACGGCAGCCCTCAAGGTCGAAGGCCGGACCAGCTTCCGGCGGGTCGCCACGGGCTGCCGCGCGAAGCGGTCGTCCGCAACCAGCAGCAGCGGATCCTGCGCGCGGTGATCGACGTCACCAGCGTCGCCGGCTACGGCGAGATGTCGGTCGAGGACATCATCAGCACCGCCGGCGTCTCGCGTCGCACGTTCTACGACCACTACACCAACAAGGAAGCGGCCTTCCTCGCCGCCTACGACGACGCCGTGGGACGGCTCCAGGACGACGTCCGAGCGGCGTTCGACAGCGCCGACGACGTCATCGCCCGCACGACCGCGTCGCTGACGGTCCTGATCGACCGGCTGGCCTCGGACCCCGCGATGGCGGAGATGTGCGTCGTCGAGGTCCTCGCGGCGGGCTCCGAGGCCGTCGCCCGCCGCGACGACACGATGCGGCGCCTCGCGACCCTGATCGACGACGGCGTCGCCCTGCTCTCGGGCCCGGCGAACAGCCTGACGGCCGAGACGATCGTCGGCGGGATCCACGAGGTCATCTACGCCCGCGTGCTGCGCGGCGAGCTCGACCAGCTCCGCGACGCGATCCCGGATCTGGTCTACGCGATCTTCCTGCCGTACGCCGGCCCCGACGGCGCCGCCGCGGCACGCAGCAGCGCAGTCGACGCCCAGGTCGCGCAGGCCGCCGCGCGCTGACCGGCGGCGCGGGCAGGGGCGGCGCCTACCGCGCACCGCCCCACAGCTCGAGGGCGAGCGTCGCCAGTTCGTCGTATCCGCCACCGCGGTCGACGCGATCGCGCAGCGCGGTGCAGATCGCGCCGACGAAGATCTCGAAGTAGACGCTGGGGACGCTGTGCTCGCCGTAGCGCTCCCACTGGCTGCGCAAGGCGGCGGTGATCCGCGCCCGCACCAGCTCGCGGTGCCAGATCAGGGCGGCCTCGGCGGGATCGGGGACGCGCGTGAGGACGCAGGCGTCCGCGGCCGATGGGTCGGCTTCCAGGGTCTCGGCCAACGCGCCCATGCCGGCGATCAGCGACCCGCTCCAGGTCGCCCCGGATAGGAAGGCTCGCTCCCAGGCCGTGATCAGCGCCCCCAGCTCGCCGCTACCCGGACGAGGGTCAGCAAGGTCCATCTCAACGCTCCTCCTCCCCCTACCAGCGATCCGCAGCCTGCGCACCGTATCCCACACAGATCTGTGTCACAAGTCCGGAGCCGAATGATGGCCGTTCGTCCGAGCCCTCCGACCCAACCGCCGATTGCGCCCCGCCGGCCCAGACTCAACGAACGTCAGTCGGACACTGTGGCCGATCGTCCGACCGCTGTGATGCCCACACGTCGCTGGAATCCGCGCCAACCGCTAGCCTTCGCGGCCGTGAGCACCAGCGCCAATCATGGTCGGCGAGCCGACCAGCTCCCTGCAGGGCGTCATGGCATCCCCCGCGAGGTGGTGGTCCGCAACCAGAAGGAGCGGATCTTCCGCGCGGTGATCGACGTCACCAGCGTGGCCGGCTACGGCGAGATGTCCGTCGAGGACATCATCAGCACCGCCGGCGTGTCGCGACGCACCTTCTACGACTACTTCCCGAACAAACAGACCGTCTTCCTGGCCTGCGTGGATCAGGTCGCGCAGGAGCTGCGCCAGACGGTCAAGGATGCCTTCGACACGGGCGAGGACCCGATCGGCCGCGCAACGGCTTGCATCGGCGCCCTGACCCACTTCCTCGCCGAGGATCCGGCCCGGGCCGAGATGGCGCTCGTCGAGATCCTGGCCGCGGGCCAGGAGGCGATCGCCAAGCGCAACGAGACGATGGAGTTCCTCGCCGATCTCGTCGTTCGCGGAACGGCCGACCTGCCGGGCGCCGAGCACGTCAACCCGCTGACGGCTCAGACGATCGTCGGCGGCATCGCCGAAGTCCTCTACACGCGGGTCGTCCGGGGCGAGACCGACGAGCTCGAGGAGCTGGTCCCCGACCTCGTCCACGCGATCACCCTGCCGTACCTCGGCTTCGAGGCGGCCGAGGCGACGCGGCAGAGCGTCCGCAAGACGCTCGAGGCCCAGCGCTCGGGCCAGCAGACGCCGACGACGTCGGCGTAGCTCGCACCGGGCGCCGCGCGCCCGGGGGCCGCACGACCGTCGCTCGCCCGGGGTCGCTGCGGGTAGGTCGTCGCGCCGGCCACGTCGCCGGGTCGCTGCGCGGCCAGGTCATTGAGTTGATCGCTTGCTCGCCTCGCCTCGCGCGACCGTCGCAGGAGGACCGACCGCGCCGTTCGGCGCGGTCGATCGCGAATCGGATTGAGGTGGGCAGCCCGACGGCGGTCCGCCGTCCCGCAAACCGTCAGTTGATGGCGGGCTGCGCCGCGGCGGCCGAGCGCGACGCTTCGCGAGCCCCGTTCGGGCCCCACATCCCGACCGCCGCCTGCGCGAGGTCGTCGTAGCCGCCACCGGCCGTCAGGCGCTGGTGGACGAGCGAGGCCATCTCGCCGATGAAGACCTCGAAGTAGAGGCTGGGCGCTGGTGCCGAGTGGCACTTCGCCCACTGCTGGTGGAGCACCTCGAGAACCCGCTCGCGGGCCTGCTCGCGATCGCGAGCGAAGTCGGATGACCGCGCCCCGGTGAGTCCGATCAGCGGACAGCGCTCCGCCGCCTGGGCGTCCTCCTGCAGCAGGCGCGCCATCGCATTCATGCCGTCGTACAGCGAGGGGCGCCACGTGGTGCCGGCGAGAAACGCCCGCTCCCACACCTCCAGCAGCCCGTCACCAGCCGACATACGGTCCTGGCCGTTCGTCATGCTCTCTCCGCTCCCTCTCCCTGGCACGACGGCTGGGAACGCCGCCGTCTTTCGGGCACGCTAGCCGACCGGCCCAAGTAGAGCAACCGTTTTTGGTCGGATGTCGTAGGCAAACGGTCGATTTGGGGTGACTCGGGGCGTCTCAACCCGAATCTGCGATGGCGGCGGGACGGTCGTTGTCGGGTTGCCCCGGAAGTACCGTGTCACACCGAGCGACGAGCCGCCGGCACCGGATGCCCCGGAGGTGTCGGCCGGCACCGGCGGAGAGACGATCCCGGACGTGATCGTCCCTCCGCGACGGCCCGGCCGAACCGCTGGTCTCCCGGCGGCGCGACGGCTGGTGCGGGGCCGGGCTACCGCTTCTTCTTGGCCTTGGCCTTCTTGCCCTTGACGGTGATCGTCTTCTTCAACGTGACCGCCTTGCCCTTGGTGGGACGGAACTTGACCGCCAGCGCGACCTTGACCGTCTTGCCCTGCGCGAGCGAGCGCCGGGTCGAGCGGGTCATGATCGCCTTGATGCTGGCGGTGTCGGCCTTGTTGACCGTCCGAGTCGACTTGCTCAGGCGCGAGCCGGTGAGCTCCAAGCGTCCCGCGCCGATGCCGGTGACTCGCAGCGTCACCATCCGCTGGGTGGCGGAGGCGCTCGCGATCTGGAGTCCGCAATCGGGGGCCGGGACCTCGAGCTGTCGCACTCGCGACCCGCCGGTGTGACCTTCGTACGTCACCGTGGCCACCTTCGGCTGGACGCAGACGCCCTTCGCCGACTGCAGGATGCCGCCCTTGCCCGAGTTGACCGTCATCCGGAAGCTCTTGATCGGAGCGTCCGGAATGTCGTCGAAGGTCGCCTCGAGCAGCTGCGGCTTCGTGGCGGTGAAGGACGACGTCGCGTGGAGGTCCAGCGGGACGCCCTCGCCCTCGAGCTTGATGTAGAGCCCGGGCAGGGTCTTGCGGACCTGGCCGTTCTCGATCCGCTCACCGCGAACGAAGTAGATCGGGCCCTTCAGCGGCTCGTGCAGCGCCGGCGTCTCCGCCACGGCGTGCCCGACGATCGAGCTGTCCGGGCAGTTCCGCGCCGCGGCCCCGGCCGGCTCGCACAGCGCGCCGGGCTTGTTCGACGCAGCGGTGTCGAGCGCCAGGCTGACCGGCAGCTTGACGCGGACCTTCTTCAGCCCGGACTGCCCGAAGGCCTGCGACAGATCCGCCTCGACGCCCGGGTGCTTGAACTTGCCCATCTCGCCCTTGCCGCCGGTGATCTTCAGCGACAGCTTGGGATCGAGGATGACCTTGTCGCAGCCCTGAGCCTGGTAGGGGCTCGAGGCGGCAACGGTGGCACCCGCCGTGCTCTGCAGCGTTGCGCCGATCGCCATCGGCTGGCAGCTGGTCGCGTTGAAGATGAACCCCGCGCGATCGAGCGCGATGTTCACCATCCGCAGGTGCAGCGGGACGCCCCCCACGATCCGCGGCAGCGGATCGGCGGGCGCGGCCACCTTGGCCTTGTTCGCGTCCACCTGCAGCGGCGACCGGACCACGACCAACCCCAGGTCGAACGGCCCGGCCTTCGCCGGCACGACGATCGACATGCTGAACGGTGCACCCTTGTACGGGCCGGCGAGGTACACCTTGCCGGGGAGTGAGTAGGGAGCGCCACCGGTGCCCGCCGAGACCGTCGTCGAACCGACGCGGGTCGACTCGTCGCAGGTGCCGGCGGCGGCCTGTGCCTCGCCGCACAGCGGGACGCTGCCCAGCGCGCCGAGCAGGCCGGGCGGCAGGTCCAGGCCGATCTGGCTCAGGTCCTGGTCGCCGTCATTGCGGCGGATGGTCATCGTGAACGGCGCGAAGGCGCCGGCCATGGCGCTCGTGGTCCCGGCCTCGAAGGTCGGAGCGAAGGCCCCAGTAGGGCAGTCCTGGTCGATGGTGAAGGTGGAGCTGACGTCCTTGACTTGTCCCGCCCACGAGGCAAGCTTGGCTGCCGCCGTCTTCTCTCCGCATGTCATGGGGTTGACCAACGCAGCTCGGTCGCCGCCATCGAGCGTCAACTCGAGGGCGGAGAACGGCAATTCGGGGTTGTCGGTGAATGTCGTCGTGAGCTGCCCGGTACTCGGGTTCGCCGAGATCTTGCCTGCGAGTTTCACGAGTACGCCCGGCGCCTTCGCTGTGACGAACATCCGGTACATGTCGCCCGACGCGGGATCATTCGATCGTTGCTCGGCGACGTAGACCTCGCCCTTGATGATCCCGTCAGCGGTGGGATTCGCCGGGTCATCCGAATCAAGGACCGGCGTCGCGATCTTGATCGAGCCGATCTTCGACGCCGCCGGACATTGAACCGCGGTGTCCTCATGAAGCGCGAATGCGGCATCACTGCACGCTTCGAGGCCGTGGGCGACCGGCGGCGAGATCGCCGTTCCCTCGGGAAGCGTGACCGTCACGTCCTTCAGGTGAGCCGTGGCGCGCGCGCTTGGATCATCGGACTGCGGCAGACGGATGCCGACCACGTAGCCGGCCGGCTTGCCGGCGCCGGTCGCCGTCGGCCGCACGTCGATCGTCGGGGCGAACGGCACTCCGGCACAGTCCGTCATCCGCGGGTAGGGCGTCATGACCTCCGCCTGGAGGCTTGGTCCGTTCTGCGGCCAGCTCCACATCAGGAGTCGCGTGCTGTCGTCGATGTCGCACCGCGTGCGGTTGCTCATGAAGGCCAGCCGGGGGCCGGCGTCGGGACCATCGAAGGTCCGGAACTTGTTGTTGGCCTGGATCTCGCTCGCGACGCCCACCGGCTTGCTCGCGTCGTCGTACCCGTCGGGCGGCTGGCTGGGATCCGGACCACGGTGGTCGGCCGGCACGCCCCAAAGGGTCAGAGCCGCGGACAGAAGTGGATAGCCCTCCGAGAGACCGTCGCCGACCACCCGAAGGCGATACCCCCCTGAGGGGGATACGACGGCGTCGAGCCGTACCGTGACCGTAGTCAACGGCTGGAAGGCGAACGATGCTGCAGCATCGGGCGCAGCCGGAATGCGATAGATCGGCCTCGTGTAGCGGGTCGGGTTCGGTGCCGGCTTATCAGGATCGAAGTCGATCACGAGATCGGCAGAGCCAACGGCCGCGCTTCGCTCGCACGCGCCGTTCTGAGGCGTCTTGACCTTCACCAGCGGACACGTCGTTGCGACCGTGGGGTCCCCGATCATCCCCGGAGGCAGCGTCGTCTCAAGGCGACGAACGAAGCCGTCGGCGTGCCCGGCCGCGTTGGTGTTCATCTCGAAGGCGACCCGGAAGTCATCCCGTGCAGCGGCGGAGGTACTGCTCGGGGTCGCCACGAAGGTCGCCTGGTCGGGCCCGAAGGCCGCGCCCGCAGGAGCGGCCACCATGGCCGCGATCACGGCGATCGTAGTTGCCGCACCTGCGGCGAAGCGTCGAAGCATCATGTTCATCGTTCTCCTTCGACTACGCGCGGGTCCGCGCCCGGTAGGTGATCGTGCGACGCACGGCGGTCGGCTTACCCACCGTGGGCGTGAACGTGACGCGCGCACGGAGGACCACGTGCGAGCCACGCGCGAGCCGGCGAAGAGTCGCCCGCGTGAACGACACGCGCACGGTGTAACGCGTGGCGCGCCGAGCCTTCATCGATCGCGTCGAGAGACCGGCTCCCGACACCTTCAGCCGTCCGGCACCCGGCACCACGACAAGAAGCGTGACGGATCTATTCGCCCGCCGGACCCCGTGAATGGTCAGGCGAGGCGCGGAAGGGGCGAGCGGATGCTGAGCGCCGGAGGACGGCGGCGCGAGCAGGTCGCTCCCCGGCTTCGTGACCGAGGGTGGATCGGCCATCTGCCCGCGACAATCAGCGCCATCCGGGCACGCCGGCGGCTCCTCCTCGGGTTCCGGGCGAGCGCCGATCCGGGCGTCGTAGATGTCGTAGCTGCCATCGGTGTCACGTCGCCAGATGCCCTCCGCCGTCGCGATGAAGACCGAGGATCCATCGGCGCTGCTGTCGAGGTAGTAGGTCGGCAGGTCGCTTCGCCCTGTCGAGATTCGCTGGATCCCGTCGGCTGTCCACTCGTAGACATCGCGAACCGCGCCGTTCTCCTCCGGACCCGCCAGCTGGGTCTCCGTGTCGAAGAACACCTTCGACAGATCATCCGACGCGCCGCGTGCGTCGCGCAACGCGTTCGCCGTGTGGGTCTCCGAGGTTCCGGGGCGCCGGTTGTAGTTGGACAGACGAGCGCTTGAAGCGTTGGGACCGCAGCTGAGGCACGTCAGCGAGTCCCCATCGACCACGTAGCGGTAGACCTGATCCGTTCCCGCTGGATGGTCGGCCTGACCACGCAGCGCCGCGCTCGTCTGGAACACGTAGACCGAGGCATCAGCAGTCGCGCGAACCGCCCCCACATAGCCGGCCGCAGCGCCGACGTCACCGAGCGTCCGACTGCCGCTCGGCTGCCAGAGGCGGAGCTGTCGACCCGCCGTCCCGGACGTGACATAGAGCACGCGTTGCCCGTCGTCGCTGATGTGCAAGATCAGGCCGGAGGCCCCCGCGAGGTAGGTCAAGTGCTTCGTTCCCATGTCGAATCGGTATGCCTTCAGGGTGGTGTCCGCAGGGGCGTCGGCGGTCAGTTGCCCCTTGCTCTGGAAGACCACCGAGTTGCCCTGTCGATTCGCCGTGGCGACCGTCGCCTGAGCCGTGCCGAGCGCTTCGCCGGTCGCAGCCATCTTGACCACACCCGTTGGCGCCGCAGCGGCACCGTCTGGATCGACGTGCTGATCGCGGGAAGCGAGAACGGACTCATGGAGGTCGGCGTCGTAGACGTAGACCTGCTTGGGCACGCTCGCAGCGACGCTCGACGGATTCGGTGCGACGTAGACGAAGCGGCTGCCGTCGGCGGACACCTGGTTCCGCGTCTCGTCTGGCGTACGGAACTCAGTCCGTGTCCCAGGGCTGATCCCGGCTGCCGACGCGCCTGTCGCTGCGCCGCTGTCAGCGTCGACGTTCCGTACCGTCCCATCGTCGTAGACATAGACACGGGGAATCGTGGTTCCCCGAGCCGGCTCGCCGTCGACGTGCGTGCTCAGGCTCGTGAAGTACACCCGCCGCAGATCAGGACTCGCCCCCGCGATCCGCAGGCCGGAGACGCCGGGCACGGGAGGACGTGAGCCCGTCACAGGCCGACTGAGCCATACCGGGGCGTCCGCCGCGCCGAGCCGCACGATCCGGCCCGGATTCGTCTGCAGAGTCGGATCCTGCCAGTCGTAGGCGCCACCGATCGGTGCGGCGAAGGAGAACGCGGCGGCGCGACCATCGCCCGACGTCTGCAGCCAGTAGGTGGCCAGGTCTCCGGCGCCGTAGACCTGGTCGGCGGGGATCTGCGGGAGCAGACCTTGGATCGACCAACCGGAGCTGCGACGACCCGCCGAGTGCGGAACCGAGCCGTTCGGTGTTGTCGAACCGTTGTCAGTCGTACCCATCGGACCCGTGGCCTGAAAGAAGAGCCGGTTCCCGTCCGCGGCCGCGACGGCGTACGAGGCACGCGCTTGACCACCGCCGGCCTCTAGGACCACGCCAGCAGAGGATCCGTATTTCGGATCCGGCGTCACCAACTCGTAGCCTCGACCGTCAGCCGCCAGGGCGGCAGCCGGTAGCGACGCTCCCAGGACCACCGCTGCGGCCAGGCTGACGGGGAGCTTGCTCCTCGCAGACATTTCTCTCCTCTCCATGTCCACGCACATGCGCGAAGGACGATAAGGCCACGCTACAGGCCGTAGACAATGGACGCAAGCTTGTCTCTCAGGCCCGAAGGAAACCACTCTCAATGCACGTGGCCCTAGCCGCAGGGGAGCTCACCCGGTCGTCGCTGTTTCCGACCCGCCTTGCTTCACCTCGCAGCACATGCGCGGCACCTGCCACCGCCACCAATCGCCCCCTACCGGAGCCGCGATACGCAGCCGGCAGTCATGGAGTGAGCTGAAGGTTTCGAGCGAAGATGCCGTTGCTGGCGATCGGATCGACGGAGTCGACGAACGCATATGGACCAACTGCCCACAGGCACCCCGAGCCCGACACGGCGATGTCGCCGAACTGCCACCTGAACTCAACGTCAGGGCCGGAAGCCCGCGCGTAGATCACCTGGTCGGGAGCGCCGCCAATGCCGCCCCAGGCGATCGGGTCGGCGTCGGTGAAGCTCTGCGGGACTGTCGCGTTGATCGTGCATCCAAGCGTAGTGATTCGAAGCTTGTTGGAACCACCACTCGGAGGAAGGTTGAGGGTACCCTCTTACAGTGGACCGGCGTCGTTGACATCGTTCACCTGCAGCGTCCATTCGCCGATGGTCGCGACAACGACCGGGTGGGGCGAACCGAGGTATACCTGGCAATTGGAGTAGATCGGTGTGAACGAAACCCGGACCGGGTTCAACGTCGAATCGATCGTCCCGTCAGTGATATCGACGTTGGCACACTTGAAGCTGGGACCGCCTTGGATGTCGAAGTGCTGATTGACACCATCACCGACGAATCCGGGCGTGCCGTTTCCGTCGCTGAACGTCACTGCAGCACTGGCGGCCGAACCACCAGCAACGAATGCAGTCGCAGCGACCCAGACCGTCAACGCGAGCTTGCTCCAAATAGACATGATGAACCCACTTGCCAAGAGCCGAGCAACCGCGGTGGTCGTGGCGATCACCTCGACCACCGCAGTTGATGCGACTTCGTTTACCTCAGCTAGTCGGGATGCTCGCGCGAACGTTGAGCACGTTGCCGATCTTCTGGTTGCCTTCCATGATCGCCGCGTTCTTCCCGGCGGACGACGGGAGCCCCTGCTTCAGGTTGACCGCCGGATCGAGCAGCCAGTTGGTGAAGAAGTTGCCGCAGCCGTCCGCCTCCGGAGCCCGGAAGGCGTTGTCTACGAGACGGAATCCGTCGTTCTTGATCAATCGGCCCCGGTAGAGCACCGTCACGGAGCCGAGCTGGCCGCTGATGCTGGTATTCGGCGGCGGCGGGCTCGTCGCGCCCGAGGTCAACTGCAGGAGCACCGGATCCGAGTTGCTCCCGATGTAGCAGTTGTTCCCGAGGAACGGGTTGCTCAGCTTCACGCGAAGCGGCAGGGTGATCGCCGTGCCTGACTCGCCGAAGTAGTTGTTCAGGTTGAACTGCACTGGGCCGGCCAACTCGGCAGTCGCCGTCACCGCGTTGACGCTCGAGACCGCCGCTTCGAACTGATCGAGCAGCCAGCCGGGCCAACCGGTCGTGTCAGGGAGCCCCAGGAGCCCGCCGGGAACGTCGAGCGGGGTCGCAGACAACGTCGGCCCGCCCTCTGCATTGATCCAAGTCGTCGCGCCGGTGTCAGGGTCCAACTCGTAGCCGCCCTGGAGCGTGATCGTGTCGCCGATCGGCACCGTCGACGTCCCGAGCTTGAAGCTGCCCGAAGTCACCTGCGAATACACGCAGACATCTGTGCTCGGATTCGACAGCGGGCAGCGTTTGAAGTCAGCCCAATCACCCGTCGGGTCGGCCGCTTGCGCTCCGGCCGCCAGGACCAGCGACCCGGCGACGCCGGCGATCGCAACCATCTTTCTGACCTGCATCATCCACCTCGCGCTCTTGAAACTGGAAAGGGCGGGGCGCAGTTGCGCCCCGCCCTCAGAGAATCCGCTTGCTCAGCCGCCTCGGATCAGGGCGCGATCGAGATCGCGCGCCCGAAGACGCCGTCGCCCGTGCTCGGATCGATCGAGTCGTAGAACCCGTACGCACCGACCGACGACGGGCAACCGGTGTCCGTCACCGCAACGTCGCCGACCTGCGCGAAGATCTCAACATCGCTGCCGGAGTTCTGCGCGTAGCCGACCTGGTTCGAGGCACCGCCGGAGCCGCCCCAGTTGCTGATCGCGGCACCGTCCGAGAAGGTCTGCCCGAGCGTCGCGTTGATCGTGCAGCTGATCGCCGGCACGTTGATCCGGATGACGTTCGATCCGCCCGCCGCCGGCAGCGTGATGTTGCCCTCGTAGGCCGGCCCCGGATCGGTGTTGCTCTTCACCTGGATCGCCCACTTGCCGACCGTCGTCACGCTCGCGGTGTAGGTACCACCGATGAACGCCTGACAGTTGGTGTAGCTCGGCGTGAACGACACCTTCGCCGGGCTCGACGGCGAGTCGATCGTGCCGTCCGTCGTTGCGACGTTGGCACACTCGACGGCGGCGCCGCCCTGAATGTCGAAGTACTGCCCGGTGCCGTCGCCGTTGAACCCGGGCGTACCGTTGCCATCACTGATCGTCACCACGGCACCGGCGCTGCTCGCGCCTGCGCCCAGTGCGAGCACCGCGAAGGCGCTACCGATGGCCAGCTTGCTCCTCACAGACATACCTGCTCCTCTGACGTGTGGCCCCGAGGCCACGCTTGATCGGGGAAGTTGAACATACATATGTGCGTCTGCTCACGCAAGTCTAAATTCCCGCGCGCCGCGCGCTTCACGCAGAAGACTTGCAGTACCGCGCTGTGCCGGGCGCGTCGCTCTGGACATAGAGCTGTTTTGGACTTGAATCTCGGGCGAATGCAACTCCGACCAACGGCCGGACGGACATACGCCCCGGCCCCAGCCACGTCGCGGCCACCGACCAAAGAACCCCCTCGACACGTCGCCCGCGCTACCCTCGTCCCATGAGACGCTCTTGTTTCACGCCTGCGTTCCTCTTGGTCATCGTCGCTGTTTCCGGGTGCGGCGGCCAGGACGATCCCAAAGGGCCTCCCGGGCTCCCCGCAGACGCGGCAGCGATGACGAACGGCGTCACGATCGCTCGGCGAAGCTACGACGAGCGACGCACCTTCGAGACCTTCCGCGCGACGGTGCGGCGCCGCCCTCGGACCGGAGGACCGCTATTGGCCGAAGCTTCGCCAGAGCTCCTGACCCTCCGGCCGCCGTACCGGAATTGCCTCGAGAGCGAGCGTGGTCGCTCGGGAGGATCCCTTCCCGACAAGGTGCTGCTCCAGCGCTGCAAGCTGCTGCCGGACTTCGTGCGCACGCTTGCGATCGGTTCGCTACTCAAGGCGGTGCGTGTGCAACAGGAGGCCCGCCGACTCAACGTCACCGTCAACAACGCTGATGTCGACGCTGCGTGGCCACGCTACCTGGACACCACGATCAGCGGCCGCCGATACCTCGCCGCCTTCGAACGCCTCACCGGTCTTGACGAAGCGTTCTTGCGAGCCGATCTCCGGAACATGTTGCTGGACGAGGGGGTGCGTGCCGAGATCGTGAAGCAGGCTCACCTGACACCCGTAGATGATGCAGATCTTCGAAAGGCGTACCGAACGCGCCGAGACCAGATCGGCCAACCTGAGTTCCGTCGCATCAGAGTCGTCATCAGCAACACGCTCGGGCGCTCGACAGCCGCGCGCAGGGCGCTCGACCAAGGAACACCCTTCGACAAGGTCATCGCGAAGTACTCCGACGATCCCGGAAACCGCCAGGCCGGTGGTCGCATGGCCCCGGTCCGCCTCGGCTCGATTCCCGATCCGGCGGCCGAGCGAGCCGTGTTCAAGACCCCGAAGGGCAAGTTCGCCGGACCGTTTCGCTTCCAGGGCCGCTACAGCGTCATCCTCATCGAGCGGGTCTTCCCTGAGGTCGTTCCGCCGCTTCGAGACATCCGCCCGCAACTCCGCGCCGCGCTGACGACCGAGCGAGACGGCGAGGTCGTCGGGGCCTGGGAGCGCAAGGCAATCGCAGCACAACGCGCCCGGACCACCTGCGATCGAGCGATCGGCAAGGGCGTTCCGGAGTGCGGAAGCTCAGCCGCGCGTCCCACCCGTTAGCGGGCTTCAAGCGGTCCGGCGGTGCTGGGCGCCATGGCGCTCAGCACCGCGAGTGGATGCCTCGAACGGACTCACTCCCCCCCCCCCCCCCCCCCCCCC
>NZ_AGUD01000318.1 GCF_000240225.1 Patulibacter medicamentivorans
GCCGCGGTCCGCCCGCGCGCCAGCAGCGCCCCGGCCAGCAGCGGCCCGCCGGCGAGGGCGGCCAGCCGGGTCGCGTTGCCGCCCATCGGGGTCTCGAGCAGGCCCGCGAGCAGCACGGCGGCCAGGTACAGCGCCGCTCCGGCCCGCAGAGCGCGCTCCTCGCGGGGCAGGACGGCCAGCGTCGCCGCCAGCACGACCACCGCCGGCCACAGCGCCGAGGCCACGAACGGCTCGCTGCCGCCGCCGGGGAACGCCACCGACAGCAGCAGCGCGACGCCGAACGCGGTCGCCGTCGTGGTCGCCGCCACCATCCGCGAGGCGGGCGCGCCGATCCACCAGGCCAGGCCGGCGAGCGCCAGGAACAGCGCGGCGACCGGGCTGGCCAGCGCGGTCAGCAGCGCGCCGGCCGCGGCGCCGATCTCGCGACCCAGGTCGCTGACGCGAACGTCGCCGGCGACGACCAGCGTCACCAGCGCGAGCGCCGTGCCGAGCACGAACGTCATCCGGCCGGTGAACAGCAGGCCGCCGATCCCGGCCGCGAACCACCACGAGGCGACGGTGGCGGCGTCCAGGCGGAACCACCGGCCGGCAGCGGCAGCGGCAGCGGCAGCGTCCGTGGGCGAGCGACCTGCGGCGAGCCCGTCGGCTGCGGCGAGCCCGTCGGCTGCGGCGAACCCGTCGGCCGGGGCGGAGGCCGGCGGCCACCGGCGGCGTGCCAGCCGCTCGAAGGCCCAGGCCGCGACGATCGCCGACAGCGCCCCGGTGGCCGTCGCGCCGATCGCCGCGCCGAGCAGCGGCAGCAGCACGCTGTAGCTCGGCAGGTGGTGGCCGCCGAACCACGACAGGTCGTAGAGCCACGCGCCCTGGCGGGCCAGCTCGATCCGGTGCTCCTGGGCGGCCAGGTCGGTGGTCGCGGGCGCCAGCGCGACGTACAGCAGCCCCAGCAGCAGGGTCAGCGTCCAGGCCGGGATCCGCCGACGTGCTCCCGCGGCGTCGGCGGCCGGTGCGGCCGCGGCCGTCGCCATCGGGTCAGTCCCGGGTCGCGCGGCGCACGCGGCGCTCGCGCACCCGGCGGCGGGCGCCGGGCGGGGTCGCCTTCGTCTCGAGGAACTTCAGCGCCTGGACGTAGACCAGCGTCCCGGGCTTGGTCTCGATCTCGGCCATCGACAGCGCGACCAGGAACTCCTCCGGCCCGTCGAAGTCGGGGATCCGCACGCGGACCGACCCGAGGCCCGCGGCGACGTGGCTGTCGGAACCCGCGCCGGCGACGATCCGGTACTTCTCGGCGAAGACGGCGGCCTCCTCGTTGAACGACCCGATCGCGACCCGCGGGTTGAAGACCTCGATCGCGTCGACGTCGCCGACGACGTCCAGCAGGTGCTCGTAGTCGGGCACGCTGTGCATCCGGTCGAACGGGTGGGGGACGTAGACCAGCCCGCCCTGGCGGCGGATCTCGGCGATCGCCTCCTGCAGCGTGACGCCCTTCGGGATCCGCTCGCTGAGGAACATCCCGATCACCTCGCCCTGGTCGGCGGTCTTGACCTCCTCTCCGACGATCACCTTGACCCCGAACCGCTCGGCCTTCTCCAGCGCCTCGAAGGCGCCGGAGACCTCGTTGTGGTCGGTGATCACGATCGCCCCGAGGCCCTGGCGGCGGGCGGCGTCCAGCAGCACCTCGACCGGTGTGGCGCAGTCGCCGCTGTGGTCGGTGTGCATGTGCAGGTCGACGTCGATCCGAGGCCGGTCGCGCAGGCGGGCGACCACGGCGGGGTCGAAGCGCTCGGGATCGTGGCGGCGGGCGCGTACGACGGCGTAGCGCTCCAGGACCCAGTCGACGTGCGCGGCCCAGGTGCGGCCGGCGGTCCAGGCACGGCCGGCGGCGCGCAGCTCCTCGCGCAGCGCCCCGTCCCGCAGCAGCCGCTCGAGCTGGGCGACGAGGACCTCGCCGTCCCCCGGCTCGAAGAGCAGCCCGCGGGCCCCGCCGTCGGTCAGCTCGTCGTGGACGCCGATCCGGCTGGCGACCGGGATCGCGCCCAGGTGCAGGGCGGCGACCAGCGCGTGCGGGGCCGGGCGGGGGCCGGTCGAGGCCAGGATCACGACGTCGGCGTCGGGCGGCAGCAGCCGCACGCCGTCGTGGTCGCCGGGCCGGGCCGCCTCGTCGGCCTGCGGGGCGCGCTCGCCGGCGGTCCGCCCGGCCCGCAGCTCCTCGACCGGCAGGAAGTCGATCCGCTCGCGCAGTTCGGGCTTCAGCGGTGCGGTCGGCGCGTCGCCGTCGGCCACCACCACGGTTGCGCGCCAGGGGAGCGACAGGTCCAGCCGCCGCAGCGCGCGCAGGGCGGCGCGGCGGGCGGGACGCTCTTCGTCGAAGGGGACCACGATGTGCAGCGGCCGGTCGCCGGAGGTGCCGTCGGCCGCGGGCGGGCGGGCGTCGTCGGTCGCGCGGGCCTCGTCGGCCCCGGCGGTGCCGGGCGCGTCGTCGGCGGCGGCCGGCGGCGGGACGCGGGCGACGTAGCCGAGGCCGATCGGGAACGAGTGCGCGACCAGCGCCGCGGTGGTGGCGCTGGCGGCCTGGCGGTCGTCGAGGCGCCCGAGCAGTCGGCTGGCGCGCTTGCGGGTGACCTGGGTCGCGATGAACCGCTCGGCCGGCAGGTGGAAGGTCCCGACGTTCAGCGTCCGGCTGTGGCGCAGCGCGATCGAGCTGACGGAGGGACCGAACGGCTCGTGGACGTGGACGATGTCGAGCGGCAGCGCGGTCAGCGCGTCCTCGACGGCGCGGGCGGCGTCGACCGGCAGCGTGCCCGCCGTCGTCGTTCCGGGGATCGGCGGCAGCGCCTCGCCGACGGCCAGCACCGCCGGTGGGTCGCCGGCGGCGGGCAGCAGGCCCGCGGCGTCCTCGTGCAGCGCGGCCCGGGTCCGCTGGACGCGCTGGGGATCGCGCGACGGCGCGAGGACCACGACCCGGTGCCCGCGCCCGGCCAGCTCGCTCGCCAGCCGCAGCGCGTGCGCGGTGACGGGATGCCCGGCCTCCAACGGGTACGGCGTGATCTGGGCGATCGCCAGCGGCGCTGCGGAGGTCACGGCAGCAGCATAGGCCGGGGCGGCCTCAGGGGGCGTGGCGCGGGCGCCCTCCCGGGAGCCGTGGGGCCGCGGCGCGGGGGGTGGCGCGAGCGAGGCCGCGGAGCGGCGCGGCCGCATCACCGGGGGTGGCGCGAGTGGCGCTGGGCCGCGGCGAGGGCGGTATCGCCGGGGGTGGCGCGAGCGGCGCTGGGCCGCGGCGAGGGCGGTATCGCCGGGGGTGGCGCGGCGCTGGGCCGCGGCGTCGGCGACCTCCTGGTAGCCGCGGGGCCGGCGCCGCGGGTGCGGTGCGAGGAAGACCGGGGTCACGGCGCAGGCGGTATCGCGGGAGTGCGGCGACACCGCGGACCGGCTCGCGGCTCGCGGTCCGCAGCCGTGACGCGGAGTCGACACGAAGGTGGCACGAGTCGCCGCACACCTGTGCTGCGGGCACCGGAAGACTCGCTGCAGCCGGTCGGATGGGCAGGTGGCGTCAGCTCCCAGGCCCCCGGAGATCCAGAGGGTGGCGTCAGTTCACCGGTTCGCCTGGCAGGTGGCGTCAACTCACCGCGCTGAGCGATCGCAAATGACGCCACCCGCCGGACGCGCCCCACGATTGACGCCACCTGCCCACCGCCGACCGCCCGACCGCCCCACCTGCCCACCGCCGACCGACCAACCGACCGCCCCACCGCCGACCGCCCGACCGCCCGACCGCCCCACCGCCCGACCGCCGACCGCCCCACCGCCGACCACCTCGTCGAGCACCGACGTTCCCCTCGACATCCCGCCATGACCTCATCGAACTCGCGCACCCACCCGCTGCGCCGCGACGCTCTGATCGCGCTCGTCGCCGAACGGCAGCACGGAGTCGCTTCGCGGCGCCAGCTGCTCGACGCCGGGCTCTCCGAGGACGCGATCTCGCGTCGGATCGCGTCCGGGCTCCTGCATCCGCGCTACCGCGGCGTCTACGCGGTCGGTCATCCCGCCCTGTCGTCGGACGGGCTGCTGATGGCCGCCGTGCTCGCGGCCGGGCCGGGAAGCGCGCTGAGTCACCGGTCGGCAGCGAGCCTGCTCGGCCTGCGAGCGACCGCCCGCCGGGCGATCGACGTGGTCTCGCCGCGGCAGCCGCCGGAGCGCGCCGGCATCACCGGTCATCGCAGTCGCCTGCTCGGTCCCGAGGACCTGACCGCGGTCCGCGGGATCCCCGTCACGACCGTGGCCCGGACCCTCGCCGACCTGGCGCCGCTGCTCGACTCCCGGGGGCTCGATCGCGTCTGGCGTCGGGCCGAGGAGCTCCGCGCGATCGACGTCTTCGCGATCGCCCGCCAGCTGCGTCCCGGCCGGGCGGGGACGGCGGCGCTGCGGCGACTGCTCGCCGCGGCCGACGAGGGGCTGCTCGCGACGCTGACCCGCAGCGAGCTGGAGATCCTCTTCCTCGAGCTGGTGGCGGCGGCTGGACTGCCGACGCCGCTGATGAACGTGCCGATCGACGCCGCGGGCGGCCGCTACGAGGTCGACGCGCTGTGGCCGTCGGTCCGGCTGGTCGTGGAGCTGGACGGCTGGAGCGTCCATGGGACCCGCTCCGCCTTCGAGGACGATCGTCGTCGTGACGCCGACCTCGCCCGGGCGGGATTCCGGGTCGTGCGCTTCACCTGGCGCCGGGTGGTCACCGATCCGGTCGTCGTCGGGACGACGCTCGCCGACCTTCTCCGCTGACCCGGCCGGCGGCGAACTGGCGTCAACTGTCCGGGCACCGGAGGAGGTGGCGTCAGTTCGCCGCGCCGGGCGCAGCGAATTGACGCCACCGCTCTCGGACCGCGCTCACCATCGCCGCGCCGCCGCCCCTCCCCGAAACGCAGAACGGCCCGGAGCGAAGCCCGGGCCGTCTGGTCACGCAATGCCGTCCGTCGGGACGGCGGAAGGGCTCAGGCCTCGACGGCCGGGACCTTCGCCTTGCCGCCCTCGCCGCGGACGAGGCGGTTCTTGGCGATGAACTTCTCGGTGTCCTGGCGGGCGATGTCGTCGGGCCGCTGGTTGTGCGGCGACTTCATCAGGTAGGACGACGGGCCGTCCAGCTGGCCGCCGAGCCCGTTGTTCAGGCCGAGCTTGACCAGGCGGGCGGCGTCGATGATCACGCCGGCCGAGTTGGGGGAATCCCAGACCTCGAGCTTCAGCTCGGCGGTCAGCGGCACCTCGCCGAAGGCCTTGCCCTCGAGGCGGATGTGCGCCCACTTGCGGTCGGTCAGCCACGGCACGTAGTCCGACGGGCCGACGTGGACGTCGTCGGCGGGCAGATCGACGCCGGCGACCGAGGTCACCGCGTTGGTCTTGGAGATCTTCTTCGACTCGAGGCGCTCGCGCTCGAGCATGTTGAAGAAGTCCATGTTGCCGCCGACGTTCAGCTGCGAGGTGTGCTGCAGCACGACGCCGCGCTCGTGGAAGAGGCGGGCGAGGGCGCGGTGGACGATCGTGGCGCCGACCTGCGACTTGATGTCGTCGCCGATGATCGGCAGGCCCTTCTCCTGGAAGCGCTTGTCCCAGTAGTCCTCACGCGCGATGAAGACGGGGATGCAGTTGACGAAGCCGCAGCCGGCCTCGAGCACCTGCTCGACGTACCACTTGGTGGCCTGCTCCGAGCCGACCGGCAGGTACGAGACGACGACGTCGGTCTTCGTCTCCTGCAGGATCTTGACGATGTCGGCGGTCTCGCCCGGCGCCTTGGTGATCTTCTGCTTCAGGTACTTGCCGAGGCCGTCGTGCGTCATGCCCCGGTAGACCGGGACGTCCAGCTTCGGGACGTCGGCGAACTTGATCGTGTCGTTCGGGTAGGCCCAGATGGCCTCCGACAGGTCCTTGCCGACCTTGGTCTCGTTGATGTCGAACGCCGCGGTGAACTCGATGTCGGAGACGTGGTAGCCGCCGAGGTCCACGTGCATCAGGCCGGGAACGGTCTTGCTGGCGTCGGCGTTCTTGTAGAACTCCACGCCCTGCACGAAGGAGTTGGCGCAGTTGCCGACGCCGATGATCGCGACGCGCACCTTGTCGCGCTGGTAGCGGCCGTTGCCGTTGGACGCGGCCGCGCCGTTTCCGTTACTCGTCTTGCTCACGGTTGTTCTCGAAGTCCTCGATCTCGATGGGGAGCCGGCGGGCGCGGATCGGGTCCACGTCGGGCCAGCCGGCAGGCGGGAGGTCCAGAGCCAGGAACCCCGCACGCCGCAGCCGGTTACAACTCCGTCACAGGGGTCCGATGCCGCTGCACGGGCGGGTGACGGTGCACCCGGCGGGACGGTGATCGTCGCAGATCAGTCGCCGGCGGCGCTGTTCAGCTGACTGCGGACGTGCCACATCCGCTGCGCCGTGGTGAAGACGCCGAGCGCCGCCAGCACCCAGATCGACGCCGGCAGCAGGTCGAGGCCGCCGGCGATCTCCTCGCCGCCGAGGACCAGGCCGACCGAGAGGATCACGACCCGGACGGCGCGGCTGCCGATCCCGGCCTTGCCGTCCAGGCCCAGGCCCTCGGCCCGGGCGCGCGTGTAGCTGACCAGCAGCGAGCTGACCGCCGCCAGCGCCGCCAGCCCGGCGTTGACGTCGTCGCCGTGCTTCGCGTAGACCATCACGACCGCGGTCAGGACGATGCCCTCCTCGATCCGGTCCAGCGTCGAGTCGAGGAACGCCCCGAAGGTGGTGCCCTTGCCCGACATCCGCGAGTAGCGGCCGTCGAGGGTGTCCATGATCGAGCCGAGGATGAACGCCACGCCGCCGAGGACGTAGTGCTCCTGCCAGATCAGGACCGCGGCGAGCAGATTGCCGAGCAGGCCGGTGACCGAGATCGCGTTCGGCGTCAGCGGCAGGTCGACGAGCCACTGCTGAAGGCGCGTGCGGTCGGCTGGGGTGTCGGTCGCGGTGGTCATGGGGCCGCCGGGGAGGGTACGCCGAACGTCGGACCGCGCGCGGGCCGGTCGCCCCGCGGTGCCCGTCGGACCGCGTTCGGAGCGCCCGAACGAGGCCCGAGTGCCGCGGGAGGGTCCACATCCGGCAGACTCCCGGGCGTGTCCGGCGAGACCTCCGCGCCCGTGACCGCCGACACGGTGCCCGCACCCGAGTCGGCCGGTCCCGCCCCCTCCGGTGGCCCGGTCCCCGCATCGCGGGGGTCGCTGGCCCGTGGGCTGATCCGCACGGCGCGTCCCAAGCAGTGGGTCAAGAACGTCCTGGTCTTCGCCGCGCCGGCCGCCGGCGCCGCGCTCAACGACGGCGGCGTGATCCGCGACGCGGTGCTGACGTTCGTCGCGTTCTGCCTGGTCTCCAGCGCCACCTACATCCTCAACGACGTCGGCGACGTCGAGGCCGACCGGCGCCACCCGACCAAGCGCAACCGGCCGATCGCGGCCGGGATCGTGCCGGTGCCGGTGGCCCTGGTCGCGGTGGTCGCGCTGCTGCTCGTCGGCCTCGGCCTGGCCTACCTGATCAGCTGGCGGCTCGGCGCGCTGCTGACGGCCTACAAGGCGCTGACGATCGCCTACACCTTCCGCCTCAAGCACACGGCGATCCTCGACATCATGGTCGTGGCGGCCGGCTTCGTCGTGCGCGCGATCTCGGGCGGCGTCGCGGTCGACATCACGCTCTCGAAGTGGTTCCTCGCGGTCACCTGCTTCGGCTCGCTGTTCATGGTCGCCGGCAAGCGCCACGGCGAGCTGCTGCACGTCGGCGACGGCTCGACCCGCAAGGCGCTCGAGCAGTACACCGTCGAGTACCTGCGGTTCGTCGTCACGATGGCGGCGGCGGTCACGATCCTGACCTACTGCCTGTGGGCGTTCGAGCACCCCAAGACCAGCGAGGTCCCGTGGTGGGGCCTCTCGATCGTCCCCTTCGTGATGGGGATCATGCGCTACGCGCTGCTGGTCGACCAGGGCAAGGGCGGCGCCCCCGAGGAACTGGTGATCCGCGACCCGGGGCTGCGGCTGATCGGGCTCGCGTGGCTGGCGCTGTTCCTCGGGTCGGTCTACATCCACTGAGGGGCGGGCCCGGCGGGCACCGGCTCCGGGAGCCCGCGTCAGCGCGCCCGCGCCGCCGGATCGGCGATCCGCGGGGTGCAGCGCCGCAGGCGGTAGACCCGGACCGACGGCCCCGGCCGCTCGTACCGCAGCGGCCCGAAGTTGAAGGCCAGGTCGTACTGGAAGTAGTGCTTGGCGCTCGGCCCGTCGAACGGCGCGATCTGGAACGCGACGTCGGCCTGGCGGTCGAGCGCGCGGTAGTAGCGGGCCGCCTCGGGCACGCGAGCGGGGTTGTTCATCACGCGGCCGGACTGCATCGACCCGGAGACGATCCAGCAGGCGCCCTTCTCGCGGTAGAAGTTCAGCAGCCCCGGGAACAGCGTGTAGCCGTTGTTGGCGAAGTCCGCGCGGCGGTTGATCTTCGCCTTCAGCCGCGGGTAGCGGCGGATCAGCTCGGCCTTGTCGGCGCCGGTCCGCACCAGCCGGTTCCAGCGGTAGCCGACCCGCGACTTCGGGTTCGGCAGCCGGGCGCCGTCGGCGTACCACTCCTTCGGCATCATCGGCTCGACCACGATCGTCGACCCGGCCGGGACGTTCTTCACCATCCAGTCGCGGGCGACGCTGCGGGTGTCCTCGCGCGACAGCACCACGTCGTTGTGGACCGTCCAGATCAGGCCCTGCGCGACGACGACGACCGCGGCCGCGACGCCCAGGCCGAGCCGCAGCCCGGCGCCGCGGACGTTCAGCCGCCGCAGCAGCCACGAGCCGAGCCAGACCCCGCCGGCGGCGGCGAGCAGCGCCAGGATCGGGTAGACCGGCATGCCGTAGCGGGCGAAGTAGCGGCCCTGCGAGCCGACGTAGGCGAAGAAGAGCAGCGGCGCCGGGATCAGCAGCAGCGCCTGCCAGCGCTCGGCCTTCAGCAGCCGCAGCCCGCCGACGACGGCCAGCAGCAGCGGCAGCAGCCCGAAGCCCCACAACAGCGACCAGCCGTAGTAGCGGTAGCCCGAGGACTGCGTCTCGCCGAGCAGCAGGCCGCCCTTCGTGTACTCGGAGAGGTGCTGGACCTCGTCGACGAAGAACCCGGGTCGCAGGATCGCGTAGGGGTCGCAGAGGAAGAACGCGACCGCCGCGCCGATCGCGGCGACGACCAGGCCGAGCAGCGCCGGCCGCCAGTGGGGCAGGGCGAAGCCGCCGCGTGCCGCCCTCGTCGCGGCGCCCTCGTCGCGCGCGCCCTCGGGATCGCTGCCGCCCGCCGCCGGAGCCGCCCCCGCCGGCAGCGTCCCGCGGAGGTCGCCCGGCCGCCAGCCGAGCGCGTGGATCACCGCGGCGGTGCCCATCGGCAGCAGCACGAAGGCGGCGTTGTACTTGAAGCCGACCGCGATCCCGATCGCGATCCCGGCGACGAGGTAGTCCCTGCGGCGCCCGTAGCGGACGATCCCCGCGATCCCGAACAGCGCCAGGCCGGTCGGGGCCAGCGACGGTGCGTCGTTGAGCGCCAGGTGCCCGTAGTGGGTCGGCAGGAACGCGGTCGCGAGGATCGCGGCGGCGAGCAGGCCGACGCGACGGTCGAAGAGCCGGGCGCCGGCGGCGTAGAGCAGCGCGATCCCGGCCGTCGACAGCAGGGCCGAGGCGACGCGGGCAATCGTCCAGACGTCGGCGGGGTCGGTCGCCCAGGCCTTGACGATCCCGTCCGAGGACCAGTGGCCGAGCCACAGCCCGGCGGCGATCCACTCGATCAGGCCGGACGGGTTGAGCTGGTAGTCGGGATCCAGCGACGAGCCGCGGAAGTACTCGACCGCCCGCGGGACGAAGTGCGAGCGCTCGTCCAGGTTGTAGCCGAACGGCAGGCCCCAGCGGATCCCCCACAGGCGCAGCACGAGCCCGACCAGGACGATCCCGGCGAGGGCGATCCACCACCATCGCGGGGAGCCGGCCGCGGCGGCCGGGTGATCGTCGCCCGCGATCGTCGCGCCGCCGTCCGCCGGCCGCTCGTCCTGCTGCTCGCCGCCGGTGCGCATCGCGGGGCACTGTACGACGGATCCCGGCCGTGCGGTGCGCTCGCGGGCGCCCGGTCGCTACCCTCGATCGGTGCCTGCGGCCGTCACCGTGCTGCTCGCGGCGACGCTGACGCTCGCCGCGATCGCCAAGATCCGCGACCCCGCGCCGTTCCGGACGACGCTGCGGGTCGCCCTCTCCGATCGCGCGGCCCGGGCCGTCGCGCTGCTGCTGCCGCCGATCGAGTTGGTGCTGGCGATCGCGCTGGTGAGCGGCGTCGCGGGCTCGCTGGTGGCGGCCCTGACGCTGCTGCTGATGGTGGCCTTCACCGCCGCGCTCTGGTGGCTGGAGCGGCGTGCCCTCGCGAGTCGGGCGGGCACCCTGCTGCGCTGCAACTGCTTCGGCTCGGGCGGGGACGGCGATCCGGCGACCGGACGCGTCCGCAACCTGCTGCTGGCCGCCGGCGCCGCCGTCCTGGTCGTCGAGCCGGCCGGCGCGCTCTGGGACGTCGGGGCCGGCGAGCTGGCCGGGGCGGTCTGCGTCGCGGTCGGCCTGACCTGCGTCTGGCAGCTGGCGATCGCGCTGCGACGGCTGACGCGGGTGGGGTTGCCGTCGTGAGCGCGGTCTGGATCGTCGCGACCGTCCTCGCCTGGGCCGTCGTCGCGCTGCTGGTCGCGGTGGTCGTGACGCTGCTGCGCCAGGTCGGCGAGCTGCGGGCCGACGTCGCTCGGCTGCTGGGCTCCGGCCCGCTCGGCCCGGCCGAGGAGCCGGCGCCGCTCGACGCGGCCCTCTACGACCGCGTCGAGCCGTTCTCGGCCGGCGTGCTGCACGACGGCGACGTCCGCCACGCTCCCGCGGTCGCCGGCTCGATCGCGATCGGCGGCGAGGACGACCGGCCCGCGCTGCTCGTCTTCCACGCCCCCGGCTGCGCCAGCTGCGAGGGGATCGAGGAGTCGCTGCAGGAGGTCGTCGCCGAGCGTGCCAGCGACGACGATCCGGTGCCGGCCGACGGTGTGCGGGTCCTCAGCGTCCTCGCCCTCGGCGAGCCCTACGCGATCGCGCACCTGCAGGAGCAGCGCCTGCACGGCGTCCCGACGATCGCCTTCGACGACCTGCCCGAGCAGCTGCAGCCCGAGTCGACCCCGTCGCTGGTCGGCGTCGCCCGCGGATCGGTGGTGGCGCTGGGCCGCCCGACCGACCCCGATCACCTGCGCGAGGCCGCCCGCGCCTGCGAGGACGGGGTCTTCGCCGGCGCGCCCGATTCGGTCCGGATCGCCGACTGGGGCGAGACGATCCCCTTCTGGGAGCTGGACGGGGACGGCCCCGACGGCCAGCCCCCGGCCGACCCGCCGTCGCTCGACGTGCGGATCACCGCCGGCGCGGAACCTGGCGCGTCTGCGCTAGCGTCACCGCGCGCCGCGCCGGGGGGCGGGGCATCCACCATCGAGGAGCACTGACCGTTGTCGCTCGACGAGCTCGTCCGCACCGCCCAGGCCCGCCTGGCCTCGCCCACGCCGTCCCGCCGCCGGTTCCTCGGCAGCGTCGCCGGTGCTGCCGCGGGCGGGACGCTGCTGGCGGCCTGCGGCGACGAGAGCGGCGCGACGACGACCAGGAAGGCGGCCAGCGACGGCAGCCGCAGCGACCCGCGCCACCGGCCGAAGGACTGCGGTCACGGCCGACTGCAGATCAACGTCTGCTACTCGCCGTACCGCACCCTCCGCAGCGAGCCGGCCGAGTTCCTGCCGAAGGGGCGGACCGGGATCGCCGTGCGCAAGGGCCCGGCCCCGGACGCCCCGATCATCTACAAGCACGGCAACCCGGTGATCATGAACGTCGACGGGGTCTACGGCCGCGTCAGCGAGCGCGACGGCGGCGTCGAGCGGGACTGCCCCGCCCCGCCGATGCGCCCGGGCCTCGGCGCCGGCCGCGGGTTCTACTGGGGCTACCCGACCGCGCAGTCGGGCACCCACAACAAGGGCGGATGGATCGCCGGCGTCGTCGACGGGACCAGGTACTCGGTCAGCGAGCCGGACTTCCCGGGGATCATCTGCGGCCCCGCCGACCTCGACTTCGACTGCCGCGCGGGGACGAAGAAGAACACGAAGTACAAGACCGGCTGCGCCAACAACGCCCGCAAGGAGGACCCGGGCTACAAGTGCGGCGGGTCGACGATGAAGTGGGGCACCTGCGGCAAGCCGGTCACGATGGAGGTCGGGATCTACCGCGATCCCGGCGAGGTCGACCTGATCACCTCGCTCTCGCACGAGCGCTACAACCTCAAGTACGAGGCCGACGGCACCACGATCTTCTGGCTCGTCCCGGGCGACGTGGTGGCGCGCTACTGCTACAAGTGCACGCAGCGCAACCCCTCCGAGCGCTGCCCCCCGGAGACGCGCAGGAAGGACCGCAGCTGCTGCCGCTCCTACTCCTGCGTGACCGTGATCAAGGCGGCCTACGTCCCCCGCGGCGTCGCCGGCTGGGTCAACTCGAGCGTCCTGCGGCGCAAGGGCACCGCCAAGCCCGAGATCGACAAGGCGCTGAAGGAGCTGGGCGGCTCCTTCAACGGCTACTAGCGGGTGGCGCCTGGCGTCCGTGGACGCTTCGGATCTCGCCACCGTGTTCGCTCGGCAGTGC
>NZ_AGUD01000317.1 GCF_000240225.1 Patulibacter medicamentivorans
CGACCGCACGGTCCCTGCCCCGCCGGCGGCCCCGGCCGTCGACCCGACCGGGGTCGAGGCGGCCCTCGCCGGCACGCTGCTGGCGGCGCTCGAGCTGTCCGCCTGGTACCCGGCGGCGGTCGCCGCCGCGCTGCCCGAGGCCGTCGCCGAGGCCGCCGCGGTCGCCGCGCGCTGGGGCGGCCTGGAGCCCGTGGACCCGGCGTGACCCCGGCGGCGACCGCGACCGTCCCCCGCGGGGCCTGGGTCGCGCCGACCCGACCGCGGATCCGCGCGCTGCGGGAGCGGCTCGCGTGGATCTACGGGGTCCCGGTCCAGCCGCCGCACCGCGATCCGCTGGCCGAGCTGGTCCTGACCGTCCTCTCGCAGTCGACCAACGACCGCAACCGCGACGTCGCCTACCTGCGGCTGGTCGAGCGGCTTCCCGACTGGGAGCTGGTCGCCCGCGCCCCGGTCGAGGAGATCGAGGCCGCGATCCGGCCGGGCGGGATCTCGAAGGTCAAGTCGGTGCGGATCGCGGCGATCCTCGACGCGATCGCCGAGCGCAGCGGGCCGACGGCGCGCGCGCTCGGCCTCGATCCCGCCCCGGACGCGTCGCCGCTGGACCTCACGTGGATGGAGGCCGCGCCGGTCGCCGCGGGACGCGACTTCCTCTGCGAGCTGCCCGGCGTCGGGCGCAAGACCGCGGCCTGCGTGCTGCTGTTCGCCTACGGGCTCCACGACGTCCCGGTCGACACCCACGTCCAGCGGGTCGGCACCCGGCTGGCGCTCTTCCGGCCGGGCGCGCCGCTCGACGAGCTGCACGACGAGATGCTGTGGATCACCCCCGAGGGCGCCGGGCTCGAGCTGCACGTCAACCTGCTGCGCCACGGCCGCCGCACCTGCCACGCGCGGCGGCCGGCCTGCTCGGAGTGCGCGCTGCGGCGGATGTGCCCCGGGCGCGTGGCGTGAGCGGCGCGGTGCTCCGGTAAGGCGGCGCCTACCGGGGCGGCTCCCGGCGGCGGGGCTCGCGTACCCTTTCCCGAGCACGTCGCCGGACAGTCGAGAGCGTGCGAGGACGCGCATGACGACGGGCCGAGACGGACAGACCACGCACGAGGCGACCACGGGCATCGACCCCGAGGAACTGGACCGGACCCTGCGCGTGCTGGCGCAGGTCGAGGCGCTGCCGGTCGACCATCCGGACGCGATCGCCGTCCAGCGGGCGACGTCGAAGATCTACAAGACGGTCCGCACCCGCCGGCGCAAGGAGCGGCTCGACGCGATCCGGACGCACGACGAGGCGGTCGACGCCCGCACGGCGACGGCCGCCCCCGGGCGGATCGACGACGAGACCGCGGGGATCCCGCTGACGTCGGACGCGCGCGGCGCGACCGCGGGGCGCCTGAAGCAGTCGCGCTCCTGCTACATCTGCAAGCAGCACTTCGTCGACGTCGACGCCTTCTACCACCAGCTCTGCCCGCCCTGCGCGGCCAAGAGCCACGACCGGCGCGACGCCCGCACCGACCTCACCGGCCGCCGTGCGCTGCTGACCGGCGGCCGGGCCAAGATCGGGATGTACATCGCGCTGCGGCTGCTGCGCGACGGCGCCGACCTGACGATCACCACCCGCTTCCCGAACGACGCCGTCCGGCGCTTCACGGCGATGCCCGACAGCGGCGAGTGGCTGCACCGGCTGCGGATCGTCGGGATCGACCTGCGCGATCCCGCCCAGGTCGTCGCGCTGGCCGACGAGGTCGCCGCCCGCGGGCCGCTCGACGTCCTGATCAACAACGCCGCCCAGACCGTCCGGCGCTCGGCCGAGGCCTACGCGCCGCTGGCCCGGGCCGAGCTCGCGCCGCTGCCGGCGGGCGAGCTGCCCGAGGTCGTCACCCTCGGGCGCGCCGACGACGCGCACGCCTTCGGCGACGCCCAGGCCGGCGCGCTGGCCGAGGTCGCCGGATCGCACTGGGCGCCGACGCCGCACGCGCTGACCTCGATGGCGCTCGCCGCGGGCTCGGCGACCTTCGACAAGGTGGCGATGGGCCGCGCGATCGACGCCGGCGGGCTGGTCCCGGACCTGCACCACACCAACAGCTGGGTGCAGACGGTCGACGAGGTCGACGCGATGGAGCTGCTCGAGGTCCAGCTCTGCAACATGACCGCGCCGTTCCTGCTCGTCAGCCGCCTGCGGCCGGCGATGGCCGCGTCGCCGGCGCGTCGCAAGTACGTGGTCAACGTGTCGGCGATGGAGGGCCAGTTCTCGCGTGGCTACAAGGGCCCGGGCCATCCCCACACGAACATGGCCAAGGCGGCGCTGAACATGCTCACGCGGACCAGCGCCAAGGAGATGCTCGAAGCCGACGGGATCCTGATGACCGCCGTCGACACCGGCTGGATCACCGACGAGCGCCCGCACCCGCAGAAGCAGCGGATGGCGTCGATCGGCTTCCACGCCCCGCTCGACCTGGTCGACGGCGCCGCGCGCGTCTACGACCCGATCGTCCGCGGCGAGGCCGGCGAGGACCTCTACGGCTGCTTCCTGAAGGACTACGAGCCGTCGCCCTGGTAGCCGGGCGGGGGTCGCTGCGACGTTCCGGTCACCTGGCGACCACCACGTGACGGGCGGCGTCGGCGGCCCGTTTCGGGGGGTGTGGATCGCCGGCCTGGCGGGTCATCGAAGGGATGGACTCCTTCGACGAGCGGACCTACGATGAACGCCATGGCGGCGACCAAGAGGATGATGGCGGCCGAGTTCCTGGCGCTGCCCCTGCCCGAGCACGAGCGGCTGGAGCTGATCGACGGCGAGGTCGTCGTGCAGCCTGATCCGCTGATGGTCCACCAGCTGGCCGTCGGCACGGTCTTCGCCGAGCTGCGGGCGTGGTGCCGCGCCGCGCCCGACAGGGGGCTGGCGGTGATCAACATCGACACCGGCCTGGACGACCGCAACGTGCTCCAGCCCGACGCCCAGTGGTTCGCGCCGGGGACCGCCTTCGGGCCGTTCGATCGCCGTCCGCAGCCGCTCGGGGAGATCGTCGTCGAGGGCCGCTCGCCGTCGACCTGGCACCGCGACATCGGCGTCAAGCGGCGCCTGTACGAGCAGCACGGCGCGCGCGAGCTGTGGCTCGTCGACCCGACCGCGCGGACGGTCGCGCTGCTGCGTCGCAGCGCGCCCGGGCAGCCGGTCTTCGACGTCGCCGTCGAGCGGCGCGAGGGGCAGGACGTCGACTCGCCGCTGCTGCCGGGCTTCGCGCTGCCGGTCGCCGAGATCTTCGACGGGCGCTGATCGCTCCGGCCGGCGGACTCAGTCGCGGTCGGCGGCCGTCGTCACGGCGTTCGACGGGCCGCTCGCGGCGACGAGCGATCCTCCCCGGGTGAAGCCGGCGACCGACAGGTCGCGGTCGACGGTGCCGAGGTCCTCCGGCTGCCACGTCGCGGGGATCACGGCGACGGGTCCGGGACGCGCGATCACCTGACGGCCGACGCGGACCTCGATCCGGGCGATCCGCTCGTCACCGGCGACCAGCAGCACCGGCCGCGAGGGCACCTGCCGCTCGTCCCCGACGGTCAGCGGCTTCGGGCCGACCGTCCGCGACCGGACGAGGTACTGCGCGGCCAGCGCGGGGCCGGTCGTCGCCCGGGGCGACGTGGGGTCGCGGGCGTCGCGCGGATCGATCGCCAGCGCCGTCGCCTCGTCGCGTCCGGCGACCGCCGATCCGCCGACCGCGGCCACGACCCGGTCCCGCGCGCGGTCGTACGGGCCGGGCGCCTCGAGGGTGCGCCGCGCCAGGACGGTCGTCGCGCCCAGCGTCGGCAGGGGCTCGTCGAGCACGAAGCGCAGCACCGGGAGGCCGGCCGGCTCGGAGCGACCGTCGTCCGACCCGGCCGCGATCAGCCGCTGCCGGGCCGGCAGGTCCAGCCGCGGCAGCCGGTCGGCGATCGGCCGGTCGATCAGCACGACCGCCCTCCAGCCCGTCGCGGGGCGGCCGCCCCTCCTTGAGATCGACCCACAAGATCTGATACAACTCCACTCAGATGTTGGCGGCCGTTGGTAGGCTGGCGACACGCAGCCCGCGACCGCCGGGCCGGCAGCGACGAGGCACCCGCGAACCGGGGGCCCGCCCGACTCCCCCGGCGCGCGACACGCGGGCTCCGATCACGACGAGCACGAGCAAGAGGAATCCCGCATGGGCAAGATCATCGGCATCGACCTGGGCACGACCAATTCGTGCATGGCCGTCCTGGAGGGCGGCGAGCCGACCGTCATCGAGAACGCCGAGGGCGGCCGCACCACGCCGTCGATCGTCGCGTTCGCCAAGGGCGAGCGGCTCGTCGGCGCGGTCGCCAAGCGCCAGGCGGTCACCAACCCGACGAACACGATCTCCTCGGTCAAGCGCTTCATGGGCCGCAAGGAGGCGGAGGTCCACGAGGAGGAGTCGATCGTCCCGTACAAGGTCGTCGCGGGCCCCAACGGCGACGCGCGGATCGAGGCCGAGGGCAAGCAGTACAGCCCGCCGGAGGTCTCGGCGATCACCCTCGCCAAGCTCAAGGCCGACGCCGAGGCGTACCTCGGCGAGTCGGTCGACGGCGCCGTGATCACGGTCCCGGCCTACTTCAACGACGACCAGCGCCAGGCGACCAAGGACGCCGGCAAGATCGCCGGCCTCGACGTCAAGCGGATCATCAACGAGCCGACCGCCGCGTCGCTCGCCTACGGCCTCGACAAGGAGTCCGATCAGACGATCCTCGTCTTCGACCTCGGCGGCGGCACGTTCGACGTGTCGGTGCTCGAGATCGGCGACGGCGTCTTCGAGGTCAAGTCGACCGCCGGTGACAACCACCTCGGCGGCGACAACTTCGACAAGGCCGTCGTCGACTGGCTCGCCGGCGAGTTCAAGAAGGACCAGGGCATCGACCTGAAGGCCGACCCGATGGCCCTCCAGCGGCTGTTCGAGGCCTCGGAGAAGGCGAAGATCGAGCTCTCCTCGGCGCAGGAGACGCAGATCAACCTGCCGTTCATCACGGCCGACGCGTCCGGCCCGAAGCACCTCGACGTGCGCCTGACCCGCGCCAAGCTGACCGAGCTGGCCTCGAGCCTGCTCGACCGCCTCGTCGCCCCGGTCCGTCAGGCCCTGGACGACGCCAAGGACAAGGGCGCGGCGAACATCGACCACGTCGTGCTGGTCGGCGGCATGACCCGCATGCCCGCCGTGCAGGACAAGGTCAAGGAGCTGACCGGCAAGGACCCGCACCGGGGCGTCAACCCGGACGAGGTCGTCGCCGTCGGCGCCGCGGTCCAGGCCGGCGTGCTCGCCGGTGACGTCAAGGACGTCCTGCTGCTGGACGTCACCCCGCTGACGGTCGGCATCGAGACCAAGGGCGGCGTGATGACCAAGCTGATCGAGCGCAACACCACGATTCCGACCCGCAAGAGCGAGATCTTCTCGACCGCCGACGACAACCAGCCGTCGGTCGAGATCCACGTCCTCCAGGGCGAGCGCGAGATGGCGACCTACAACAAGTCGCTCGGCAAGTTCCAGCTGACGGGCATCCCGCCCGCCCCGCGTGGCGTGCCGCAGATCGAGGTCACCTTCGACATCGACGCCAACGGCATCCTCAACGTGTCGGCGAAGGACCTCGGCACCGGCAAGGAGCAGAAGATCGAGATCAAGGCCGGTGGCGGGCTCTCCGACGCCGAGATCCAGCAGATGGTCTCGGACGCCGAGTCGCACGCCGACGAGGACCGCAAGGCGCGCGAGCTGGCCGAGGCCCGCAACGTCGCCGAGCAGGGCGCGTACCAGGCCGAGAAGCAGCTGACCGACCTCGCCGAGCAGATCGACGAGACCTCCCGCACCGAGATCGAGGAGGCCATCAAGGGCGTCCGCGAGGCGCTCGACGGTGGCGATGCCGAGGCGATCAACGCCAAGCGCGAGGCGCTCGAGCAGGCCTTCCACAAGGTCTCCGAGCAGATCTACCAGCGCGCCCAGGAGCAGCAGGCGGCCCAGGCCGAGGGCGCGGCCGGCGGGGCGTCGGGCGGCGATGACGTCGAGGACGTCGTCGACGCCGAGGTCGTGGACGAGAAGTAGCTCGCGACCGACGCCAGGAGCACGCGCATGAGCGAGCAGCACGACACGCCGGACGGGTTCGCCCCGTCCGGCCCCGGCCCCGGCGACGAGGGCCTCGCGACCGAGGCCACGCCCCAGGAGGCCGCTGCGGCGGCGGACCCGGACGCGGCCGCGGGCGAGGCCCGCGGCGACGTCGAGGGCGTCGCCGAGGAGGTCCTCGACGGCGAGCCGCCGACCGACGGCGAGGCCGCCGAGGCGGCGCCCGAGGAGCCCGACTGGAAGGACAAGTACGTCCGCGCGGTCGCCGAGCTGGACAACGTCCGCAAGCGCGCGCGCCGCGATGCCGCGGCCGGCGAGCTGCGGGGCGTCTCGCGCCTGGCGCGCGAGCTGCTGCCGGCGCTCGACAACCTCGATCGCGCGCTCGCGCACCTGACCGAGGCGCCCGACGCCGGCGACGCCCAGATCGTCGAGGGCCTGCGGATCGTCCACCGCGAGCTGCACGGCGCGCTCGCGCAGGCCGGGATCGAGTCCTACGACCCGACCGGCGAGGAGTTCGATCCCCGCTACCACGAGGCGCTCAGCCAGCAGACCGCGCCCGAGGGGACGCTCCCGGGCACCGTGGTGACGGTGTACCAGCCCGGCTACCGCCTGCGCGACGAAGTGCTGCGGCCGGCCAAGGTGATCGTGGCGGGGTAGATGGCGACCCGACAGGACAACACGCCCGATCTCTACGCCGTCCTCGGCGTCGACAAGAAGGCGACGCCGGACGAGATCAAGAAGGCGTACCGCAAGCTCGCCCGCGAGTACCACCCGGATCGCAACCCGGGGGACACGGCGGCCGAGGAGCGGTTCAAGCAGGTCTCGGCGGCGCACGACATCCTGTCCGACGCCGAGAAGCGCAAGGAGTACGACCGCGCGCGCTCCTTCGGCGGGCTCGGCGGGGCGTTCTCGACCGGTGGCGCCGGGTTCGACTTCGGCGACAGCGGGATCGGGGACATCCTCGGATCGGTCTTCGGCGGCCGTGGCGGCAGCGGGCAGCCGCGCACCCGGCGGCCGAACGTCCAGCGTGGCCGCGACCTGGAGGCCGAGGTCACGTTGTCGTTCCGGCAGGCGATGGACGGGGCCCAGATCCCGCTCAGCGTCCGGACCACCACGACCTGCACCACGTGCTCGGGCACCGGCGCCAAGCCCGGCACCAGCCCGACCGTCTGCCCCCGCTGCCAGGGGCGCGGGGTCGAGTCGCAGGGGCAGGGGCTGTTCTCGATCAGCCAGCCGTGCGGACGCTGCCACGGCTCCGGCACCGTGATCGAGGATCCCTGCCCGACCTGCGGCGGCGAGGGCGCGGTCCACGCGACCAAGCGCTACCGCGTGAACGTCCCGCCGGGCGTCAAGGAGGGGTCGCGGGTGCGGCTGGCCGGCAAGGGCCAGGCCGGACGCAACGGCGGCCCTCCGGGCGATCTGTTCGTGATCACCCACGTGCGCCCGTCCGAGGTCTTCGAGCGCAAGGGCGACGACGTCGAGGTCACCGTGCCGCTGTCGATCGCCGAGGCGGTCCGCGGCGCCGACATCGAGGTCCCGACCCTCGACGGCCGCAAGAAGCTGCGGGTCCCGCCGGGCACCAAGCACGGGACGCTCCAGCGCCTGCGCGGCGAGGGGCCGCCGCGGCTGGGCGGCGGCGGCCGCGGCGACATCCGCTACCGGTTCGTGATCGAGGTCCCGGAGCCGTCCAGCGACGAGCAGCGCGAGGCGGTCGACCAGCTCGCCGGGCTGTTCCCCGCCGCCAGCCGTGAAAGGCTCTTCAAGGAGTCCTAGATGGCTGACGACGAGCGTCGCACCCGCACGACCCGCACTACCACGACGACGATCCACGTCGACGCGGATCGCGGCGTGTTCATGATCTCGGTCGCCGCCGAGCTGGCCGAGATGCACCCCCAGACGCTGCGGATGTACGAATCGCGCGGCCTGATCGAGCCCAAGCGCTCGCCCAAGGGCACGCGCCTGTACTCGCACAGCGACGTCGACCGCCTGCGGCGGATCCAGCAGATGACCAACGAGCTCGGCCTCAACCTGGCCGGGGTCGAGCGGGTCCTCGAGCTGGAGATCGAGCTGGAGCGGGAGAAGCGCCGCTACGCCGACGCCGCCGCGCGGCTCGAGCAGCTCCAGCAGGAGACGGTCCAGATGCGCGACCGGCTGCAGGCCGAGATGCAGGCGGAGATCGCCAAGCTCCGCCAGCGCAACGAGATCGTCCCGTACCGCCCCAACACCGAGATCGTGCCCGCCCGGCCGCCGCTGCGGATCCGGATCGAGCGGGACGACGACTGACCGATCGCCGCGACCGCGGGTCGCGACGGGGTCCTCCGGGAGACCCCGACGACCGTCGATCGCCGTACCGGAGGGGGTTGCGTCTGCACTAAGGTGCCGCGCATCCCGCTGTCGTCGCCGCGTGAAGGACGTCCCGCATGAGCACTGCCGAGGCCCAGGCCGCACCACCGCCACTCGCCGTCGGGTCGACCCTCGACTCCGGGTTCGCGCTGCTGCGCCGTCAGCCGCGGGCGCTGCTGCTGCCGCAGCTGGTGATCAACGTGACCGCGCTGGTGGTCGGCGTCGTGATCGGCGTGGTCGGCTGGCTGCTGCTCGGCCACGTCGCGACGAAGCTCGAGACCGATCGCCAGAGCACCTTCTTCGGCGACAGCGAGCTCGTGATCCGCAAGGTCCCGCAGTTCACCGACGGGCAGACGACGATCCTGGTGATCGCGGTCGTGCTGATCGCGGTCGTGCTCGTCTGGGCGACGATCGCCGCCGCCGTGTCGGTGGTCCGCGGGGCGGAGCGGGCGCTGGCCGGCGAGCCGGCGCTGGCGGTCAAGCCCGCCGTCCGCCAGGCGCTGGGCGCGACGCCGAAGCTGTTCGGGCTCGGGGTGGTCTACTCGATCGCCTGGCTGATCGGGATCTTCGTCCTGGCGATCGTGGTGGCGATCTTCGCCGAGGCCTCGTCCGGCCTGGCGGTGCTGGCGGGCATCGCGGCCTTCCTGCTGGTGGTCTACGTCTCGGTGCGGCTGTTCCTGTGGCCCTTCGTGCACCTCTCGGAGGGCATCTCGTTCGCGTCGTTCGGTCGTGCCTGGCAGCTGAGCCGTCAGCGCTTCTGGGCGCTCTTCGGGGTCCTGCTGCTGGTGACGATCGTGGTCTTCGCGATCAACTTCGTGGTCAGCATGGTGCTCGAGCTGGCCGTCGGCGGGCTCTTCGCCCTCGACGACGTGGCCGGCGCGGTGGCGCTGATTCCCTACGTCGCGCTCTCGGTCGTCTTCAGCCTGGTCCTCGTCGCCGGCTACATCGCTCCGCTGGTGGTGGCCCACCGGACGCTGGCCGGCACCGACACCGCGGCCCTCTGGCGGGCGGCCGAGGCGATGCGGCAGCCGACGCCGGCGTCCGATGCCTTCGGCCGGCCGGCCGCGGCCGCCGGCCCGTGGGCGGCCAGCGAGCCGGGGACCTGGGCCGGCTCCGACGCCGCGCCGCCGCCGGCCACCGCCGGCGGCTCCGACGACGAGGGCCCGTCCGACGAGGGCCCGTCCGACGAGCGCCCGGGCGGCGGGTGGGCGCGCCCGGTGG
>NZ_AGUD01000316.1 GCF_000240225.1 Patulibacter medicamentivorans
AGCGCCAGCGCCGCGGCCGCCGCGGCCCACCGCAGCGGCTCGCCGGTCACCAGCGGCGCGGCCAGGTCCGCGAGGGCGTCGCCGTCGAGCAGCTGGGTGTCGTGGGTGACGTTGCGGAACGACGGCGACTCCAACGTCCGTACCAGCAGGTCGCGCGCCGTCCGCGGGCCGGCCAGCTCGGCCCGCCGCAGCGCGTCCGCCAGGCGCCGGATCGCCGCGTCGCGCGTCGGCGCGTGGACGATCACCTTCGCCAGCATCGAGTCGTAGTGCGGCGAGACGACGCTGCCCGGCTCGACGCCGCTGTCGATCCGCAGGGCGCGGCCGTCGGCGCCGGCGAAGCCGAACTGCTCGACCAGGCCGGTCTGCGGAAGCCAGCCGGCGGCCGGGTCCTCGGCCACCAGCCGGGCCTCGATCGCGTGCCCGCGGGCCGGCGGGTCGATCGCCGCGGCCGGCAGCGGCTCGCCCTCGGCGATCCGCAGCTGCAGCTCGACCAGGTCCAGGCCGGTGACCAGCTCCGTGACCGGGTGCTCGACCTGGAGCCGGGTGTTGACCTCGAGGAAGAAGACCGCCGGATCGGCGTCCCGCCCCCCGCCCCCATCGGCGAGCACGAACTCGACGGTGCCGGCGCTGACGTAGCCGAGCGCGCCCGCCGCCTTGTGGGCGGCGTCGGCGAGCACGGTGCGGACGTCGTCGCCGATCGCCGGCGCGGGCGACTCCTCGATCAGCTTCTGGTGGCGGCGCTGGATCGAGCAGTCGCGCTCCGGCAGCGCGCTGACCGTGCCGTGCAGGTCGCCGAGGATCTGGACCTCGACGTGGCGCGGCCGGGTGACGTAGCGCTCCAGGAAGACGGTGCCGTCGCCGAACGCGGAGGCGGCCTCGTGGCGGGCCGAGGCGACCGCGCCAGCCAGCGCCGCGGGGTCCTCGACCAGCCGCATCCCGCGACCGCCGCCGCCGGCCGACGCCTTGACCAGCAGCGGGAAGCCGACCGCGTCCGCCTGAGCGCGCAGGTCGTCGTCGCCGACGTCCTCGGCGATCCGGCCGCCGGGCAGGACCGGGACCCCGGCGGCGGCCATCAGCTCGCGGGCGCGGAGCTTCGAGCCCATCGCCTCGATCGTCTCGGGCGAGGGGCCGATCCAGCGCAGCCCGGCCGCGGCCACCGCCGCCGCGAAGCCGGCGTCCTCGGAGAGGAAGCCGTAGCCGGGGTGGATCGCGTCGGCACCGGTCGCCCGGGCGGCCGCGATGATCGCGTCGGCTCGCAGGTAGGACTCGGCCGGGGCGGCGCCGCCGAGCGCGACGGCCAGGTCGGCGTCGCGCACGAACGGCGCGTCGGCGTCGGCGTCGCTGTGGACGGCGACGGTGTCGATCCCCAGCCGGCGGCAGGTGGCGAAGATCCGGCGGGCGATCTCGCCGCGGTTGGCGACCAGCAGCCGGCGGATCGGCGCGCGGTCGGCCGCCGCCGCGGTCGGCCCGGCGGTCGCGGTCGTCGGGGTCGTGTCGGTGGCGCTCACGGGCGGAACACCCCGAAGCCCTCGGCCCCGCGGACCTCGTCGCCGTGGCAGGCCGAGAGGGCCATCCCCACCACCGTCCTCGTGTCGCGCGGGTCGATGATCCCGTCGTCGTAGCCGCGGCCGGAGATCGCCAGCGCGACCTGCTCGGCCGCGATCTTGTCGCGGACCATCTGCTTGACGGCCGCGTCCTGCTGCTCGTCGTACTCGCGGCCCTTGGCCTCGGCGGCCTGGCGGGCGACGATCGACAGCACCCCGGCCAGCTGCTCCGGGCCCATCACCGACGAGAGCGCCGACGGCCAGGCGAAGAGGAACCGCGGGGCGTAGGCACGGCCGCTCATCGCGTAGTTCGCGGCGCCGTACGAGGCGCCCACGACGACCCCGATGTGCGGCACCTTGGAGTTCGAGACGGCGTTGATGAACTGCGCGCCGTGCTTGATGATCCCGCCCTGCTCGTAGTCCTTGCCGACCATGAAGCCGGTCGTGTTGTGGACGAACAGCAGCGGGACGTCCTTCTGGTTCGCCAGCTGGATGAACTGCGTCGCCTTCTGCGCCTCCTCGCTGAAGAGGACGCCGCGGACGTTGGCCAGGATCCCGACCGGGAAGCCCTGGATCTCCGCCCAGCCGGTCGAGAGCGCCGTGCCGTAGAGCGGCTTGAACTCGTCGTAGCGGGACCCGTCGACGATCCGCGCCAGGACCTCGCGGGTGTCGAACGGGACCTTCAGGTCGGTCGAGACGATCCCCAGCAGCTGCTCGGGGTCGAGCAGCGGCGGCACCACGTCGGCGGCGGGCGTCCGCGGCCCGGGGCCGCGCTTGCGCCAGTTCAGCCGGCGGACGATGTCGCGGCCGATCCGCAGCGCGTCGGGCTCGTCCTCGGCCAGCTCGTCGGAGAGGCCGGAGACCCGCGAGTGCATGTCGGCGCCGCCCAGCTCCTCGTCGCCGGAGACCTCGCCGGTGGCCATCCTGACCAGCGGCGGCCCGCCGAGGAAGACCTTCGCCTGGTCCTTGACGAAGACGGTGTAGTCGCACATCCCCGGGATGTAGGCGCCGCCGGCGGTCGAGTTGCCGAAGACGATCGCGACCGTCGGGACCCCGGCCGCCGAGAGCCGCGTGAGGTCGCGGAACATCTGGCCGCCGGGGATGAAGATCTCCAGCTGGGTCGGCAGGTCGGCGCCGCCGGACTCGACCAGGCTGATCAGCGGCAGCCGGTTCTCGCGGGCGATCTCGCTCGCCCGCAGGACCTTGCGGAGCGTGAACGGGTTCGACGCGCCGCCGCGGACCGTCGGGTCGTTGGCGGTGATCATGCACTCGACCCCCTCGACGATCCCGATCCCGGTCACGACGCTGCCGCCGACCTGGAAGTCGCTGCCGTGGCCGATGAAGGGCTGCAGCTCGAGGAACGGGCTGTCGCGGTCGATCAGCAGCTCGATCCGCTCGCGGGCCAGCAGCTTGCCGCGCTTGCGGTGGCGGGCGACGTACTTCTCGCCCCCGCCGCCGCGAACCTGGTCGAGGACCCGATCGAGCTCGTCCAGGCGGGCGTTCATCGCGTCGCGGTTGGCGACGTAGGCGTCCGAGCGGGGATCGATGGCGGTCGCGGTCACGGGCCCTCCGGGGTCGGTCGTTCGCCGGCGCACGCCGACGAGCGACATCGTCGTCCCCGACCCTAGGTCCGGCGGCGCTCGCCGTCCTGTTCGATCTCCACAGCGGCTGCGCGAGTGCTGGGGGAACCACCCAGGCGCAGCGGCCGCCGTCAGCGGCGGTCGACGAGCCCGTCGCGGATCAGCAGGGCGGCCTGCAGCTCCGACCGCCGGTGGTCGATCGTGCGCCCCAGCGCCGTTTCGCACTGGCGCAGGCGGTTGCCGATCGTGTTCGGGTGCACGCCGAGCCGCTCGGCCGTCCGGGCGACGTGGGCACCCTCGCGCAGGAACGTCGCGAGCGTCGCCCGCAGCCGGGCCGCGCCGTCGTCATCGGCGTCCAGCTCCCCCAGCTCGCGGTGGGCGAAGCGGCGGGCCAGCTCGACGTCGACCGCCAGCAGCCCGAGCAGCCCCGAGCGCTGCCAGTGGCTGGTCGCGCCGGGCGAGCGGCCCCCGAGGACGGCCACGCGCCGCGCCGCGATCGCCTCCTCGTGGCTGTGGCGGAAGCCGTCGACGCCGCTCGCCGGCTCACCGAAGGCGACGCTGACGCGATCCGCCCGCAGCGTCGTCGGACCGGCGTCGGCGGACGCGGGAGCCCCGCCGCGGCCGCCGTCGGCCGGCGTCGCCCACATCCACAGCACCCGGTGCCCGACCGGCACCAGCAGCGGACGGTCGTCGCCGAGCGCCGCCGCGACCTCGCTCGCCGCGCGCTCCAGCCGCGCCGGGGCGCCGGCGGCGTCCTCGCCCGAGGTCGTCCAGAGGACCGCGCCGACGTGGCGTCCGGCCAGTTCGCGGCCGAGCGTGCGACCGGCCGCCGCCGGGTCGATCGGCTGCCCGTCGAGCAGGTCGCGGACGGTCGCCGCGCGCTGGGCCGCCGCGCTGCGCGACCAGCGCTCGCGCTCGGCGTGGTACTCCTCGACCACGCGGCCGGTGACCGCGTCCATGAAGCCGAACAGCAGCTCGCCGGCACGATCGCGGAGCAAGATCCGCTGGGCCGCGTCGGTGGCCTGGTCGTCGACCGCCGCCGTCCACAGCCGCCACATCACGCCGTGCCCGACGCGGTAGGTCCGCAGCAGCACCGGCAGCTCGACGCCGCGGCGGACGTACATCCGCGCGTGCTCCAGCGTCTGCTCGGGCACGATCAGCTGGTCGGGCGGCGTCCCGCGCAGGACGGCGCGGGCGATCGCCGAGATCAGCTCGCGGACGCCGCTCGTGCTCTGGCTGGTGACCGCCAGCGCCGCCGGCAGGTCCGGGACCCCGGCGTGGATCTCGGCCGCGGTCTCCGGCGCCAGCTCGGCGGCGGCGTCCTCGAGGAACGCGGCGGCCGAGCGGATCGCCTCGTCGACCTGCGCGGGGCGGGGCTCGGGCACGGCCACAGGCTACCGCTCGGGCTAGGGAGGAGCCACAGCCCACCGGGGTCGGACTGTGGCCCTCACCCGCCCTTCCCGGACCTCGCTCGCCGTATCGTCGGCGCTGGCGCCCCTGTCGGAGGAGCGCCTCCGCTCGCCGCGCCCGGCGGACGGCGACCGTGGAGCACCGATGAGCCTCGACCATCCCGCCATCCTCACCTGCTCGATCTCGGGCTCGATCGCCAACCGCGCGCAGTGCCCGGCGATCCCCTACACCCCGGCCGAGTACGCGGCCGAGGCCCGCCGGATCGTCGACGAGGGTGGCGTCCACATCCACATCCACGCGCGCTCCCCCGACGGCCGCCCGAGCTACGAGATCGAGGACTTCGCGGCGATCAGCCAGGCGATCCGCGACGAGGTCGGCGACGCCGCGATCATCAACTTCTCGACCGGCACGATCGGGGTCTCGGTCGAGAAGCGGATCGCCTACCTGGAGGCCTGCCGGCCCGAGGTCGCGGCCCTGAACATGGGCTCGATGAACTACGCGAAGTACTCGTCGCGGCGCAAGGCGTTCGTCTTCTCGACGATCTTCCCCAACCCCTTCGACGAGATCGTGGCGCTGCTCGAGGCGATGCGCCGGCTGGGGATCAAGCCCGAGCACGAGTGCTTCGACATCGGCCACATCGGCAGCCTGGCGCCGCTGATCGACATGGGCCTGCTCGAGGGCCCGCTGCACGCCGACTTCGTGATGGGCGTGACCGGCGGGATCCCGCCGACGGCGCGCAACCTGGCGGCGATGGCCGACAACCTGGCCGAGGTCGGGGCCGTGCTCGGCAGCGGGGGTGGCGGTCACCACTGGGGCGTGATCGGCATCTCGCGGGTGCAGTGGCCGATGCTGGCGGCGGCGCTCTCGCTGGGCGGCTCGGTGCGGGTCGGGCTGGAGGACAACTTCTACCTGCCGGACGGCACGATGGCGCGCTCCAACGGCGAGCTGATCGCCAAGGGCCGGCAGATGATCGAGGACGCCGGCCGTCGGCCCGCGACCGTCGAGGAGGCCCGCGCGGCCCTCGGCGTGCCGCAGCGCAGCGCGGCCTGAGCGACTGCCGCACCGCGCGAGGGGGCGCGGTTCCCCCCGCCGAGCGATGGGCGGCGGCCTCGCGGTGGCGCAGGCTGCGGGCATGTCCACCGCACCGTCGCTGCCCGCCCGCCGTCGACCGTCCGCCGGCCCGACCGTCGCCGAGCGGCGGGGCATCGCCCTCGCCGCGATCGCCGCGCTGCTGCTCGTCGTCGGGCTGACGGTCCGCCGGGCCGAGGCCGCGGGCAGCGGCGTGCTCGACCCCCGCCTGGCCGGGCTGCTGGTCGACCTGGTCCCGCTCTTCACCGCGCTCGTCGCCGTCGGCCTGGCGGTGGCGCTGCTCGCCCGCCGCGCCCAGGACGGACGCGGGCGATGATCGGCGGGGAGCGCCGCGTGCCGGTCGCGCGCGCCCCACCGCCTTGACGAACGATCGTTACCGATATATCGTTGCCATATCGAAAGCGATCGAAAGGAGTGCCGAATGACGGCACACGCACACGAGTGGGGGCCGATCTGCGGCCCCGGCGACCGCCGCGGCGGTCGCGAGATGGCAGCCGGCCTCCGCGACCCGCGGTTGGCCGAGCTGTTCCACGCCATGACCGGTGGTCGCGGTCCGGGTCGCCACGGCGGTCCCGGCCGCCACGGCCGCGGGCCGCGCGGCGGCCCCGGCGGATGGGGCGGCGTCGGGCCGGGCGGCTTCCCGGGTCCCGGGGGCTTCCCCGGGCCGGGTGGCCCGCGAGGCCGCCGCGGCCGTGGGCCGCGGGCCGGTCGCGGTGACGTCCGCGCCGCCCTGCTGCTGGTCCTCGAGGACGAGCAGGCGGCCAACGGCTACCAGTTGATGCAGGAGATCGAGGAGCGCAGCCAGGGCGCCTGGCGGCCGAGCCCCGGCTCGGTCTACCCCTCGCTCCAGCAGCTGGAGGACGAGGGCCTCGTCCAGGGCGAGCAGCGGGGCAACGGGCGGTTCTTCGCCCTCACCGACGCGGGCAAGGCCCACGTCGAGGAGCATCGCGCCTCGCTCGGGACCCCCTGGGAGGCCGCCGCCGAGGGCATCAGCGACCAGACGTGGAAGATCGGCTCGCTGATGCGGGAGGTCGGCTTCGCCGCCTTCCAGGTCACGCAGGCCGGATCGACCGCGCAGCAGGCGGAGGCCGCCGAGGTCCTCGCCGAGACCCGCCGGCGCCTCTACCGGATCCTCGCCGAGGGCGAGGCCGACGAGCCGGGCGGCGACGCCGCCGGCGGGCCGGACGCGCCCGCTCCGGGGCCTGGCGCCTAGACCGCCCCGTGGAGCACGCACCCCGTCCCGGGGCGGCGTGCTCCGCCGGCGGCGGCCAGCCCGTCGCGCACTTCCTCGTCCCGGCGTGCGCGCCTCGACGGCCCGGCGGCCCTGCCCCGCCTCAGCCCGCGATCGCCCGCTCCAGGTCGGCGACCAGGTCGGCCGGATCCTCGACCCCGCAGCTGAGCCGGACCAGGTCGGCCGGCACCGCGGCGTCGGAGCCCTCGACCGACTGGTGGGTCATCGCCTGCGGGACCTCGATCAGCGATTCGACGCCGCCCAGCGACTCGGCGAGCGAGAAGATCGCCGTCGACGACGCGATCCGCACCGCGTCGGGGTGGCGGAAGGAGACCATCCCGCCGAATCCGGGCCAGTGGACCTCGCTGACGCCCGCGGCGCCGCGCAGGTACTCGCTGACCGCCGCGCCGTTCCTGTCGTGCTGGGCGACCCGCAGGTGCAGCGTCCGCAGCCCGCGGTGCAGCAGGAAGCAGTCGAACGGCCCGGGCACCGCGCCGACCGCGTTCTGGACGTGGCGGACGGCCCGGTGCAGCTCCTCGTCGCGGACCACCACGGCGCCGCCGACGACGTCGGAGTGGCCGCCGAGGTACTTCGTCGTCGAGTGCACGACGGCGTCGGCCCCGAGCTCGAGCGGCCGCTGGTGGATCGGGGTCGCGAAGGTGTTGTCGACGACGACCAGCGGCCCGGGAGCGAACCGGGATGCCGCCCCGCCCCCGTCCTCGCGAGCCAGCGTCGCGGCGGCGCCGCGCACGACCTCGACGAGGCCGGCGATGTCGACGACGTTCAGCGTCGGGTTGGTCGGCGTCTCGACCCAGACCAGCGCGGTCTCGGGCCGGATCGCCGCGGCGACCGCGTCCAGGTCCCGCTGGTCGACGATCGCGTAGCTGAGCCCCCAGCGCGTCAGGACGCTGTCGACCAGGCGGTAGGTCCCGCCGTAGAGGTCGTTCGGCAGCACCACGTGGGCGCCGGCCCGGGCGACGGCGGTGATCAGCGCGTGCTCGCCGGCCAGGCCGCTGGAGAAGGCGCTCGCCAGCCCGCCCTCCAGCTGCCCGATCGCGTTCTCCAGCGCGGTCCGGGTCGGGTTGGCCGAGCGCGAGTAGTCGAAGTCGCCGACGAACTGCCCGGGCGCGGGCTGGACGTAGGTCGAGGTCTGGTGGATGGCCGGGACGATCGAGCCGTAGGTCGGGTCGGGATCGAGGCCGGCGTGGACGGTGCGGGTCGCGATCCGCGCGTCGTCGGGCACCCGGCTCACGACGGCACCACCAGCGACTCGAGCAGGTCCGAGCGCGTGACCAGCCCGGCCAGGCGGCCGTCGGCGATCACGGCCAGCGCCGGCTGGTCGCCGGTCAGCAGCTCGACCGCCTCGCGGACCGGGGCGTCGGCGGAGACGGCCGGGAACGGCGGCTCCATCACGTCGCCGATCTCGGCGTCGAGCACCTGCGGGTCCGACGCCGCCCGCCGCAGCAGGCCCCGCTCGCCGATCGACCCGACCAGCGCGTGCTCGTCGTGCGGCGAGACCACGGGCAGCTGCGAGACGCCGTGCTCGTGCAGCAGCGCGATCGCCTGCCGGACCTTGTGGCTCGGGCGCACGGCGACCAGCTGCGGCACGCCGCCCTCGGCCTCCTTGGTCCGCAGCACGTCGCCGACGGTCCGCTCGGGCGGTCGCTCGAGGAAGCCGTGCTCGCGCATCCAGCTGTCGTTGTAGATCTTCGAGATGTACGACCTCCCGCCGTCGGGCAGGACGACGACCACCAGCGCGCTCGGGTCGTCGATCCCGCGGGCGACCTCGAGCGCGGCGACGATCGCCGTGCCGCACGAGCCGCCCGACAGGATCCCCTCGACCTGCGAGAGCCTGCGCGCGGCGAGGAACGCGTCCTTGTCGGAGACCGTCACGTAGCGGTCGACGACCGACGGATCGAAGGTCTTGGGCCAGAAGTCCTCGCCGACGCCCTCGGTCAGGTAGGGGCGAACCTCCTTGGAGCTGTAGATCGAGCCCTCGGGATCGGCGCCGATCACCTGGATGTCCGGGTTCCTCGACTTCAGGTAGCGGGCCGTGCCGGTGATCGTGCCGCCGGTTCCGACGCCCGCGACCAGGTGCGTGATCCTGCCGCCGGTCTGGCGCCAGATCTCGGGACCGGTCCAGTCGAGGTGCGTCTGCGGGTTGGCCGGGTTCTCGTACTGGTTCGGCTGGAACGCCCCCGGGATCTCGGCCGTCAGCCGGTCGGCGACCCGGTAGTAGGAGCGCGGCGAGTCCGGCGGCACGTCGGTCGGCGCAACGACGACCTCGGCGCCGTAGGCACGCAGGAGGTCGATCTTCTCCTGGCTCATCTTGTCCGGCATCACCGCGATCACGCGGTAGCCCTTGATCCGCGCGGCGATCGCCAGGCCGGTGCCGGTGTTTCCCGACGTCGGCTCGACGATCGTGCCGCCGGGCCGCAGCAGCCCGTCGCGCTCGGCCGCCTCGATCATCCGCAGCGCGACCCGGTCCTTGATCGACCCGCCCGGGTTGAGCTGCTCGACCTTGGCCACCAGCTGCGGGGTCAGGCCGGCCCCGATCCGCGACAGGCGCACCAGCGGCGTGTCGCCGATCGTGTCGAGGATCGAGTCGTGGATGATCGCGCCGCCCTCCCCGGCCCTCGGTCCCGGCCCGCCGCCGGAGCCCGCGGAGACGCCGGGAGCGGAATCCTGATCGGAAATCGGGGTGTGGGACATACCCTCACTGTACGCCCTTCGGGACCGCCCGTGCCGCCGTGGTCCACGAACCTGACCAGGCCGGTTTGGAGTCCGCACGGCGCCCGCGGATCAGGGCCGCAGGCGCAGGGTGTGCGCGCCTGCCGGCAGGGTGACGCGGACCCGGCGACCGCCGACCGTCGCTCCGGGCAGCGCCGCGGACGCCCGCACCGTCACCGGATCGATCGACGACGACGGGGCCCGGCCATCGATCGTCAGCGTCCGCGCGGCCCCGCGCGATGCCCGGGAGCCGGTCGCGGCGCCGGTCCACAGCTCGACCGTCCCGGCGCCCGACGTGCGGACCGTCAGCCCGTCGTCGTCGGCGTCCTGGGCGACGATCCGCGGCCGCGCGGCCACCACCCGCGGTCGCCCGAGGTCGAGCGCGATCCGGCTCCCGGAACGCAGCCCCCCGTCGGGGTTCAGGACCCCCCAACCGTAGTCCTTCGTCGGGTGCTGCTTCCAGATCCAGATGATGCCGCCGGTCAGGTCGCGATCCTGGATCCGCAGCTGCCAACGCCGGTAGGCCTCCCAGTTGCCGCCCCCGGCGCCCGGGAACTCGCCCGGGACGAGGGCCGCGCCGAACGCCGTCGCCATCCGCTGGGCATCGCGATAGGCGGCGTCCAGACGGCCCTCGGTGCCCGCGTCGACGTCGCCGGAGAAGACGTCGGTGTAGATGTGCGGCGAGTACACCAGCTGCCCGTCGGCGGCGAAGCGGGCGGTCTCGGGGCCGAAGCCCTCGAACCAGACCGGACCGCCGTAGCCGTCGCGGCGCAGCCGCGCCACGAGCCTGGCGTAGAAGGGGAACAGGCGCTGGGTCGCCCAGCTCGGCGGCCACGACGCGTCGGGGCTGACCGGCTCGTTGTAGAGCTCGACGCCGGCGAAGGCAGGCCCGATCCTGCGCCCCGCGGCGGTTGCGGCGGAGACGGCGTCGGCATAGGCCCCCTGCAGCGACCGGCCGGCGACCGTGCGGTCCTCCCAGAACGCCTCCGCCGCCTTCGCCGCGCAGGGCGTCGTGTAGTAGCGGCCGAGGCCCTGCAGGCTGCCCGCCAGCGGCGAGCAGGACGTGCCGGCGGTGTCGACCGCCCACGCCGGCGCGCCGTCGGACTCCACGTACGACGGCTGGCCGAGGTTGGCCGCGTAGCGATCGTGGTGCATGTCCAGCACCACGTAGATCCCGCGATCGGCGAAGACCCGCGCCGCGCGCTCGATCTCGGCCAGGTACCCGCGGTCGGTGACGCCCGGCTGCGGCTGGATCCGCGACCAGGAGACGCCCAGGCGCACCACGTTGATCCCGAGCGCGCGGGCCTGGACGCCGTCGGCCGCGGTCACCGCGACGGTGCCGTGCGCGCCTCCGTAGTCGACGAGCGCCGCGACGTTGGCGCCGCGCAGCAGGACCCGGCGGCCGTCGGCGGTCAGCAGCGCCCGCCCGCCCTCGCGGGCGGGGCCGACGCGCAGCGCGTCGGCGGCGGTGATCGTGCCGGGGGCGCCGAGGCGCGCCGCCGGAGCCGACAGCGCGGCGGCCGGGATCCGCACCCGCGGCTTGCCGAGCTTCAGCGCCGGCGCCCAGCGATCGCGGCCGGCCGCACCGGCGACGGGAGGCACCGCGAGGGGGACCGCCACCAGCGCGAGCAGGGCCACCACCCACGGCGAGCAACGACGCTCACGGGCAGGACGGGTCGGAGAACGGCGATCCACCACATCGGAATCGTCGCAAACCGGCGAGCAGCGCTCGTACGTTCGTCCAGAAACGCGATTCCGACTCAGGCGACGCGCACCCGCAGACCCAGTGCGCGACCCCGCGGGAGCGCGATCACCGCGACCCGCCGGACCGTCGGATCGAGCGGATCCCGGGACACCGGCGCCAGGCTCACCCGGCCCCGCTCGGGGATCAGGACCTGCCAGCTACTGCCCGCGGTCGGCCGGATCCGCAGGACGGTCGTCCGACCGCGGTGGACCGTCACCCTGGCGCTGCCGCCGATCGGGATCCGCCAGCGCCGCGCGGCCGGGCGACGCAGCCGGCCGCTGAGCGTCCAGCCCGCCTCGTCGAACCGGAACCGGACGTTGGCCTGCTGCCCCCCGCGGGTGATCGTCCCGCGCAGCGAGCGGCGCGAGGCGAGCGGCCCGCTGCCCGGCCGCGCCGACAGCCGGACCCGCGTGCCGGCGACGGCGCCGCCGGCGAGCCGCAGGCCGCCGGCCTGCAGGTCGAAGCTCGAGCGGCGGCCGCCGAGCCCGCCGATCGCCCGTCCCCCCGCGTCGACCAACCGGGTCGGCAGGACGCCCGACGTCAGGTCGCGCGACCAGCTGACGACCGAGGTCGAGTAGCGCGACGTCGTGACCGCGTAGCGCGGCTGGTCGCGATCGAAGCTGGCCGCCGCCGTCGGGGCCGGCGCGTCGCCGCAGTCGGCGATCGACCGCAGCAGCCGCAGCGATCCGAGCGCCTGGTCGCTGCCGCTGGCCCGGAAGCGCGTCGACGCGTTGTAGAGCGTCTTGGGCAGCACCCCGCGGCGATCGGCCAGCTCCTGGTAGCGGGCCCGCACGCGACCGCAGAGCGCGGCGACCCGGCGGCGGTCGGCGGCCGGCAGGAACCCGCCGGGCATCGTGCCGATCGCCTGCAGCTCGACGGTCGCCCAGCCCCAGTACTGGGTCAGGTAGCGGCGGTCGGCGCCCCAGCCGGTGTCCCAGTTGAGCGTCCCGTCGTCGCCGAACGACCCCCAGACCACCCGCCGCATCCAGCGCCGGTAGATCGTCCGCTCGCCGGCGCGCAGCCGCATCCCGGCCTTCAGGGCCTGCGGCAGGTACTGCGCGCCGGCCAGTGCGATCAGGCTGTACTCCGGGGTGTCCATCAGGTTGATCCGGTTGGCGCGGTCGTTCGGCACGTAGCGGTAGCCGGCGTCGCGGGTCAGCAGCCGCGGCAGCAGCCGCCGCTGGGTGTCGAGCGCTCGCCGGTAGTCGCGGACGAAGGCCCGCAGGTCGCCGTCGACCAGCCGCTTCGCCCACAGCATCTCGGCCGTCCACAGCAGCTGGCCGATCCGCACCTGATCGGGGGCGAACATCCGGTGGCGGGCGACCCGCAGCACGACCCGGCGGATCCGGGTGCGCAGGCGCGCGGGCAGGTCGACCTTCGTGCCCGCGTCGTAGGCCTCCGCCAGCGCGATCGCCGCCTCGGGATCGATCGCGATGTGCTGGGCGGCGTTGCGGCTGCTGCCCCCGCGACCCGCCGCCTGGGTGAATCCCGGGCGGTGGGACTGGTCGGGATCGTTGCGGTCGTAGCGGCTGTAGGGACCGTCGCGGAAGGCCGGCGGCTGCGTCAGCGTGTCGACCAGCTCGGCGATCCGGCGGCGGTCGGCATAGCTCGCCGGCACCACGCTCGGCCCGTCGAGGACCGCCCGCACGTGCAGCCGCAGCATCAGGCTGTTGAGCCGGGTTCGCGGCGGGCCCGGCAGGCCGCGGTAGGCGAACGCGGTCGGGCTCCAGCGGTCGAGCATCGTCGCGTAGAGCGGCGCCTCGGTCAGCGGCGGTGGTGGCTCCGCCGCGCCGGCTGGCGCGACGACCAGCAGCGCGGTCACCCCGACCGCCGACGCGACTGCCCCGACCCCCCGCCAAGCACACGGCACGACGCCAGCCTACGCGGCCGCTGACCCTCCGCGCGCCAGGCGCTCAGGTGGCGCGGAAGCGGACGGTCACCCGCGCCCCGCCGATCGACGCGTCGTCGATCGTCACGCTGGCCCCGTGGTGCCCGACCTGCTGGGCGACGAGCGCGAGCCCGAGCCCCGATCCCGGGCGGTCGACGCCGCTCCCGCGGACGAACGGCTCGAAGATCCGCTCCCGCTCCTCGGCGGCGATCCCGGGACCGTCGTCGGCGACCACCAGCCGCGGCCCCACATCGGGCGAGGCCTCCGTGACCGACAGCCGCACCTGCCCTTCCGGCCGCCCGTGGCGGGCCGCGTTCTGCAGCAGGTTGTCGACGATCAGCCGCAGCCCGGGCTCCCATCCCCGGACCGGGACCGCGGCGTCGGGCAGGCGCACCGAGAGGTCGATCTCCGGGTGCCGATCGCCGAAGGCCCGGGCGGCCTCGGCGGCGACCGCGGCCAGGTCGACGTCGGCATCGTCGACCGGGTTGGCGTCGCCGCGCGCCAGCGCCTGCAGCCCGTCGAGCAGGCCGACGAGCCGCCGCTGCTCGGCGAGCGCCTCGCCGACGATCATCTGGCGGACCTCGGGGTCGACGTCCGGGTGGCGGTCGATCGCCGACAGCGTCGCCTGGACGCTGGTCAGCGGCGTGCGAAGCTCGTGCCCGACGTCGGCGGCGAAGCGGCGCGTCGCCTCGAGCGCGCGGTTGCGCTCCTGCGCCGAGCGGCCGAGCCGCTCCAGCATCGCGTTGAACGAGCCGGCCAGCGACCGCAGCTCCCCGGGACCGTCGACCGGCACCCGCCGCTCCAGGTCGCCGTCGCCCTCGATCCGGTGGGTCGCCGTGCGCAGTCGCCGCAGCGGCCGCAGCACCAGGTCGGCGGCGAACCAGGTCCCGAGCCCGGCCAGCAGCAGCATCGCCAGGCCGATCAGCAGCAGTCGCCGCTCGAGCGAGCCCTGGCGCCGCTCCAGCGGCCGCAGGTCGCTGCTGGCCTCCTGGATCGCCCGCACGCCGAGCGCGTCGCCGTCGGCCGACGTGAACGTCTTCGCGAAGGTCCGCAGCCGCCGCTCGCCGACCTGGCGGGTCGAGAACCCGAGCGGCGCCGGGCTCGACCGCGCGGGCAGCGGGATGCCCGCCTTGACCACGTCCTCGCCGCCGACCCACAGCACCAGCGAGCTGCCGGTCGCGCGCAGCACCTGGTTCAGGCGCGCGTCCTTCTCCGGGAGCGACTTGGTGATCGCGTCGCCGACCACGGTGTCCAGCAGCTCCGCCGTCCGCCGCAGCCGGTCGTCGAGGCTCTGGCGCTCCGAGCGGTCCGCCTCGCGGGCGACGACCGCGCCGCCGAGCGCGAGCACGATCGCCAGCACGGCGACGACGCCGAAGGTCAGCCGGCTGCGGAGGTTGCCCAGGATCACGCGCGTCAGGTTCGCAGGACGAACCCGACGCCGCGAACGGTGTGCAGGACCCGCTCTCCCCCGTCGGCCTCGAGCTTGCGGCGGAGGTAGCCGACGAAGACGTCGGCGATGTTGGTGCCGGGATCGAAGTCGTAGCCCCAGACGTCCTCGTGCAAACGGGCGCGATCGAGCACCTCGCCGGGGTGGCGCAGGAACAGCTGCAGCAGCGCGAACTCGCGCTGGGTCAGGCCGAGGTCGCGGCCGGCCCGGGTCGCGACGTGCGTGATCGGATCGAGCTCGATGTCGCTGACGGCCAGCCGCTGCTGGTCGCCCGGCGGCCGCCGGCGCAGGAGCGCGTGGAGTCGCGCGGCGACCTCCTCGAGCGCGAACGGCTTGACGATGTAGTCGTCGGCGCCGGCCTGGAGCCCGGTCACGCGGTCGTCGACCTCGTCGCGGGCCGAGAGCACGCAGACGGGCACGTCCTCGCCCGCGGCCCGCAGCCGGCGCAGCACCTCGAGGCCGTCGAGGTCGGGCATCGTCAGGTCGAGCAGGACCGCCGCCGGCCGCACCTGCGGCACGGCGGCCAGCGCGGCGCGGCCGCCGGACGCCGGGACGACCGAGAAGCCCTCCAGCTCCAGGCCGACGGCGAGCGTGCGGCGGATCGCCGCGTCGTCGTCGACCAGCAGGATCACGGCCCGGCCGCCCGGTCCGTCGGGCAGGGTGGGCGAGGGAGCGGGCTCGGGCGGAATCGGGTGGGCGCTGGGTCGGGGTGGACGGAGGTCGCGGGCCTCAGCGGCGGGTGACGCTCTCGCAGTCGCGTGCCACGACGTCGCCGCGGTCGGCGACCACGCGGTCCCGGCCCTTGCCGCAGGTGACCTGGTCGACCTCGCCGTCGGCGGCGTCGATCACGTCGTTGCCGTCGCCGGCCGTGATCGTGTCGCGGCCCTTCCCGCCGATCAGCCGGTCGGGGCCGGCGCCGCCGATCAGCGTGTCGTTGCCCGGTCCGCCGGACAGCAGGTCGCCGCCGCCCTCGCCGAACAGCACGTCGTTGCCGGCGCCGCCGTAGAGCCGATCGGCTCCTCCGCGGCCGCGGATCACGTCGTTGCCGCCCTTGCCGTTGATCGTGTCGGCGGCCGAGGTGCCGATCAGGGTGTCGTTGCCCCGGCCACCGCTGCGCGTCGCCGCCTGGGCGGCCGCGGCGACCAGCAGCACGGAGACGAGCAGGACGACGGCCGTGGCGAGCAGTCGACGTGAGGGGGTGCGGAGGGCGACGAGCATGGACGAGCCGATCGGCGACAGGTCGCGCTGCCGGGGGCCGGCGGCGGACGGGTGGACGGGGCGGGTCGGATGGCCCGCCCACCGATCGGCGGACAGGGGCCATGGCACCGATGCATCCTCGCACGTGCCCCGAGCACCACGCGCGGGTTCGGTCCCGTTCTCACGCGCTTCTCACGAACGGTGAGGGGTTGGTGAGAACCACCCCACGGCGGGTCCCGGGTCGGCGATAACGGTGGACGTCCCCCGACGACCTCTCCGAGGAGCACACCGAATGACGATCTCGCTCTCCCGCCGTGCCACCGTCCTGGCGATCGCCGCCACCGCGATCCTGCCAGCTTCCGCGCTCGCGGCGACGATCGACGGCGGCCCCGGCAACGAGCGCCTCGTCGGCACCTCGTCGGCCGACCGGATCGACGGCAACCGCGGCAACGACCGGATCTTCGGCCGCGCCGGCGACGACGCCCTGATCGGCGGCCTCGGCAACGACCGGGTCTTCGGCGGGGCCGGCAACGACGTGCTGCAGGGCCTCCAGGGCAACGACTGGCTCAACGGCGGCAGCGGCGACGACACCGTCGTCGGCGACGCCAACGGGACCGGCGACCGGACCTCGTTCGACCGGATCTACGGCGCGGCCGGCAACGACACCCTCAAGGGCGGCGACTCGTTCGACCGGATCTACGGCGGCAGCGGCAACGACAGCGCGTTCGGCGAGAACGGCAACGACCGGATGGCGGGCGGCACCGGCGACGACACCCAGCACGGTGGCGCCGGCAACGACGTGATCTACGCCAACCTCGGCCAGGACACGAGCTTCGGCGGCGAGGGCGACGACACGCTGTGGGCGCTCGCCCGCGGCGACGTCCACCCCGGTCCGGACGGCGCGGTCGACCAGGTCGGCGACACCCTCGACGGCGGCCCCGGCAACGATCGCTTCCGGACCCGCGACGGCGAGGTCGATCGGATCACCTGCGGCGCCGGCAACGACCGTGCCTTCCTCGACCAGGTCGACGTGATCGTCGACGCCACGGCCGAGAACCCGAACGGCTCGTGCGAGACGGTCGAGCGCAAGGCCCCGAAGGCCAAGGACTCCAAGAGCGAGGACGCCCAGCAGAAGCCGGCCGGCGAGAAGGTCGGCTCCTAGGAGCGCCGCGGAGGAGCGCCCGCTCCGGTGCCGCCTTCCCCCCGGGGCGGCACCGGGAGCGACGCGCCAGCGCGCGGTCGCGGACGCGGCCGCTAGCCGAGAACCGCTTCGAGGCGCCGGTGCAGCACCTCGCCGAGGGCCTCGCGGACCGGGCCCTCCTCGAAGCGGGTCACCAGCTCGGCCATGAAGCCCTCGATCACCAGCCGCTTGGCGCGCCCCTCGGGCAGGCCGTGCGAGCGCAGGTAGAAGACCTGCTCGGGATCGATCTGCGCGATCGCCGCCGCGTGGGTGCAGCGGACGTCGTTGGCGGCGATCTCCAGCCCGGGGATCGCGTCGGCGTGGGCCTTGCGCCCCAGCAGCAGGTTGCGCGACTCCTGGAAGGCGTCGGTCTGCTGGCCCGCCTCGTCGACCTTGATCATCCCGCGCCAGACCGTCGACGACTTCTCCGCCAGCACGCCGCGGAAGGCCAGGTCGGAGGTCGTGTTCGGCGCCATGTGGGTCTGCAGCGTGTCGAAGTCGAGGTGCTGCTTGCCGTGGGTGGCGTAGCCGCCGGTGACGCGACCGTGAGCGCCGGGACCGTCGAGCGAGGTCTCCTGGAAGACCTTGCCCTTGGCCGAGCCGAGGCCGAGCGTGATCCAGTCGATCCAGCCGTCGCGGTCGATGGTGGCCCGCTGCGCGCCGAAGATCCAGGTCTTCTCGGAGAGGTCCTGGACGTCGACGAAGCGCAGGCGGGCGTTGGCCCCGACGTGGATCTCGACGACCCCGTTGACCAGCGCCTCCAGCTCCGGCGAGGTCGAGACGGCCTGCGACCAGACCTCGGCCTCGGCGCCCTCCTCGAGCACGATCAGCGTCCGCGGCGAGGCGGCGCGACCGGCCTGGGCCTGGATCAGCGTCAGCAGGACCGGCGCCTCGAGGTGCGTGTTGCGCGGGACGTGGACGAAGAACCCGCCGCGCCAGTCGCTGTCGTTGCGGGCCGTGAACGGCGTCCGCTGGGTCTCGATCTTCCCCAGGTAGGGCTCGACCAGGTCGGGGTGGCGCTCGGCGGCGACCTCGAGCGGGAGCACCAGCGGGCCCTCCGAGACGGCCTCCGCGCGCTCGCCGCCGAAGGTCCGGTCGTCGATCTGGGTGATCGTGACGGTGCCCTCGGGCAGGTGGTCGAAGACCGGCGTCGCCGCGGCGACCGCGGCGGCGTCCTGGTCGGCCGAGACCGCGTCGGGCGCCGGGTAGGCGTCCAGGTCGAGCTCGGGGATCTCGGTGAACTCCCAGCCCGGGACGTCGCGGAACGACGGCAGCTCGAGCGTCAGCAGCTCGGCCCGCGCCGCGTCGCGGCGCTCGGTCAGCCAGGTGGGGTCAGGGGAAGTGGTCGTGGTCATGAAGGCCTTCGAGGAACAGAGGAACGGCGGCGGGAGGCGACGCGCGCTACCCGATGCTGCCTTCCATTTGCAACTCGATGAGCCGGTTCATCTCGACCGCGTACTCCATCGGGAGCTCCTTGACGATCGGCTCGATGAAGCCGTTGACGATCAGCTTCGCCGCCTCGTCCTCGGGCAGGCCGTGGGACTGGAGGTAGAAGAGCTGCTCGTCGCCGACCTTCGAGACGGTCGCCTCGTGGCCGATGTCGACCTGGTCCTCGTCGATCCGGATCGTCGGCCAGGTGTCGGTCTTCGAGCGGTCGTCGAGCAGCAGCGCGTCGCAGACGACCTTCGACTTCGAGCCGATCGCGCCCTTGCCGACCTCGAGCAGGCCGCGGTAGCTGGAGCGCCCGCCGTCCTTGGAGATCGACTTGGCGAAGATGTTCGAGGTCGTGTTCGGCGCCGCGTGGACGATCTTGGCGCCGGCGTCCTGGTGCTGGCCGGCACCGGCGAAGGCGATCGAGAGCACCTCGCCGTGGGCGCGCTCGCCCATCAGGTAGACGGCGGGGTACTTCATCGTCAGCTTCGAGCCGAGGTTGCAGTCGACCCACTCGACGGTCGCGTCCTCCTGGGCGACCGCGCGCTTGGTCACCAGGTTGAAGACGTTCTGCGACCAGTTCTGGACCGTCGTGTAGCGGATCCGGGCGCCGGGCTTGGCGATCAGCTCGACGACCGCGGAGTGCAGCGACGAGCTGGAGTACGTCGGGGCGGTGCAGCCCTCGACGTAGTGCACGTAGGAGCCCTCGTCGGCGATGATGATCGTCCGCTCGAACTGGCCCATGTTCTCGGTGTTGATCCGGAAGTAGGCCTGCAGCGGCATCTCGACGTGCACGCCCGGCGGCACGTACACGAACGACCCGCCGGACCAGACGGCGCTGTTGAGCGCGGCCAGCTTGTTGTCGTTCGGCGGGATGATCGTGGCGAAGTACTCGCGGACCAGGTCCTCGTGCTCACGGAGCGCGGTGTCCATGTCCATGAAGATGACGCCCTGCTTCTCGAGCTCCTCGTTCACCTGGTGGTAGACGACCTCGGACTCGTACTGCGCCCCGACGCCGGAGAGGAACTTGCGCTCGGCCTCGGGGATCCCGAGCCGGTCGAAGGTCTTCTTGACGTCCTCGGGGACGTCGTCCCACGAGCGCTCGGCCCGCTCGGACGCGCGGACGAAGTAGTGGATGTCGTCGTAGTCGACCTCGGCCAGCATCGGGCTGCCCCAGGTCGGCTGCTCACGCGCGAAGAAGTGCTCCAGCGCCTTGAGCCGGAAGTCCCGCATCCACTGCGGCTCGCTCTTGAACTCGGAGATCTTCTCGACGATCTCGCGGTTGATGCCCTTCGGTGCCTTGTAGAGGTAGTCCTCGGCGTCGTGGAACCCGTACTTCGCCGTGTAGTCGGCGTTGAGGTCCTTGAGCGACGTCTCCTCCTCGTTGAGCAGGCTGGCGGAGGTCTCCGGGGGCGTGGGCATGTTCAGTCCACCTCGAGCTTGATGGTGTCTCCGTCGAGAACGACGGGGAAGGTGTCGACCGGCTGGAACGCCGGAAGCGTGATCGGTCGGCCGGTCCGCAGATCGAACAGCGCGCCGTGGCGCGGGCACTCCATCGTGCAGGCCGCGACGTCCAGTTCGCCCTCCGACAGATCACCGTCGTCGTGGCTGCAGCGATCCTCCATCGCGAGGATCTCACCGCCGCAGTTGACGACCATGATCTCGACGTCGTCGTGCTCCAGCGTCACGCGCTTCCCGTCGGGAAGCTCGGACAGTGGGCAGACGTCGATCAGGGGCACGGGGGGTCGAGTCGGAGCGGATCGCAGGCGACGGTCGCGGGGAGGACGAACGTCCATCCGCAAGTCCGATGCCTGTAGGCGGAATTGTATCGATCCCGCGCCGCGGACCGTCACCCCATTTTTGAGGGACTACAAATAGGTGCCCCTAACTCGACGCCGGGGAGGCCCGTCGGCCAGGCCGCCAGGGCTCGTCCCGGCCGCCCGGCTCAGTGCGACGAGCGGACCGGCTCGAGCCCGTCCTCGCCCGGCTGGGCGTGGCGCAGCAGCCGCCCGTCGGGGGCGACCTCGTAGGCCCCCATCCGCCGCAGCGGCGGCGAGTAGGCATGGACCGAGACCGTCGGCTCGCCGCCCGGGTGGTGGACCCGGTGGATCTCGGTCGGCTCGATCGTGGTGCCACGACCGGGCTCGAGCAGGGTCGTGATCGGGTCGCCGTGCGCCGTCAGCCGCTCGTCGACGATCCCGCCCTCGGCGACCGCGACTCCGGCGCTCGAGGTGTCGTGGTCGTGGAAGCCGGTGTCGTGGCCCGGGCTCCAGCAGATCAGCCAGACCGTCACGTGCTCGTCCTCGTGCAGCAGCTCGTAGTGCCGCCGGGCCGGATCGTGCTGGACCAGCTGCGACCAGCGCTCGGGCTGCTCCGCGATCGTGGCCGCCAGCCGCTGCAGCTCGCCCGACGCGAGGACGCCCTCGCGCGGGAGCAGGTCGGCGACGACCGACGGCTCCTCCTCGAGGATCGGCGTGGGCGCGGCGACGACGGTGCTCATGCAGCCTCCTTGGCGGGGCGGGTCGTGGTTCCCGGACGGCGAGCGGGATCGGGCCCGCCGGTGGTGGTGAGGGTCAGGCTCGGCGAGGCGTCGGCGGCCGGGTCCGCGGCGCGCGGCGCGCCCTCCCCCAGCAGCCGCGCGGCGGCGACCGATGCCAGGGCCCGGGGATCGATGCCGGCGACGACCGGCACGTGCTGCAGCCGCGGGTCGACGACCGGGCGGTCGCTGCCGAAGGCCAGGCGGTCGGCCCCGACGGCCTGGGCCGCCGACGCCAGCCCGCGGGGGCCGAACGACGAGGTCTCGTAGGCGATCAGCGGCGAGCGGGCGCCGACCAGGACATCCGCAAGGCGATCTTCGCCTACA
>NZ_AGUD01000315.1 GCF_000240225.1 Patulibacter medicamentivorans
CCTCGAGCACCTGCCCGACGCGGGCTGCTCGACGGCGGCGGTCGCGACGGCGCGCGGGTGCTGCTGCCGGCCGACGCGGTGCCCGGCGGCGACGCCGACGCGCCCGTCGGGTCGGCGCCGATCGCGGGCGCCCAGCGACTGGCCGACCAGGTCCGCGGCGACGATGGCCCGGTCGCGATCGTCCGCCGGCTGCTGGCCGACGCCTGGCTGGTCGAGGCGCTGCCCGACGCCGCGCCGGATGGCTTCTCCGGGATCCTGGCGACCGCCGAGGGCCAGGTCTGGGACGTCGGGACCGGCGAGCTGCACCGCAGCCCCCAGGGCGGCGAGGAGCGCGTGCTGGCCGAGCGCAACCGCCGCGACCGGCTGGTCGCCGACAGCGAGCGCGCCGTCCAGGCCGAGCAGGCCGCCGTCGCGGACGTCGAGTCGCTGCGCGACGAGCTGGCCGAGCTGGCCCACGAGCGCGAGCAGGCCGAGCAGCGCACCCGCGAGGCCCGCCGCGCCGTGGTCGACGCCGAGGAGGCGCTGCGCGACGCCACCCGCGCCCTCCAGCGCCGCCGCGACGCCCCCGACGAGGGCGCCAGCGCTGTCCGCCGCGCCCAGATCCTGGGCGAGCTGTCGGCCGAGCGGCGGACCGCGGAGCGGCTGCAGCGCGAACGGGCCGAGCGCGAGCAGCGGGTCGAGGGCCTGGAGCGCGCGGTCGCCGCCGACGAGGCCGTGATCCCGGCCGGCGAGCGGCTGACCGAGGCGCTGGCCGAGGCCCTGCGGATCGTCCGCGAGCGCCGTGTCCAGCTGGAGCAGGCGGTCGCCGACGACCGCGCCGCCGGGGACGACGTCGCCGGGCGGCTGCGCGCCTGCGCCCAGCGCGAGGCCGACCTCAACCAGCAGCTGCGGAAGATCGGCGACCGGCTGACCGCGGCCGAGGTCGCCGCCCAGCGGGCCCGCGACCAGGAGCACGAGATCGGGCTCGAGCTGGAGCAGCTGGCCGAGCGTCTCGGCCTGCCCGCCGAGCCGGCCGAGGAGCCGCTCGACGCCGAGACCGCCGAGGGCCTGCGCCAGCGGATCGCACGGCTGCAGAAGCGCCGCGAGACCCTCGGCCCGGTCAACCCGCTGGCCCAGGCCGCCTACGAGGAGGCCCGCGAGCACGTCGACGAGATCGAGTCCCAGCGGACCGACCTCGAGACCGCGCTGCGCGAGCTGCGGGCGTTCGTCCGCGACACCGACCGCCAGATCCGCGAGACCTTCGAGCAGACCTTCGCCGCCTGCGCCCGCAACTTCGAGGAGCTGGCCCAGCACGTCTTCCCCGGTGGCTCGGGCCGGCTGCGGCTGGTCCGCGAGGCCGCCGACGAGGACGCCGAGGGCGAGGGCGACGAGTCGCTCGACGACGCCGACCAGGACGAGGTCGAGCGCGAGGACGACATCGGCGTCGAGATCGAGATCACCCCGGCCGGCAAGCAGATGAAGCGGCTGACGCTGCTCTCCGGCGGCGAGAAGACGATGACCGCGATCGCGTTCCTGTTCGCCGTCTTCCTGGCCAAGCCGAGCCCGTTCTACGTCCTCGACGAGGTCGAGGCCGCGCTCGACGACCTCAACATCGATCGCTTCCTGCAGCTGCTGCGCCGCTACAAGGACCGCGCCCAGTTCATCGTCGTCACCCACCAGAAGCGGACGATGGAGGTCGCCGACGCGCTCTACGGCGTGTCGATGGGCGGCGACGGCGTCTCGAAGGTCGTCTCCCGCCGGCTCGACCAGCGCGACGGCGAGCAGGCACCGCACCTGCCCGGCCTGTCGACGGCGAGCTGACCTCGGTCGCAGGCTCTAGGGTCTGGCCGGATGCCCTCGGCCGCCGGCCATCGCGCGCTCTACGCGGCGTTCGACCGCTTCCCGTCCCGCAAGGGCTCCGCGGTCCACATCGACCGCTTCGCCCGGACGCTGTTCGACCACCACGGCGGCGGGCTGCTGTACGTCCTCGGCGGCGACGACCTGCCGCCCTACCAGCGCGAGGGCGCGGTCGAGATCGTCCGCTTCAGCCGTCAGGAGCCGCGCTTCCTGGCCCGCGCGCTGGCCTTCGGCGCCCGCCTCGACGCGCTGCTGGACGAGCACGCCGAGACTCTCGAGGTCTGCCACTTCCGCGATCCGTGGAGCGGGCTGCCGATCGTCGAGCGGTTCGCCGACGACCCGCCGGGCGAGCGACCGCAGCTGGTCTACGAGGTCAACGGGCTGCCGTCGATCGAGCTGCCGTTCCTCTTCCCGCGGATCCCGGAGGCGACGCTGCGGCGGATCGCCGAGCTGGAGCGGCGCTGCCTCGACGCCGCCGACGCGGTCGTCGTCCCCGCCCGCGCGATCGCCGACGCGGTCCGCGCCCGCGGGGTCGGCGACGAGCGGCTGCACGTGATCCCCAACGGCGCCGACCTGCCGGCGCCGACGCCGCGTCCGGCGGACGCCCCGCCGCGCTACCTCCTGTACTTCGGCGCGCTGCAGCCGTGGCAGGGACTCGACACCGCGCTGCGGGCGCTGGCGCGGCTGGCGGACCTCGACGACCTCCGGCTGGTCGTCTGCTCCTCGGTCCACCGCCGGCGGGCCAAGCCCTACGTCAAGCTCGCCGAGCGGCTGGGGGTCGCCGACCGGGTCCGATGGCACGTCGCCCTGCCCGAGCACGAGCTGGCCCCGTGGCGGGAGCACGCGGCGCTCTCGCTGGCGCCGCTGCGCGACTGCGAGCGCAACGTCGTCCAGGGCTGCGCGCCGCTGAAGCTGCTGGAGTCGATGGCCTCGGGCACGGCGGTCGTCGCCTCCGACCTGCCGGCCGTCCGCGAGCTGGTGACCGACGGCGTCGAGGGCCGGCTGGTCCACCCCGATCGCCCGGCCGAGCTGGCGCGCGTGATCCGGGTCCTGCTCGACCACCCGCAGCGGATCGCCGAGATGGGGGCGGCGGGCCGCCGGCGGATCGCCGAGGGCCTGACCTGGGAGCGCTCGACCGCCGAGCTGTCGCGGCGCTACTCGACGTTGGGCGCGCGACGTGATCGAATGCGCGCCGTGCCCTCGCTCGCCACCGACGACGCCGCGACCCCGATCTCGTGACGAGCGTCCGCGAGAGCCTCCGGATGCTGTCGTCCGAGCACCGCGACGTGCTGCGGACGAAGCTGGTCGACGACCGCCGACCAGCCGCGGAGTGGCACGCGCTGCTGGCGCCGCTGCACGACCTCGACGTCCGCGCCGACGCGGCCCGGTCGCGGGCCGGCAAGCAGCTGCTGTGGCTCTACGTCGCCGGGATCGCGCTGATCCTCGCGTCGCTGTTCGTGGCGCCGATCGCGGCGCTCGCGCTGCTGGTCCTGTTCGCGATCCCGATCGTGGCGCTGCACCTGCAGCGGGGCCGGCTGAAGCGGCTGGACCTGGCCGACGCCGCGCTCGGGCTGGCCCTGCCGCTGCTGCCGCTGCTGGCCGAGGACGCCGCCGACGACGCCCCGCTGGAGCTGGCGCTCGACCTGCGGGGGCCGACCGTCGACGCCAAGCGGACGGGGGAGGGCGAGCCGTATGCGCGCGGCGCCTACCACCGGATCGTCGACACGTTCTTCGCCGATCCGTTCCTGCACGCCCGGATCCGCTTCGCCGACGGCGCCCACGTGCGGCTGGCGGTGGTCGAGCACGTTCGCCGGTCGCGCAAGGTCAAGCGCAACCCTCGCGGCAAGACCAAGATCAAGGTCAAGTCCAAGCGCCGCATCCAGCTCGACGTCTCGGTCGCGTTCCCGGCCCGCAACTACGTCGCGGTCGCGGCGCCGACCGGCGCGCTGCCGCCGACCGACCGCGAGCGCGTGACCGTCCGCGACGGGGCGACCGTCGTCGCCGAGCGGCGGGTCGTCAAGTCCGCCGGCGCCGGCGGCGCGATCGACTCCGGCCACCTCGTCGACCTGCTGGCGCGCGCCTACGGACGGGTCGAGCCGGTCCGGAGGAAGAAGCTCTGATGACGACCGGCCTCGACCGCTGCGCCTGCAAGCGCGGCTTCTTCACGCTCCGCGACTGCGACCGTCCGGCGACCACCGCCTGCGACCTCTGCAGCCGCCGGGTCTGCGACGAGCACCTGGCCCCACGGGTCCAGGCGCGCGTCTGCGTCGAGTGCGCCGCCCGCCAGGCCGAGGAGGCGACGACGCCGAGCGAGCCGCCGACGGGCGCGCCGGTCGTCCACCGCGGCGGGCACGGGCCCGAGGCGGTCGTCGATCCCGAGCAGGCGACGGTCCGCACCGCCCGCTACCGCCGCCGCTACTACGACGACCACGGCTACGAGCCGATGTGGTGGGCCAGCCACGACAGCTACTGGGCCGGCGACGGCTACCGCTGGCACGACGACGACGACTTCGACGACGACGATGGCGGCGGGTTCGGTGACTCCTGACGCCCTGCGACCGCTGTGGCTGACGGAGACCTACCCGCCGGCCCGCGGCGGGATGGCCCAGTCCTGCGACCGGATCGTGCGCGGGCTGCGGGGCGCGGGGGCGACGGTCGACGTGCTGCACGTGCTGCCGCGCGCGCGGCCGGGCAGCCCGTCGTTCGCGATCCAGCGCCAGGCCGGCGGTCGCTACCTGGCCTGCCCGGTCGACGACGACCCGCCGCACGCCTTCAACCGCGCCTGGTCGGCGCTCGACGCGGACCCGGCGACGCGCGACATCACCCACGTGGTCGCCTTCGGCGGCTCGCGGCCGATCACCGTCGGACCGGTCCTGGCCGCCTGGCTCGGGGTCCCGCTGGTGACCCTGATCCGGGGCAACGACTTCGACTCGGCGGTCTTCTCGGCGCGGCGCCGGCCGCTGCTCGCCGACGCGTTCTCGCGCTCCGCGCTGGTGGCGGCGGTGGCCCGCGACAAGGTCGAGAAGATCTCGGCGCTGCACCCCGACGTGCCGGTCCGCTGGATCCCGAACGGGATCGACCTCGACGCCTGGGACCTGGCCCCGTCGGACCGTGCCGCCGCGGCGGCGTGGCGGGCGGCGACCGTCCCCGAGGGCCGGCGGGTGCTCGGGCTCTTCGGCCACCTGAAGCCGAAGAAGGGCGGCGCGTTCTTCCTCGACGCGCTGCTGCGCTCCGGCCGCGCCGAGGCGTTCCACCTGCTGCTGGCCGGCGAGCTGGATCCGGAGATGGACGCCTGGCTGGCCGAGCACCGCGACCGGGTCTCCTGGACGACGCTGCCGTTCCTCGACCGCTTCGAGCTGCTGCCCTGGTACGCCGCCTGCGACTGGATGGTGATCCCGTCCTTCTACGACGGGCTGCCGAACGTCCTGGTCGAGGCGGTCGCACTCGGGATCCCGGTGATCGGCTCGCGCGTCGCGGGGATGGCCGACGTCCTGACCGACGGCGAGACGGGGCTGCTGTTCGACGTCGGCGACGAGGCCGGCTGCGGTTGGGCGCTGGAGCGGGCGGCGACCCTCGATCCGGCGGCGCTCGCCGCTGCCTGCCGGCGGCTGGCGGTCGAGCGGCTCGACGCCCGGACCGAGACCGGCCGCTACCTGGCCGCCCTCTCCGACGTGCTCGGCGACCGGCGGCCGGCGCCGGCTTCCGACCTGGTGGCGGTCGGCGACCCGGCGCCCCCGACGGCGAGCGCCGAGCCGCTGGCGGGAGGGCGATCCTCGTGACCGGCGGCCGGATCCTCTACTACGCGATCGGCGGAGGGCTCGGCCACCTGGTGCGCGCGCGGCGGGTCGTCCGGACGCTCGGGCTGGAGGATCGCGTGGCGCTGCTGACGGCGTCGCGGTTCGCTCGCGACGAGCGCGTGACCGGCGGGCTGCCGGTGGTGCGGGTCGCGCCGGGCCTGGAGCGCGAGCCGTGGCGGATCCGCGACCTGATCGCCTGCCAGCAGCCGAGCGAGCTGGTCGTCGACGCCTTCCCGCTCGGGATCCTCGGCGAGCTGGACGGGATCGCGGACGTCCCGATCCGCCACGTCGCGCGGCGGCTGCGGTGGGAGCGCTACCGGGAGCGGATCGGGAGCGGCCGGATCCACTTCGCCACCACCCACCTGCTGGAGCCGCTGGAGCCCGAGCACGAGCGGTTCCTGCGCGAGCGCAGCGACGTCGTCGAGGAGCTGGTCCCGGAGCGCGAGCAGCACCGTCAGCGCCGCGCCGCGCCGGGCCCGCACTGGCTGGTCGTCCACAGCGGGCCGGACGAGGAGACGCTGGAGCTGGTGGCCACCGCCCGCGAGCACCAACGGACCGAGGGCGTCGAGGTGCCGCTGGTGCTGGTCGCGCCGCGGCGGCCGCCCGGATTGCCGGCCGGGGTGGTCTGGCGCGACGTGCACCCCGCGGCGTCGCTGTTCGCGGCCGCCGACCGGCTGGTGACCGCGGCCGGCTGGAACGTCGTCGACGAGGCGTCGCCGTTCCGCGAGCGCCACCACGTCGTCCCCTTCCGGCGGTCGCTCGACGACCAGGCGGCCCGCGCGACCCGCGTCCGGCGCGAGCGCGCGGGGCTGCAGCCGTCGTAGGCCGGTCGGGGAGCGGTGGCGTCAGTTCGCGGCGCCCCGCGGAGGTGGCGTCAGTTGGCCGCGCCAGGCGCAGGAAGATGACGCCAGCTCGTCGCGGGGCGGACAGCTGACGCCACCTGGCTGCCGCGTCAACCGCCGACGTTCGCGGCGCCCAGCGCCGCGCGCTGCGCCGCCACCTGGGCGGCGAGGCCGTCGGCCAGCGTCCAGCGCGGGGCGAACCCCAGCGCTTCACGGGCGCGGGTCGTGTCGGCGGCGGTGTCGCGGACGTCGGCGGCGTGGGCCGCCGCCGCGGCGGTCCGCAGACGCCCGCCGCACAGCTCGCGGATCGCCGCCAGCACGTCGCCGAGCGCCACGCGCTCGCCACCGCCCAGGTTGTAGACCGCGCCGGCCGGCCCGCGCTCGGCCGCGGCGATCGTCCCCGCCACGGCGTCCTCCACGTACGTGAAGTCGCGGGTCTGGCGACCGTCGCCGAAGACCAGCAGCTGGCCGCCGTCGAGCCCGGCCGTGATCGCCCGCTGCAGCGCCATGTCCGGCCGCTGGCCGGGGCCGTAGACGGTGAAGTAGCGCAGCACGACGACGTCGAGGCCCTGAGCGCCGTAGGCGGTCGCCAGCCCCTCGGCCATCACCTTGGTCGCGCCGTACGGCGAGATCGGGCGCAGGGGCGCGTCCTCGGGCGTCGGCAGCCGATCGGGATCGCCGTAGACCGACGAGGACGAGGCGAGCACCACGCGCCCGACGCGGGCGGCGTGGGCGGCCTCGAGCAGCCGCTGGGTCGCGCGGACGTTGTCGTGCAGGTAGTCGTCGAACTGCTCGCGCCAGCTGGCTCGCGCCGACGCCCGGCCGGCCAGGTGGAGGACGACGTCGACGCCGCGGACCAGCGGGTCGAGGTCGAGCGCGGCCACGTCTCCCGTCACGTCGGCGCCGGGCCGGCGGTCGACGCCGGTCACCTGCCAGCCGCGCTCGCGCAGCGCGGTCACCAGGTGGGTGCCGATGAACCCGGCCGCGCCGGTGACCAGTGCCCGCATGGCGCGCGAGCGTAGCGGGCGCGGCCGGGACCGGCCTCAATCGGCGGCCGTCAGCCGCTTCTCCAGCCAGTGCGCGGCCCGGACGTTGCCGTTGTAGTCGTCGATCTCGACGTAGCCGGCCGAGCGGTACAGGTGCAGCGCGTCGGGCTGGCGCGGGCCGGTGTCCAGCCGCACGCGCCGGTGGCCGAGGGCGCGGGCCTCGCTCTCGAGCATGGCGAGCAGCGCCCGGGCGACGCCGCGGCCCCGGGCGGCGGGCGCGACGTACATCCGCTTGATCTCGGCGATCGCGACCGGCCCGCCGTCGCCGTCCGGCTCCGGGACGCGGATCGTCTTGACCCCTCCGCAGGCGATCGGGTCGCCGTCGATCCGGCCGACCAGGAAGGCGCCGCCCGGCGCTGACATCTCGTCCGCGCTGGCCGACGGCCACGGCCCGTCCGGCGGACCGTAGAGGTCGTCGATCTCGGCCAGGAACGCGCGCAGCAGCCCGGCGCCGGGCTCGGCGTCGGCGCGCTCGACGGTGAAGCGGACGGGAGCGGGGGACACGTCTCGATCCTAGGGCCCGCCGTCGCGGCCGCCGCGGAGCGCGGTGCGCCGACGGCCTCGCGCTATCGTCGCCTGCGATGGCGCGCGAGTGGACCGACCTCTTCACCCTGGACGAGGCAGCGCTTGAGCGGGCCGGGGCCCTCGCGCCCGGCGACGAGCCCGAGCGTCGCGGCCGCTTCTTCAAGCGCCTGCGCCAGAACCTCAAGAAGACCCGCGACGCGCTCGGCGCCGAGCTGACGCAGACGCTCTTCGACACGCTCGACGACGAGACCTGGGAGCGCCTGGAGGAGGCGCTGATCATGGCCGACGTCGGCGCCAAGGCCACCGCCGAGATCGTCGGCCGGCTGGAGACCGAGGCGACGACCGGCGGCATGACCGACCCGGCCGCGCTCCAGGACCGCCTGACCGAGCTGCTGGCCGAGGCCGCGCGCCCGACCGGCGACGCCACGATCGACCTGCGCCACGGCCCGACCGTGATCATGGTCTGCGGCGTCAACGGGACCGGCAAGACGACCTCGATCGGCAAGCTCGCCCACACGCTCGCCACCCAGCTGGGGCAGAAGGTCGTCCTCGGCGCCGCCGACACGTTCCGCGCGGCGGCCGTCGAGCAGCTGCAGATCTGGGGCGAGCGGGCCGGGGTCGAGGTCGTCGCGGCGGTGCCGGGCGGTGCCTCCGATCCGGCCTCGGTCGCCTTCGAGGCGGTCCGCCGCGGGCGCGAGGCCGGCGCCGACGTGGTGATCGTCGACACCGCCGGGCGCCTGCACACCCAGCTGCCGCTGATGGAGGAGCTGGCGAAGGTCCGGCGGGTGATCGAGAAGCAGCTGCCCGGCGCCCCGCACGAGATCCTCCTGACCGTCGACTCGACGACCGGCCAGAACGGGCTCCGCCAGGCCCAGGAGTTCTCGCAGGCGGCCCCGGTCACCGGGATCGTGCTGACCAAGCTCGACGGCAGCGCCAAGGGCGGGATCGCGATCGCGATCGCCCAGGAGCTGTCGATCCCGGTCAAGCTGATCGGGATCGGCGAGGCGCTCGAGGACCTGCGGCCGTTCGACGCCGACGACTTCGCCAGCGCGCTGGTGCGGCCGGACGAGCGCGACCCGCTGGCGGCGGGCCCGGGAGCGCCGTGAGCGACGGCGGCGGGCAGACCGGCCGGCCGCTGGTCCACGAGGATCGGCACGCCGACCCGGGCGCCGCCGCGAGCCTGCTGCCGGCCGCGACGCTGCGCCAGCTGGCCTACCTGGTCGCCGTCGTCGACCACGGCTCGTTCACGGCCGCGGCCAGCGAGCTGCACGTCGCCCAGCCGTCGCTCTCGCAGCAGGTGCGGCTGCTGGAGCGGACGGTCGGCGGGCCGCTGCTGGAGCGCCTGCCGCAGGGCGTGCGGCCGACCGCGGCCGGCCTGGTGCTGCTGCCCAAGGCCCGCGCCGCCCTGCACGCCGTCGGCGACGGCACGCTGCTGGCCCGGCGCGAGATCGAGGAGCCCGGCGGCCTCTGCCTGTCGGTCGTGGCCGGCGCCCCGAACGCGCTGCTGAGCGCGGCGGTCGGCCGCTGGCGCGACGCCCACCCGGGAACCACCGTCCGCTGGCACGAGTTCCCCGACCAGGCTCGGATCGAGGAGAAGGTCCGCGACGCCGCCGGGGTCGTGGCGATCGCCGAGGCCCCGCGCTCGTGGGAGGGCACGGTCGTGCCGCTGACCGAGGAGCCGCTGGTGCTGGCCCGGCCCGCGGCCGCGCCGGCCGGTCGCGCGCTGCCGCTGGTGGCGACGGGCTTCGAGGGCCGGCTGCCGGACGTCGCGTCGCTGAGCGCCGAGGGCGTGCTCGACGCCCCCGGCCTGGCCGAGGCGCTGGCGCTGGTGCGGGCCGGGGCGG
>NZ_AGUD01000314.1 GCF_000240225.1 Patulibacter medicamentivorans
GGCGGCGGCCGCCGGCCCCTGCTCGCCGGAGCTGGTCCGCGAGGACGCCGGCGGAGGGTCGGCCACGGCGACGTCGGCGCGGGCCCCGGGGGCGGCGGGCGCGTCGCTGCCGGAGCGGGTCAGGTTGCGGTCGCCGCGCGCCACGAGCGTGCTCGAGCCGCCGCCGTCCTGGTTCTCCACCACGAGCGTGCGCTCGGGGGCGCCCGTCGGAAGCGTCACGACGCCGGCGCCCTCGAGGATCCCCGCCGCGCCGGCCGCGATCACCAGCGACGCGAGCACGGGCACCGCGCCCAGGCCGGCGCCGGGCACCGCAGATCGGAGGACGCGGTCGAGCTCCACGGGTGCAGGATCGGCGGTTCAGCGGCGGAACATGAGCGAGATCCAACGAACGTCCAGAATGGTGGACGCCCGCGGCCAAGCGTGGCCTCGCGCGCGGGACCGCCCTCGGCGGCGGCTCAGGCGGGGCGCTGCACCGGCGCCGACGGCCCACCGCGGGCGCGGGTCGCCAGCAGCACGGCGGCGCCGGCGACGAGCATCGCGACGCTGGTCAGCTGGGCGGTCGTGAGCCCGGCGGCGGTCTCGGGGTTGTGCCGCCAGAACTCGACGACGAACCGCTCGACGCCGGCGAACACCAGGTAGAGCCCGAAGAGCGCCGCCGGCCGCAGCCGGTCGCGCAGCTGCCAGAGCACCAGCGCGGCCAGGCCCATCGCGAGCGTCTCGTAGATCGGCGTCGGCTGGACCTCCTGGTTGGTCGGCACGACGCCGTCCGGATAGGCCATCGCCCACGGCAGGTCCGACGCCTTGCCGTAGTCGCCGTCGCCGGAGACCTGGCAGCCGACACGCCCGATCGCGTAGCCGAGGGCGAGCGCCGGGGCCGAGGCCCCGAGCAGGGTCAGGTTCAGGTGCTTGCGCCACTTCGCCCAGGCCAGCACCGCCAGCGCGCCGCCGAGCGCGCCGCCGTACCACGTCAGGCCGGCCCCGCCAAACAGCGAGTCGAGCAGGCCGCCGTCCTTCTTGGAGTCGTAGCTGTCGATCACCCAGTAGAGGCGCGCGCCGACGAGCCCGCCGACGAGCGCCGCCAGCAGCGCCTCGGCGGCGTGGTCGGCCGGCCACCGCAGCTCGCGGAAGCGCCGGGTCAGCAGCGCGCCCGCGGCCAGGAACGCCAGTGCGAAGCAGAGCCCGAAGGTCTTGATCGGGATGCCGAACAGGTCGATCTCGGGCTGCACGGCGCGAAGGCTAGACGACTCGGCGCCCGTTCACGGACGGGGTGCGCGCCGCGGCGGCGCGACGGCGCGGCGGCCCGGGGCCTACAGGTAGCCCATCGGGTCGCGCGGAACGCCGTTCACGCGCGTCTCGAAGTGGATGTGCGGGCCGGTGCTGTTGCCGGTGTTGCCGCTGGCGGCGATCACCTGGCCCTTGCTCACCCGCTGGCCGACGCGCACTCCGAGCCGCGAGTTGTGCCCGTAGCAGGTGGACAGCCCACCGCCGTGGTTGATGCAGATGTAGTTGCCGTAGCCGCCGACCCAGCCGGAGATCGCGACCGTGCCGGAGTCCGCGGCGTGGACGGCCGTGCCGACGGGGACCGCGATGTCGATGCCGGCGTGCAGGCGACCCCAGCGCATCCCGAACGGCGACGTGAACTGGCCGTTGGCGGGCCAGACCAGCTGGCCGCTGCCCTGCTTGACCGAGCCGCCGGCGGGCATCCCGCTCAGCTGGCCCTGGATCTTGGACTCCTCGCGCTCCATCGCGGCGAGGTTCTCCTCGAGCTGCTTGCGCTGCGAGCGGATGCCGACGAGCAGCTGCTCGCGCTTGTCGCGCTCGTTGTCGATCGAGGAGCGGGCGCTGACCAGCTCGCCCTTGACCTGCGCGATCTCGTCGCGGCGGGCCTGGATCCGCCCGGTCGCGGCGCGCTGGCGCTGCTCCAGGGTCGAGAGCTTGCCCTCGGTCGCCACCGCCTCGTCCTTGGCGGTCTTGACCGCGGCCATGATCCGCCGGTCCTGCTGGCCGATCCGGCGCAGGAACTCGCCCCGCTCGACGAGGTCGGCGAAGCCGTTGCTGTTGAGGACGACGCTGACCAGGTCGGGCTTGTCCGCCTGGTACAGCTCGACCAGGCGGGCGGCGAGCACCTTGCGGGCGTGGGCCAGGCGGGTCCGCAGCCGCGACAGCCGAGCGCGCTCGGACCGCAGGTCGCCCTGGGTCCGGGTCAGGACCGCCTGGCTCTTGTCGAGGTCGGCCTGGACGCCGTTCTCGCGCGCCTGGAGGACGTCGATCCGGCCCTGCAGCTGGCGGATCCGGCCGGTCTGCCGGTCGATGTCGGCGGTCAGCACGCGCTCGCGACCCTTGCGACGGTCGATCTTGCCGCGCGTCGTGCCGATCTTGCCCTTCAGCTCGTCCAGCTTCGACGCGGCGTCGACGGGCGCCGGCCCGGCGGAGAACGCGAGGCCCGCGGTGACGAGCAGCGCCGTCCCGGCGACGGGCAGCGAGCGGGAGCGGGATGGCAGGTTTCGGGGCACGGAGGGCGAAGGGTGGAGCCTGGTTCGACGGCGGCCCCGTCGTCCGCGCTGGGCGGGCAGGGACCGATCGGGCGTACGACGGCCGGGCGGCGGCACCGCGACCGACAGCGACCGTACGGGCGACGGCGCCGCGGCGGAAGCGGTGCAACGAGCGTTGCGCCGCCAGGAGCGCTGCAACGCGCCTTGCACGACCTGCATGGGATCGCCCGTCCCGGCGGCCGATCCGGCGTCTATGGCGTACCCGGGCAGCTGGTCGGGCCCGAGCGGCCGGTGTGCGACGATGACGGCATGGCTCGCGGCGCTGCTTTCGGCAAGGACACCGGCCTCCAGGCGCGGATGGTGGGCACGCTCTTCGGGCTCGGGCTGCTCTACGCGGTCTTCGCCGCGGTGATCGTCGTCGCGACCAAGCAGGCGGCGCTGGTGGTCGTGATCCTCGGCGCGCTGCTGCTGGTCCAGACCCTGGCCGCCGACAAGCTCGCGCTGCACTCGATGCACGCCCGCGAGGTCACGCCCGACGAGGCGCCCGAGCTGCACGCGCTGATCGACCGCCTCTGCCTGCAGGCCGACCTGCCGAAGCCGAAGGTCGCCGTCGCCGACGACCGGATGCCGAACGCGTTCGCGGTCGGGCGCTCGCAGAAGAACTCGACCGTCTGCGTCACGACCGGCCTGCTGGAGCTGCTGCCACCGGCCGAGCTCGAGGGCGTCCTGGCCCACGAGCTGGCCCACGTCGCCCACCGCGACGTGCTGGTGATGACGCTGGCCAGCTTCTTCGCCTCGCTGGCGGCGATGATCGTCCAGAACGGGATCTGGTTCGGCGGCGGTGGCCACGACGACGACGATGACGGGCCGGGCCTGCTGGCCGTGATCCTGGTCGCCGCGATCGTCTACGCGATCTCGTTCGTCCTGCTGCGGGCGCTGTCGCGCTACCGCGAGTACGCCGCCGATCGCGGCGCAGCGATCGTCACCGGCCGTCCGAGCGCGCTGGCCGCGGCGCTGGTCCGGATCACCGACGGGATCCAGCGGACGCCCGACCGCGACCTGCGCGAGGTCGGCGCCGTGCAGGCCTTCTACATCATCCCTCCGAGCGTCAAGAGCGCCGCCGGCGCGCTGTTCGCCACCCACCCGCCGACCGAGAAGCGGATCGCCGCCCTGCAGCGGATCGAGACCGAGCTGCAGGCCGGCCGCACGGTCTGAGGCGTTCGCATGGGCTTCCTCGACTCGCTCTTCGGCCGCACCAAGACGGTCAAGCAGGTCCGCCCGGACCGGCTGTTCGCGCTGACCACCGCCGCGCTCGACCTGCAGACCGCGCACGGGATCCTCACCAGCGGCGAGGCGGCGATCGTCTTCCAGCCGCTGGCGACCGGCGACTTCACCCAGATCGCCGACGACGTCGAGTCGGTGCTGCGCGGCACCGGCGAGGAGACCGGCACCACGATCGAGCGTCGCGACGACGAGTTCGGGTACCGCTGGATGGTGCTGAAGGACCCCGACGTCGACGATCAGGTGGTCGGCGTCAACGCGGTGATGGAGTCGCTGCAGGCAGGTGGCTATGCCGATCGCGTGCTCTGCGCGGTGTTCGCGCTGCGCGAGGCCGGCGTCGACGCCACCGCGCCGGCCACCAGCGGCCGCCCGATCCACTTGGTCTACCTGGCCAAGCGCGGGACCTGGTACCCCTTCGTCCCGATGCCCGGGGCGGCGAAGGAGCGCGACCGCGAGCGCGAGCTGCAGCTGCGAGCGGTGCTCGACCCGCTGATGCCGCTCGAGCCCGAGCTGGATCGCTGGTACCCGCTGTGGGGGGCCCCACTGGGCTGAGGGGCTGGGCCCTGGTCCTGGGGTCGGGTCGCTGTAGGGCTCAGCTGGGGTGGCGGGTGTGGTCCGCGGGGGTGCGGTACGCCCTCGATCGCTCGCGGCCAAGGGAGCGAGGTGCT
>NZ_AGUD01000313.1 GCF_000240225.1 Patulibacter medicamentivorans
GCACCGGCGGCGATCGCCGCCCCGAGCCGTCGGACGAGCGCCCCGTCGGCGGGCAGCAGCGCGTCGCCGAGGGCGATCGCGAACGGCTCGTCGCCGCACCACGGGGCGGCCCGCAGGATCGCGTCGCCGAGGCCGCGCGGGACGGGCTGGCGGACGGCGGCCAGCGCCGGCCAGTCGCCGTGCTCGGCGGCCCGCGCCTCCAGGTGATCCTCGAGCGCGTGCTTGCCGGTCGCGGTCACGATCGTCACGTGCTCGACGCCGGCGGCGGCCAGCTCGCCGACCACGTGCTCGACGACCGGCAGCCGGCCGACCGGCAGCAGCTCCTTCGGGACGGCGACGCTGAGCGGTCGCATCCGGGTGCCGCGGCCGCCGGCGGGGACGATCGCGTGACGCAGCGGGGCGGCGGCCTGGGGCATCGGCGCGATCCTCGCACGGCGCCCGGCGGCCCGTGTTGCGCTCGTGCGGCCGGGCGCGGGCGCGGGCCCACGCGCACGGGATGGTGTGGGGAGGGAGGGCGTCGTCCACCCTCGGGGAGGGCGGGTGAAAACGCCCCCAGCAGCGGCGACCGATCGGGTACGGTGCCCGGCCATGAGCGAGGTGGTCGCCACGGCGGGGGCGCCCGTCGCGGATGTCGACGAGGATCGTCGGCTGCGCGACCGCCCCCTGTTGATCACCGCGGCGGTCCTCGTCGCCGTGTCGCTGGCGCTCGTGCTCGGGGAGGGCCTGCACGCCTGGGGCCAGGCGTCGGTCAACGGGCTCGTCTCCGGCAGCTACGTCGCGCTCGGCGCGGTCGGCCTGACGCTCGTCTACGGGACGCTCAAGCTGACGAACTTCGCCCACGGCGACATGCTGACCTTCGGCGCCTACGCGGCGCTGCTGGGCAAGGTCACCCTCGGCCTGCCGTTCGTCGTGGCGGTCGCCTTCGGGATGCTGGTCAGCGCCGTGCTCGGGCTGCTGTTCGAACTCGGGATGTGGCGGCCGATGCGGCGCAAGGGGGCCGGCGCGTTCCAGCTGATGCTGATGTCGCTGGGGCTGGCGTTCGTGCTCCGCTACGGGATCCAGTTCGTCGCCGGGACCGAGAACAAGAACTACGGGATCGACACGACCGCGGTGGTCACGATCCTCGACCTGCGGCTGGCGCGGGTCGAGCTGGTGGTGATGATCGTCGGCGTCGTCCTGATCCTGGCGACCGCGATCATCCTCGCCCGGACCACGCTCGGACGGCAGATGCGAGCGCTCTCGGACAACAGCTCCCTGGCCGAGACGACCGGCATCGACACCGGCCGGATCGTCTCGGTGACCTGGCTGTTCGCGGCCGGCGTGGCGGGCCTGGCCGGGGTGCTGGCGGCGATGGCCGCCAACTCGTTCACCCCGGAGTTCGGCTTCCGGCTGCTGCTGTCGCTGTTCGCCGCGGTGATCCTGGGCGGGATCGGCAACGCCTACGGGGCGCTCGTCGGCGGGCTGCTGATCGGCCTGGTCCAGGAGTGGTCGACGCTGCTGGTCGACGCCAACTGGAAGATCGCGATCGGCTTCTCGGTCCTGATCATCATGCTGATCGTCCGGCCCCAGGGCATCTTCGGCACGGCGGGGCGGGTGTAGGCCGCGATGCACGAGCTGCTGCCGCTGGCGATCTCGTTCGACTTCTTCAACGGGGCCGACTTCTGGGTCGGCGTCGGCGTGCTGGCCGGGATCTACACGGTCCTGACCCTCGGCCTGCAGCTGAACGTCGGCTTCACCGGGATCCAGAACTTCGGGCAGATCGGGTTCGCCGCGATCGGCGCCTACGTGATGGCGCTGCTGGTCTCCGACGCCGACTGGAGCTTCTGGCTGGCGATCCCGGTCGCGATCGGGTTCGCGGTCTGCGTCGCGGTCGTGCTCGGCGTGATCACGCTCCGATTGCGGGCCGACTTCTTTGCGATCGCGACGATCGCCTTCAGCGAGATCGTCCGCTACATCGCCCAGAACGCCCGCGGCCTGACCCACGGCAACCAGGGCGTCCAGGACTACGTCGCGACCTGGCGCAGCTTCTCCCGGGACGTCCGCCACGACGTCCTCGACGGCATCGGGATGGGCGGCGTCGAGTTCAACCAGATGCCGCTGCTGATCGTGACCTGGATCGCGGCGCTGCTGTTGCTGCTGCTCCTGCGCCACCTGACGAAGTCGCCCTGGGGCCGCGTCCTGCGGGCGATCCGCGAGGACGAGGACGCCGCCCGCGCGATGGGCAAGAACACGCTCCGCTTCAAGCTCCAGTCGCTCGGGATCGCCGCCGCGGTCGGCGCCTTCGCCGGGATCCTGCTGGCGCTGCAGACCCCGAACGTCGCGCCGGACAACTACCTGCCGCTCTACACGTTCATCGGCTACGCGGTCCTGATCCTCGGCGGGCTGACCAGCTGGTGGGGCGTCGCGGTCGGCGCGCTGATCGTCCAGTTCGTGCTCGAGGCGACGCGCCTGATCGACTTCGGCCTGACCGAGTCCCAGACCTCGTCGATGCGCTTCATCATCGTCGGCCTGGTGATCATCCTGCTGGTCGCGTTCCGACCGCAGGGCGTCTTCGGCAAGCGCGAGGAGATGGTCCTCGGTGACTGACCCGACGCCCGACGAGGCTCCGATCGCCACGGCCGAGCTGCCGGACGCGATCCCGCGGGTCGGCCCGACCCCGGCGGCCGGGGACCTGCCGCCGGGCGCCGGCGGCGCGGTGCTGCTGCAGGTCACCGACGTCGTCAAGCACTTCCGCGGGATCCGCGCGGTCGACGGCGCGACGTTCGCGGTCCGCGAGGGCACGGTCACCTCGCTGATCGGACCCAACGGCGCCGGCAAGTCGTCGCTCTTCAACGCCGTCACCGGCTTCTACCCGCCCGATCGCGGAGCGGTGACGTTCGCCGGCCGCTCGATCTTCCGCAAGCCCCCGTACGCCGTCGCGCGGGCCGGGATCGCCCGCACCTTCCAGCTGACCCGGGCGCTGACGGCGATGCCGGTGATCGACAACATGCTGCTGGCCGCGCCGCACCAGCGTGGCGAGAGCCTGGCCGGGGCGCTGTTCCCGTTCGGCACCCGCGCCCGCGAGAAGCAGCTGCGCGAGCAGGCGCTGGAGCTGCTGGCGCTGTTCCGCCTGGACACCAAGGCCGACGACTACGCCGGCACTCTGTCGGGCGGCCAGCGCAAGCTGCTGGAGTTCGCCCGCGCGCTGATGACCGAGCCGCGGATGGTGCTGCTGGACGAGCCGATGGCCGGCGTCAACCCGACGCTCGGCCGCGAGCTGATGGCCTACATGCAGCGGCTGCGGACCGAGCGCGGGATGACCTTCCTGTTCGTCGAGCACGACCTCGAGGCGGTGATGGCGAACTCCGACCAGGTCGTGGTGATGGCCCAGGGGCGCGTGATCGCCGACGGGACCCCGGACGAGGTCCGCCGCGACCAGCGCGTGATCGACGCCTATCTCGGCGGGGCGGGTGGCTGATGAGCGAGCCGGCCGAGCAGACGGAAACCGCCGCCGCGGACGACGGGGCGCCGGCCCGCGAGCCGCTGCTGCGGGTGCACGAGGTCGTCGCCGGCTACCTGCCGGGCGTCGACATCCTGCGGGGGACCTCGATCTACGTCGACCAGGGCGAGATCGTCACGATCGTCGGCCCCAACGGCGCCGGCAAGTCGACGCTCCTGAAGTCGGTCTTCGGGCTGCTGAAGCCGCGCTCCGGCGACGTCACGCTGCGCGGCGACTCGATCGCCGGGCTGGCGCCGCACAGCGTCTGCCGCCTGGGCTGCACCTTCGTCCCGCAGACCGACAACGTCTTCCCCTCGATGACCGTCGAGGAGAACCTGGAGCTGGGGGCGCTGTCGAACCGCAAGGTCGATGTCGGGGAGCGGGTCGAGCGGATGTACTCGCTGTTCCCGCGGCTCGGCGAGCGCCGCCGCCAGCTGGCCGGCACGATGTCCGGCGGCGAGCGGCAGATGGTCGCGATGGCGCGGGCGCTGGTGCCCGATCCCGAGATGATGCTGCTCGACGAGCCCTCCGCCGGCCTGGCGCCGCGGTTCGTCGAGGCGATCTTCGAGCGCGTGGTCGAGATCAACCGCTCCGGCGTCACGATCCTGATGGTCGAGCAGAACGCCAAGCGGGCGCTGGGGATGAGCACCCGCGGCTACGTCCTCGACCTCGGCCAGCAGCGCTTCGAGGGCCCGGGCCAGGAGCTGCTGCACGACCCGAAGGTCGCCGAGCTGTACCTGGGCGGCGCCCGCGTCGACCGGCTCGAGGACCCGGCCACCGCGCCGCTGCCCGGCGATCACGCCCAGTAGCCGCCGCGTCCGGGAACGACGAGGGCCCCGCGGCGACGCCGCGAGGCCCTGGAGGTCGTGCGGTCGCTCGCGCCGGCCGACCCGGCGCGAGCGACCCGGCGGCGGTCAGCCGCCGATCTGCACCGTGTCGGTGACCTTCAGGTCAGCGCCCTCGTAGGTGTAGATGTCGTAGCTGCCCGCGGTCGGGTCTCCGGCGTCGTCGAAGTCGATCGGCCCCGAGGCGCCGTCGTAGTCGATGTCCTTGCCCGCTCGCAGGTCCTTGATCGCCTGCGCCAGCTGGCCCGGGCCGTACTTGGTGCCGGGCGCGCCGGAGACGGCCTTGAGCTTGTCCTTGATCGCGGTCCCGTCCTTCGACCCGGCGGCGATCGCGGCGAGGCCGCAGAGCACGTGGGCGTCGAAGTTCTGGGCGGCGAACGTCGGCGGCTCACCGGTCGGCGACGCCTTCGACGCCGCGTAGAGCTCGGCGAACGTCTTGGCACCGGCGGTCTTCGAGTCCGCGGCGGGCCGCGTGCCGTTGGAGCCGTCGATCGCCGCGACCGGGATGTTCTGCTTCTTCAGCTCGGCCGCGCCGCCGGCGACCGCGAGGCCGTCGGTGTACCAGGCCTTCTTGGCGTCCCACTTGCCGGTCCGCACGAGCGCGGGGGCGACCTTCGCGAAGGTCTCCGGGAAGTCGACGATCACGTACGCCGAGTCGCTGCCGTTGCCCGCGATCTTGCCGGCCTCGGAGTTGTAGGACGGCTGGTTGGGGTCGTAGAGCACCGTGCCCGTGACCTTGCCGCCGGCCTTCTCCCACTCGCCCTTGAGCGCCTTGGCGATGCCCTCGCCGTAGGCGTCGTTGCGGGCGCCGATCGAGATCGTCTTGCCGGTCGCGCCGCCGAGCTGCTTGGCGATCGCGTCCGAGAGCACCTTGCCCTGGCGGGCGTCGGAAATCGCGGTTCGCCAGACGAAGCCGTCGTCCTGCAGGCCGGTCAGCTCCGGGCTGGTCGACGCGGGCGAGATCAGCGGGACCTCGTTGTCGACCGCGATCCCGTTGCCGAGCGCGAGCGTGTTGGCCGACGCGTAGGCGCCGACCAGGCAGGTCGCGCCGTCGTTGGTCAGCTTGCTGGCGGCCTGCGGGGCGGAGGTCGGCTTCGACTCGTCGTCGGCGGCCACGTTCTTGAAGCTGACGCCGCTGATGCCGTCCTGCTTGAGCGCGGCGGTCAGCTGCTCGACCGCGATCTTGCCGGCCTTGTCGCCGCCTGGGCCGTACGTGTTGAGATCGCCGGTCAGCGGGACGATGTCGCCGATCGTCAGGTCGAAGGAGGCATTGGCCACATCGCTGCCGCCACCGCCTCCGCCACCGCCGCTGTCCTTCTTGTCGTCGCCGCACGCGACGAGGCCCGTGGCCAGGACTGCGGTTGCTCCCGCGGCCAGCCACCTGCTTCGGAGACGGTTCACTGGTGCTCCCCTCCTGTGTGGGGTCGTTGGACGGCCGGATCGCCCCAGCGCGATCCATGTCCGTGGCTATCCCTATCCGTCCTGGTCACGGAACGCAAGCGGCGGCGCGCCCGGTCGGCGGCGGCGGCCGATCCGACGAATGTCCGTGCGGCTCGTCACAGGACTACGATGGCTCCATCGTGGTCGGGGTCATGGGGAGAGCGATGTCGCTGCGATGGGCGGCCGCGATCGTGTCGCAGCGGGTCCCGATGCGGATCCTGCAGCTGGTCGCGGTGCTCGGAGGCCTGGCCTGCCTGATGGCCGTGCTGCGGCCGGCGGCCGCCGGCGGCTCGGTCGCGAACGTGACGCTGCGCCTGGCCGAGACGGGGCTGGTGCTGCTGGCGCTCTGGGGCGCCCTGCGGCGCGCCCGGCGGACCCCGCCGGGACCGGAGCGTGCCGGCTGGATCAGCCTCGGCGGCGCCGCGGTCGCCGCGCTGGTGACGACGACCGCCGTCACCGTCGACCCCCAGATGACGGCGCGGCTGGGCACGCCGACGGTCTTCGACGTGCCGTCGCTGCTGGTGGCGCCGCTGGCGATCGTCGGCGTGCTGCTGTTCGCCCGCCCGCCGCGAGATCGCTCCCAGGCGGGCCGGATCCTGCTCGATGGGATCGCGATCGGCTGCGCCACCGGCCTCGTCGGCTGGTACCTGGTGCTGCGGCCGTTCGTCGACGCCGGACTCGAGGCGACGCCGTCGCGCGGGCTCGCGCTGGCCTACCTCGGCTGCGACGCGACCGCGATGGCGCTCGGGCTGCTGGCCCTGCTGCGCGCCCGGCGCTCGTTGCGCTGGACCGTCGCCGCCGCGGTGATCGCCCTGACGCTGCTGCTCGTGTCCGACGTCGGGCGCGGCTTCCAGTTCCTGCCCGGCCACGCCGCGCCGGCCGCCCTGACCGAGATCGGCTGGGCGCTGGCGCTGGCGATCTTCGCGATCGGCGCCTGGATCGCCCCGGGTGCCGAGCGCAGCCGCGGTCGCGGGGCGCCGCGCGGCTGGCTCTGGTGGCTGACGCTCCCGTACCTGTTCCTGATGCCGGTCGCCGGCGTGCTACTGGTGGCGGCGATCCGCGGGGACGCCGATGTTCCGATGGTCGCCGGCTCGGCCGTGATCATCGCCGTCCTCGGGTTCCGCCACGTCGTCGCGCTGCACGAGAACGCCGGGCTGACGCACCGGCTGGCGACCTCGGTCCGCGAGCTGGAGCATCGCGCCGAGCACGACGAGCTGACCGGCCTGCTCAACCGCAGCGGGCTGATCGGCAGCCTCGACCGCCTGCGCCACGGCGAGGGGAAGCCGGTGGCGCTGCTGTTCGTCGACGTCGACCGCTTCAAGGGGATCAACGACACGCTCGGGCACACGGTCGGCGACGCGGTCCTGCGGGCGATCGGCGAGCGCCTGCGGTACTCGATCGGCCGCGACGGGCTCGCCGCACGCTTCGCCGGCGACGAGTTCGTGCTGCTGCTGACCGACGTCGGGTCGCCGGCCGAGGTGCTGGCGCGGGCGCAGGACGCCCTCGACCTGGTCGAGCGCCCGATCCCGCTCAGCGATGGCGGAGAGGTCGTCGTCACGGCGTCGGCCGGCGTCGCGATCAACGATCGCCTCGGCGATGGCGAGTCGATGGTGCGCGAGGCGGACCTGGCGATGTTCGAGGCCAAGCAGGGCGGCCGCGCCCGGATCCAGCTGTTCGAGGAGGGCCTCCGCGAGCGCAGCCTCGACCGGGTCCGGATCGAGCAGGACCTGCGCCGCGCCCTCTACCGCCGTGGCGAGTTCGAGGTCCACCTGCAGCCGCTGGTAGACCTCGAGAGCGATCGCCTGTGGGGTGCCGAGGCGCTGGTCCGCTGGCGCCATCCTGCGCAGGGGATGCTGCTGCCGGGGCGGTTCCTGTCGGTCGCCGAGGAGAGCGGCCTGATCGTGCCGCTCGGCTACCTGGTGCTCAGCGAGGCCTGCGCCGCGGCCGCCGCGATCCCGGGCCTGGTGGTCTCGGTCAACCTCTCGCCGCGCCAGATCCACGACCCGGGCCTGGTGCCGACGGTGGCCGACAACCTGGCGCTCCACGGGCTGCCCGCCGAGCGGCTCTGCCTGGAGGTGACCGAGGACGTGCTGGTCGACGACCGCACGATCGGCGTGCTCGAGGACCTGCGGGCGCTCGGCACCCGGGTCGCGATCGACGACTTCGGCGTCGGCGCCTCGTCGCTCAAGCAGCTGCGCCGGATCCCCGGGGCGCTGGTCAAGATCGACCGCTCGTTCGTCTCCGGGCTCGACAGCGACGAGGGCCACGACGACCGGGTGATGGTCAAGGCGCTGGTGACGGTCGCCGAGCAGCTGGGGCTCGAGGTCGTCGCCGAGGGGATCGAGCGGCCGGAGCAGCTGGCGGCGGTCCGCGAGCTCGGCGCCAGCATCGGCCAGGGCTGGCTGCTCGGGCATCCGCAGCGGGCGGCGGCGTTCGTGACCGCGGCCGGCTCGCGGCCACTGGTCCGCCGCGGTCCGCGCCGGGCCTGACCCCGGTCGGCGGGTTCGCGCCGACCGCTCGATGACGCGCTGTCAGGCGGTGCTAGGTTCGCGCCCATGAGCAGCGAGTCGCGCACGGACGTCCTGTTGATCGGCGGAGGGATCGCGGCGGCGTCCGCGGCTCGCGCCCTGCGCGAGGGCGGCTTCGACGGCAGCGTCGTGCTGGCGACCCGCGAGCTGGATGCGCCGTACCACCGTCCTCCGGGATCGAAGGAGCACCTGCGCGGCGAGCAGGACCAGGCCGAGGCGCTGATCCTGCCCGAGGGCTGGTGGGAGGAGAACGCCGTCGACCTGCGGCTGCGGACCGGGGTGCTGTCGCTCGACGCGGGGGCCAAGGTCGCCAAGCTCCAGACGAAGGAGGAGCTGGCCTTCGGCCGCGCGCTGGTGGCGACCGGGGCGATGGTCCGGCGGCTGTCGGTCGACGGCTCCGGCCTCGAGGGCATCCACTACCTGCGCTCGCTGCGCAACTCGGACACGATCCGCGGCGACCTCGCCGACGCGGCCGAGGCCGAGCCCGACGGCCGCCCGCGGGTGGTGCTGGTCGGCGGCAGCTACATCGGCTGCGAGGTCGCCGCCAGCCTGACCGCGACCGGCACCCCGGCCACGATCCTGATGCAGGAGTCGGAGCCGCTGGAGCGGACCTTCGGGAGCGAGATCGGCCGCTGGGTGCGGTCGCGGCTCGAGGCCGGCGGGGTCGAGGTCCGCGGCGGGGTCGACGTGGTCGGCTTCCGCAACGCCGAGGGCGGCGACGGCGAGGGGCGCGTCGCCTCGGTGGTGCTGGCCGACGGCACGGCGGTGGCGGCCGACATCGTCGTCGCCGGCGTCGGCGCGCAGCCGGACGCGATGCTGGCCAAGCGCGCGGGGCTCGAGCTGGGGGAGAGCGGCGGCATCCGCTGCGACGACCGGCTGCGGACCTCGGCGGCCGGGATCTGGGCCGCCGGCGACATCTGCGAGTACGACTCGGTGCTGCACGGCGAGCGGGTCCGGATCGAGCACGAGGAGGCGGCCGCAGCCCAGGGCGCCTACGTCGCTCGCCAGTGGCTCGGCGAGGACGCGCCGTTCGCCGAGGTCCCGTACTTCTTCAGCGACCTGGCCGACTGGGTCAGCTTCGAGTCGCTCGGCCCGGCCCGTCGCTGGGACCGGACCGTGATCCAGGGCAGCCTCGACGAGGACCGCTTCGCCGTCTGGTTCCTGGAGGGCGACCGCGCCCGCGGCTACGCCTCGTTCAACGGCGGTGGCGACCTGGACGCCGCGCGGGCCGTGCTGCAGGCCGGCGAGTCGGTCGACGCGGCGGCGCTCGGCGGCTGATCCCGGAACGACGACGGGCCCCGTCCGGGGCCCGTTGCGACCGCTCCGGCGGGGCCGGGAGCGGAGGAACGCGGCTGGCGCCGCGGGAGCGTCGGCTCAGGCGTCGGTGACGACGACGTCCGCGTCGTCCTGACGCTGGCCGCGGGCGTAGGCCTGGTTCTCGGCCCGCTCCCCGGCGACCTGGGCCAGCGCGTAGAAGATCGCGGCACCCGCGAAGCCCGGGATCAGGATGAACCAGAGGACGATCAGCCAGATCGTGTAGGTGGTCCCACTGGTGGCGGCGAGCACGCTCATGACGACGCCGAGCATATCCGACGATCGGGCGGGACGGCGGCTCGGGCCCGGGTCACTCCGACCGCGCTGGTAGGCTTTCCGCACCGTGATCTTCACGACCAAGGCCGAGTACGGGGTGCGTCTGATGGTGCGCCTGGGAGAGCTGCCGAACGACGAGCCCGTCTCCCTCAAGACGGTCGCCGATACGGAGCGGCTGCCCCTGGCCTACCTGGAGCGGATCGTGGCCCTGCTGCGCCGCGCCGGATTGGTCGAGAGCACGCGCGGCGCGCACGGCGGCTACCGCCTGGCCCGCCCCGCGACGGACATCCGGATGGACGAGGTGATCGTCGCGCTCGAGGGCGCGGTGGCGCCGATGTCCTGCTTCGTCGACGATCGCGAGGGCGAGCGGGTGCTCTGCTCGCACCTCGACGACGACGGCACCGGCTGCGCCACCAAGCTGCTGTGGACGCGGGTGCAGGGCGGCGTGTTCAGCGCCCTGCAGCGGACGACGCTCGCCGAGCTGGTCCGCTTCCAGGCGCCGGGCGACGGCGAGCCGCCGCTGCTCGACGTGCGCAGCGCCCCCGCCACGACGGCCGTCTGAGCGCCCGGCGGCCATCCGGTCCGGCGCCCGAGCGGGTCGCCGGCCGCGGCACCGAGTCACGAACGCACCACCCCACCCTCACCACCGACCCTGAGACCCATGGCTGACCTCGAGATCAAGAACCTCCACGTGAGCGCCGGCGAGAAGCAGATCCTCCGGGGTCTCGATCTGACGGTGAACCAGGGCGAGATCCACGCCCTGATGGGGCCCAACGGGTCGGGCAAGTCGACGCTGGCCAACGTGATCATGGGCAACCCGCAGCTCGAGGTCACCGAGGGGCAGGTCATCTGGCAGGGCGAGGACATCACCGAGGCCGATCCCGACGAGCGGGCGCGCAAGGGCCTCTTCATGGCCTTCCAGTACCCGGTCGCGATCCCGGGCGTGACGATCGTCAAGTACCTGCGGATGGTCATCAACGCCCACCGCGAGGAGCGCGGCGAGTCCGAGATCTCGCTGAAGGACTTCCGCAAGGTCGTCGAGGCCGCGATGGCCCAGACCAACGTGCCGAAGGAGTTCGGCTCGCGCTACCTGAACGACGGCTTCTCGGGCGGCGAGAAGAAGCGCCTGGAGATGCTCCAGCTGGCGCTCCAGCGGCCCCAGGTCGCGGTCCTCGACGAGACCGACTCCGGCCTCGACGTCGACGCCCTCAACGTCGTCTCCGCCGCCGTCAACGCCGTCAAGGCCGAGACGGGCCTCGGCGCCCTGATCATCACCCACTACCAGCGGATCCTCCACCTGATCAAGCCCGACCGGGTCTCGATCCTGGTCGACGGCCGGATCGTCAAGGAGGGCGGCCCCGAGCTGGTCACCCAGATCGAGGCCGAGGGCTACGGCAAGATCCGCGACGAGGTCGCCGCGCGGGCCTGAGGGATTCGCGGGGGAGGCTCGCCGTCCTCGGCGAGCGCCGCCCCGCGCCGTCTGCGACGTTCCGGACGCCGAGCGACCGGAACGTCACGATCGGGTGGTCGTTCGTCCCGGCCCAACCCGTGACCGACCGGCCCCGGGGGTTTTCCGCCCACCGCGGTAGGATTTGCGGCGTGCACGACTCCGCCCCCCTCACCGAGTCCGCCGCCACGACCGACGTGCCCTCCCTCGACGTCGATGCGGTCCGCGCCCAGTTCCCCTATCTGGAGCGCGAGGACGACGTCGTCTACCTCGACAGCGGGGCCAGCGCGCAGAAGCCGCGGGCGGTGCTCGACGCGATGTACGCGTTCGGCGGCTCGCACTACGCGAACATCCACCGCGGCGTCCACGTGCTGGCGCGCGAGGCCGACGCGGCGTTCGACGCCGCGCGCGAGACGGTCGCCGCGTTCGTCGGCTCGACCGCCCGCGAGACGATCTTCACCGGCAGCGTCACGCAGTCGATCAACCTGGTCGCCCACAGCTGGGGCCGGACCAACGTGGGGGCGGGCGACGAGGTCGTCATCACCCACATGGAGCACCACGCCAACCTGGTGCCGTGGCAGCAGCTGTGCATCGCCCAGGGCGCGACGCTGCGCTACCTGGAGCTCGACGAGCAGGGCCGGATCCGGCTCGAGCAGCTCGACGAGTTCCTGGCCGGCGGGCGGGTCAAGCTGGTCGCGCTGGCCCACGTCTCGAACGTGCTCGGCACGATCAACCCGATCGCCGAGGTCGTCCGCCGCGCCCACGACGCCGGCGCGCTGGTGCTGGTCGACGGGGCCCAGGCGGTGCCGCAGATGCCGGTCGACGTCGCCGCGCTCGACGCCGACTTCTACGGCTGGACCGGCCACAAGCTCTACGGCCCGACCGGCATCGGCGTCCTGCACGTTCGCCGCGAGCTGCTGGCCGGCATGCCGCCCTTCCTGACCGGCGGCGACATGATCCGGATCGTCGACTTCCAGGAGACCAGCTGGGCCGACGGGATCCACCGCTTCGAGGCCGGCACTCCGCCGATCATCGAGGCGGTCGGCCTGGCCGCGGCCTGCGACTGGGTCGGCGCGATCGGCGGCCCGGCCGCCGTCCACGCCCACGAGCAGGCGATCACCGCCTACGCCCTCGAGCAGCTGGGCGCGATCGAGGGCATCGACGTCGTCGGCCCGCGCGACGCGGCCGGGCGCGGCGCCCTGACCGCCTTCGCGATGGCCGGCGTCCACCCCCACGACGTCGCCGAGATCATCGCCCGCGACGGCGTCTGCGTCCGCGCCGGCCAGCACTGCGCCGAGCCGCTCCACCGCGCGCTCGGGATCCCCTCGACGACCCGCGCGAGCTTCGCCGCCCACACCACCCGCGGGGAGATCGACGCGCTGGTGGCGTCGATCGGGCGGGTGCAGTCGATCTTCGGCTGAGCGGCTCGCGCAGGTCGCGCGAGCCGCTCTCGAGCGGGCGCGCCGGCCGTCACGCGATCGGCACGTCCTCGGCCCGCAGGCGCCGTCGCGGCACGCGCCCCAGCCGCACCGCCATCGCCGCGAACGCCATCGCCTCGCGGCGCATCCGGCGGGCGTCGACGCGGTCGGTGGTGGTGATCCCGTGGTTCAGCAGGTAGGTCGGGCCGGTGATGTAGTTGGCGGTCGGGATCCGGCCCTCGGCCCACAGGTACTGCCCCTCGCCGGGCCACGCCGCGTGGTTGGGGCCGTCGGGCTTCTCGTTCATCGGGCGGGCGACGAAGGTCGGGGTGCCCTTCGCGCGTCGCGCGGCCGCCAGGGCCTCGTCGGCGAGGGCCCGCGAACGAGGCAGGAAGAACCCCGCGGGCTCCGGGTTGCCGGTCGCGCCGAGCGAGCCGTCGGCGCGTGGCCCCCATTCGTCGGCGCCGAGGTGCTCGAGGGTGATCGCGGCCGCGATCCGGCGGACCTGGTCGTCGTGGTGGCGGCGCAGGAACGACCGCACGCCGACGCCGCCGTAGAAGTGGCCGCTGGTCAGCAGGATCAGGACCGAGCGGCCGAGCGCGTGGCGCGGCAGCCGCGCCAGGTACTGGCCGATGGCGACGATCGCGTTCGGGCCGTTGTCCTCGAGGCCGTTGGTGCCGTCGGTGTGCGAGTGCAGCACCACCAGCTCGCGGCTCGCGCCCGGGATCAGGCCGACCACGTTGTGGGTGCGGGCCCGCGCGACGTCCGCCTCGAGCTGCAGTCGCGCGGTCGCCCCCTCGCGGGCGAGGGTCCGCAGCTGGGCGCCGACGGTCCGGTCGACGTAGACGCCCGGGACGTGGCGCAGCGCTCCGTCGTAGGGGAAGTAGGAGCCAGCGGCCGCCCCCCCCCGGCAGGTCGAGGATCCCGACCACGCCGACCGCGCCGGCGGCCTGGATCTGCTCGAGGCTGGCGACCACGCCGTTCAGCCACGGCCGCACGTAGGGCGAGCTCGGCGAGAGCACGCGCCCGGGGTCGTAGGTCCCGATCGCCAGCTGCAGGAAGAGCCCGATCCTGGCCGGCAGCGCCGCCGCCTCGAAGACCGCGATCTTGCCCGTCAGCGATCCCGGCGCGGGCGGCGTGCGGGGGTCGACGAGCGCCAGCGGCGCCGCGACTCCGCCGGGCGGCAGGCTCCCGGAGTAGGGGATGTAGGCCGCCGTCGGCAGCGGTCGGGCGGCGGTGCCGGAGCCGACCTCGAGCGACCAGCGGCGTGGCGTCCAGCGTTGGATCGACAGCGACTCCAGGTGGACGCCCGCGACCCCGGCCCGCTCCAGCCGGGCGGCGCTCTGGTCGATGTAGCGGCCCTCGGCGCGCGAGGCCGTCGCCCGCAGGCCGAGCCCGTCGAGCTGCGACTGCCAGCTGCGCAGCTGGCTCGCCGGCAGGAACTGGTCGGGGTCGATCCGGCGCGCCTGTGCGGCCGAGAGCGCGGCGGACGGCCAGCGGTGGCGGGCGGCCCGGGCGATCGGCGGACCTCCGAGCGCGATCCCGGCGGCGGCCGTCGCGGCGCCCGCCAGCGCGGCTCGCCGGGTGACGGCAGGGGTGTTCTCGGACGTGGTCATCTGCGGCTCCTCCAAGCTCTCCGGACCAAAGCGACAAGATATCTTGTCGAATGTCGACGCTAGCGGACGGCGAACGGCGCGTGGGACTTCCTCGGCCGCCGGCCGGCCGTCGACCCGTGCGGCGCTAGGGTCCCCGGCGATGGCGCAGGACCCGTCACCCGGCCGGCGCTACGGCGGCAAGACCGCAGCCGAACGGGACCAGGAGCGGCGCGAGCGCCTGCTCGACGCCGGCCTCGAGCTGTTCGGCGATCCGGCGGCGACCGCCTCGATCGAGGAGCTCTGCCGCCGGGCGCGGGTCACGACCCGGCACTTCTACGCACTCTTCTCCAGCGCCGAGGAGGTGCTGCTGGCGCTCGACGCCCGGATCGTCGCCGGAGCCGCCGAGGGGGTCCGGCGAGCGCTCGACGCCGGCCCGGCCGATCTCGCCGGACGGATCGACGCCGCCCTGCGCGCCTACGCGGCGCCGTTCGTCGCCGACCCGCGCGCGTCGCGCGTCCACTTCGTGCTGGCCTACGCCGCCGGCGGCGACGGAGGCGCCCGCCGCCGGACCGCCGGGGCGCCGCTGGCGGCCGTGCTGGGCGCGGAGAGCGCGCGGCTGTCGGCGGCCGGGGCGGTCGCCGATCGCGACCTGACTCGCACCTGGACGGCGCTGATGGGCGCGACGAGCTTCCTGCTGACCGACTGGGCCGACGGCGCCGACCCGGCGGACCTGGAGACGGTGATCGCGGACCTCGTGCGGCTGTTCGTCGCCGGCCTGACCGCCACCTGACCGCGCCGAGCGGCGAACCCGACGATCCTGCGCCGTCGGCGGGTGGCGGCGGCGCGGCCGCCGCCACCCGCGGCGCCCTCAGCGACCCCGCAGCCCGGGAACGTCGACCACGATCAGCTCGGTGTCGTCCGGCTTGCCGGTGGTCCGCCCGTTGGAGAACGGGAAGTTGTTGTCGTTGGCCACCAGCACCCGGCCGCCGCCCAGCGGCAGCACCGACTCGACCGACTGGAGGGCGAACGAGAACGGGTCGCCGAGGCCGAAGACGCCGGCGGTCGCGGCGGTCACGCCGGGGTCGCGCAGGCGCAGCAGGTCGGCGACCTCGGTCTTGACCAGCGAGCCGTCGGGCGCGGTCCGCCGCAGGTCGACCACGTAGAGCTTCTTGACCAGCGCCTTGGCGCCCTCGAAGTCGTCGCGCTCGAGCACCAGCAGGCGGTGGCGGTCCAGCGCCTGGGCGTCGGCGACCAGCGTCGTCGGCAGGTCGGTCCGGTAGGTCCAGGTGCGACCGCTGTAGCGCCCGGTCCGCACGTCGAACTCGTGGATCAGCCGCCGCTGCGGATCGCCGTCGCCGATCAGGGCCTTCTCGGTGATCGGCAGCAGGGTGCGGCCGCCGGGCAGCTCGGCCATCGCCTCGAAGCCGCCGCTGGCGGGCAGGGTCGGGCTCTCGCCCGGGGCCAGCTCGGCGCTCTGCGGGCTCTTGACGCCCGGCAGCGGGATCGGCGCGCGCAGCAGCCGGCCGCGACCGTCGACCTGCAGCAGGTAGGGGCCGAACTCGTCGCCGATCCAGAACGTGCCGCGGCGGCCCGGCTGGATCGACTCGATGTCGAAGTCGGCGCCGGTCAGCTGGCGGTCGTCGCGGGTGATCGGGAACGGGACCTTGCGGAACGGGTCGCTGAGGCGGATCGGGTCGATCACCCGGACGCTGCCGTCGCCGCCGAAGCGGGTCCGCCAGCGCGGCCGCACGCGGTCGACCTGGAGCAGGTAGTCGGCGGAGTTGGCCTTGCTGCCGAAGCCGTTGTCGGCCAGCCCGAGGACGTCGCCGTCGCGCTCGACCAGGACGCCGGAGAAGCCGGGGATCGGCTGGCCCGGGAACGGCGGGGTGACGCCGTTGATCGGAGCGCTGCCGAGCGCGGCGCCGGAGGCCGGGCCCGGCAGGTAGAGGGTCGCCGAGAGCGTCGCGCGGGCCAGCAGGGTCGGCGCGCGGTCGCCGCGGTCGGGACGCGTGGCGCCCGGGCCGTCGGCGGGGGAACGGCCGTGGCCGCGGTCGGCGGTCGCCGCGACGGGCAGGGCCAGCAGCGCCAGGGCGGCGGCGGCCAGGGGGAGGGAGCGGGGGACGGGTCGCATCGTCCCGCAGGCTCGCGGCTGCCCCGCCGGCCGGTGTTGCCCGACCGTGAAGCCCGCGGTCTCAGGCGCCCCAGCGGTAGCGGTGCTCGGGCCGTCCCGAGCTGCCGTAGCGCATCCCGAGCTCGACGCGGCCCTCGCCGACCAGGTGCTCGAGGTAGCGCCGCGCCGTCACCCGCGAGAGCCCGCAGGCGGCGGCGACCTCGACCGCCGAGCGCTCCTCGCCGGCCTCGCGCAGGGTCGCGGCGACCAGCTCGTAGGTCGGCTTCGACAGGCCCTTCGGGAGCGGCGCCGCATGCGATCCGCGGAGCCCGCCCAACAGCGCGTCGACCGTCGCCTGGTCGGCCTCGCGGTCGTCGACGACCCGGCTGCGGAAGGCGGCGTAGCGCTCGAGCTTGTCGCGGAAGGCCGCGAACGTGAACGGCTTGACGAGGTACTGGACCACGCCCTGGCCGAGCGCCTGGTGGACCGTCCGGACGTCGCGCGCGGCGGTCACCGCGATCACGTCGACGGGACCCCGCGCGGGCGTCTCCTGGGCTCGCAGCCGCCGGCAGACCTCGAGCCCGTGGAGGTCCGGCAGGTACAGGTCCAGCAGCACCAGGTCGACGCCGCCGGCGGCGACGACCTCGAGCGCCTCGGTCCCGCGGTGGACGACCGCCGCGACCGCGAACCCGTCGAGCCGCTCGACGTAGGCGCGGTGGACGTCGGCGACGTGGGCGTCGTCGTCGACGATCAGCGTCCGGATCACGGGTCGATCCTCGCGGGTGGCGGGGACGCGGCGTGCGGCAGCGGCAGCCGGACGGTGACCTCGGCGCCGCCGCCGGGACGGTCGCGGGCGACCACGCTGCCGCCCAGCCGGCGCGCGGTCCGCGCGACCAGGGCCAGCCCGATCCCGCGGCCGCCGGGACCGGCCGGCTTGGTGGTGAAGCCCGGCTCGAAGAGCCGCGACGGATCGCCGGGAGGCAGTCCGGGACCGCGGTCGGCGACGACCACGACGACCGTCGCCCCGTCCCGTCGCAGGTCGATCTCGACCGCCGGGTCGGGGCGTCCGGCGGCGGCGTCGAGGGCGTTGTCGACCAGGTTGCCGACGATCGTCACGAGGTCCGCCGCCGGTAGCCCGGTCGCGGGCACGGCGCTGTCGTCGGCGATCCGCAGGACGCTGCCGCGCTCGCCGGCCGTGGCGACCTTGCCCAGCAGCAGGGCGACCAGCGCCGGCTCGTCGATCCGCTCCTCGAGCCGGGCCAGCAGCTCGCCGGCGACGGCCGCCTGGTCGCTGCCGAAGCGGATCGCCTCGTCGGTGCGTCCCAGCTCGACGAGGCCGACGATCGTGTGCAGCCGGTTGGCGGCCTCGTGGGACTGGGCGCGCAGCGCGTCGGCCATCCCGCGGACCGCGTCCAGCTCGCGGGACAGGGCCTCGAGCTCGGTGCGGTCGCGGAGCGTGGTCACCGATCCGGCGGCGCGACCGTCGATCGACGTCGGCGCGTGGCTGACCAGCAGCACCCGGTCGCCGACCAGCAGCGTCTCGTCGCGCAGCGGCCGGTCGCCGGCGATCACGGCCCGCAGCCCGGGGTCGTGCACGAGCTCGTCGAGCCGCGAGCCGCCGTCGAGCGCGTCCGGTTCGCCGTCCGGCAGGTCCAGCAGCCGGCGGGCCTCGTCGTTGACGAGCAGCGGCCGGCCGCCGGCATCGGTCACCAGGACGCCCTCGCGGATCGCGTGGAGGGTCGCGTCGTGGTGCTGGTAGAGCGCCGCGATCCGCTCCGGCCCGAGCCCGAGGGTCTGGCGCCGGATCCGTCGCGCCAGCAGCAGCGACAGCGTCCCGCCGATCGCAAACGTCGCCAGCGCGAGCAGCAGCAGCCGCGGGACCTGGTCGGCGGCGAGGTCGCCGATCCGGTCCAGCAGCACGCCGACGGCGACCAGGCCCACGATCCGGCCGCGGGTGTCGTAGACCGGCGAGACCGCCCGCACCGACGGGCCGAGGGTCCCGGTGTAGCGCTCGGTGAACGTGCGGCCGCGCAGCGCCGGATCGATCCGGCCCACGAACGGGCGGCCGATCTGGGCGGGGTCGGGGTGGGTCAGGCGCGTCCGGTCGGGGCGCATGATCGTGATGAAGGAGACGCCGGTGGTCCGCCGCACGCGCTCGGCCAGCGGCTGCAGGCTGGCCGTCGGGTCGGGGCCGGCGAGCGCCTGCCGGACCGCCGGCTCGCCGGCCAGGGTCCGCGCGACGGCGAGCGAGCGGTCGCGGTGCCGCTCGTAGGTCCCGTCGCGGGCGGTGTCGATCGTGATCAGCGCCCCGATCGCGACGACCACGGCGACGACCGCCAGCTGCAGGACCAGCAGCCGGCGGGCGAGGCTCCAACCGCTCCAGCGCGCCCGCGGCATGAGCGCATGGTGCCAGCCGCCGGCCGCCCCGCGGGAGCGGCCGCGCCGGTCGTCGTCCCGGGAGCGTCGCGGGGACGCTCCCGGGACGCCCGGATCAGGCCGTGCCGGCACCCGGGACCAGCGCCCCGTGCGGCTGCGGGCGCGGCGCGTCGGCGGGCACCGGCGCGGTCGCCGGACCGTCGTCCGCGGGCGCCAGCTGCGGGGCGCGATAGGGCTCCAGGCCGTCCAGCACCCGCCGCGCCTTGGCCTCGTCGAACTGCCCCTCGGAGCGGGCGACGACGATGCTGGCGACGCTGTTGCCGATCGTGTTGGTCAGCGCCCGGCACTCGGACATGAACTTGTCGATCCCGAAGATCAGCATGATCCCGGCGACGGGCACCGTCCCCAGCGACGAGAGCGTCGCCGCCAGCACGATGAAGCCCGATCCGGTCACGCCGGCGGCGCCCTTCGAGGTCAGCATCAGGATCCCGACCAGTCCCAGCTGGGCGCCGAGCGACAGCGTCACGTCCTGCGCCTGGGCGACGAACAGCGCGGCCAGGGTCAGGTAGATCGCGGTCCCGTCGAGGTTGAACGAGTAGCCGGTCGGGACGGTCAGGCCGACGACCTGCTTCGAGCAGCCGAGGTGCTCGAGCTTGCGCATCACGTTCGGCAGCACCGACTCCGACGAGCTGGTCCCGAGCACCACCAGCAGCTCGTCCTTGAAGTAGCGGATCAGCTTGAGGATGTTGACCCCGTTGCGCCAGGCGATCCCGCCGAGCACGACGAGGACGAAGAACAGCGAGGTGCCGTAGAAGATCAGGATCAGCCGCAGCAGGCTCGTCAGCGCCTCGGTCCCGTACTCGCCGACCGTGTAGGCCATCGCCCCGAAGGCCCCGATCGGCGCGGCGTACATGACGATCCGCACGATCCGGAAGAACGCCTGGGCGAGCGTGTCGATGCCGGCGGCGATCGGCTTGCCGGTCGGCCCCATCAGGTTCAGCGCGACCCCGAAGAGGACGCTGAAGAACAGCACCTGGAGGATGTCGCCGTCGGCGAACGCCCCGACCACGCTCGACGGGATCATGTGGGTCAGCGGCTCGTACCAGTGCTGGTGCTCGCCCTGGGTGATGAAGCCGGAGACCGTGTCGCTGACCGCGATCTTCGTCGGGTCGGCGTGGACGCCGTCGCCGGGCTGCAGGACGTTCATCACGATCAGCCCGAGCGCCAGCGCCAGGGTCGTGACGACCTCGAAGTAGAGCAGCGACTTGCCGCCGATCCGGCCGACCTTGCGCAGCGAGTCGAGCGACCCGATGCCGGCGACGACGGTGCAGAAGACGACCGGCGCGATCACCATCTTGATCAGGCTCACGAACGAGCTGCCGATCGGCTCGAGGCTGGCGCCGAAGCCGGGTGCCAGGGCGCCGAGCACGCCCCCGGCGAGGATCCCGACCAGGACCCAGAAGTACAGGCGCCGGTGCCACGGCGTGCGCGCTGGCGGCGCGGCGGTTCCCACGGTTGCTGCGGACATCTCGTCCCTCCTCCGAACGGTGCGGAGTCGCTCCTGCGCGGCTCCCGGTTCCCTCGTCCCCGGGGTCCCTGGCCCCGAGGTCGGACGCGAAGGTAGGGCGGTCGACGGTCCCCGTCAGCGTTGTGGTCGTTGTGGCCGTAGGTGGCGTTTCGGTCACGCGCGGACGCCGGCGAGCGGCCCGCACGGCGTCACGCCGCGGCGGCCGAGCCGCGTCGCAGCGGTGCGGCGACCCGTACCTGCGACCATGGAGAGCGTCATGGACGAGCTCTACCGCGAGAACATCCTCGACCACTACAAGCGTCCACGGAACTGGGGGGTCCTCGATCCCGCGGACCTCGAGTACGAGGACAAGAACCCGCTCTGCGGCGATCAGCTGAAGGTGATGCTGCGAGTCGACGACGATCGGCGGGTGACCGAGGTCAAGTTCGACGGCCACGGCTGCGCGATCAGCCAGGCCGCGGCCTCGATGGCGTCCGAGGAGCTGGTCGGCAAGTCGGTCGACGAGCTGCTCAAGCTCGACCAGGACTTCATCATGGACCTGCTCGGGATCGAGATCTCCGCGACCCGCGTCAAGTGCGCGCTGCTGTCGCTCAAGGTGGTCAAGTCGGCGGCCCTCGGCGGGGCCGTCGAGTGGGAGGACGAGGTCGTCGAGTCCGCCCCGCCGGCCGGCGGAACCGGGACCGCGGCCGGGATCTGACGCGCGGCGAAGGGCGGTGGCGTCAGTTGCCCGCCCTCCGCGGCGGTGGCGTCAGCTGACTGCGCCAGGCGCGGCCAGCTGACGCCACTCTCGGCGCGGGCGTCGGGCTGACGCCACCTCAGGTCGTGGCCTCGCCGGCCAGTGCCTGCGTCGTCGCGGCCCGGCTCCGCCGCGCTGCCGGTCCCAGCAGGGCCACGGCCAGCACCGCGGCGGCCGCCATCACGCCGGCCTGGACCTGGAAGGCGGCGGTGAAGCCGTCGGTCAGGGCCTGCGGCGGGGCGATCCGGTCGGCGAGCGCGCTCTCGGTGCGGGTCGTCGCGATCGTCACCATCGCGGCGATCCCGATCGCGCCGCCGACCTGCTGGCCGGTCGTCAGCAGCGCCGACGCGAGGCCGCCGTCGCGATCCTCGGCGCCGCCGGTGGCCAGGTCCATCAGCACCACGAAGCCGATCCCGAGACCGCCCGCGGTCAGCATCAGCGACGGCATCAGGTGGCCGGCGTAGGAGCTGGCCGGGGTCAGGGTGCTCATCAGCCACAGGCCGCCGCCGGCCGCGAGCAGCCCGACGCCGATCGGCAGCCGCGGATCGATCCGCATCAGGAACCTGCCGGCGATCGCCGACATCACGCCCATCGTCGCGCTGAACGGCAGGAACGCCAGCCCGGTGCTGAGCGCCGACCATCCCAGCACCCGCTGCATGAACAGGGTCTGGAAGAAGAACATCGCCAGCAGCCCGCCGGCGCCGAGGAAGACGGCCGCGTTGGCGACCATCGCCCGCCGGCGGCGCAGCAGCGCCGGCGGCAGCAGCGGCGACGCCGACCGCCGCTCGCTGGCGACGAAGGCGACCGCCAGCAGCAGCGCCCCGGCGAAGCCCAGCAGCGTCCGGGTCGACGTCCAGCCGGCGTGCTCGGTCTCGACGACGGTGAAGACGAGCAGCAGCAGGGCCAGCGTCCCGAGCGTCGCGCCGATCACGTTCGGCGAGGTCCGCGCGTCGCGCTGGTCGTCGGCCGGGACGATCCGCGGCACCAGCACCAGGGCGAGGAGCGCGATCGGCAGGTTGACCAGGAAGACCCAGCGCCAGTCGAGCAGCTCGACGATCACGCCGCCGGCCAGCAGCCCGGTCGCCGCGCCGAGCCCGATCAGGCTCGCCCAGACCGACAGCGCGCGACCGCGACCCGGCTCCTCGCGGTAGGTCGCCAGCAGGATCGACAGGGCGGCGGGGGAGAGCATCGCGGCCGCGAGGCCCTGGATCGCCCGGGCGCCGACCAGCACCTCCGGCTCCCAGGCCAGGCCGCAGAGCGCCGAGGCGCCCGCGAAGGCCGCGAGCGCGATCGTGAACATCCGCCGCGGGCCGACCCGGTCGGCGATCCGGCCGCCGATCAGGAGGAAGCCGCCGAAGGTCAGGAAGTAGGCGTTGACCACCCACGAGAGCGACGACTCGGAGAAGCCCAGCTCCTCGCCGACGGTCGGCAGCGCGACGTTCACGATCGTGTCGTCGAGGATCAGCATGAACTGGGCGACGCACGCCATCAGCAGGATCAGCACGGGCGCGGCTGGGGCACGGGTGGGCACGGGGACCTCCGGTCGGGACGGCAGCGGTTCTCCAGTTGGAGAATTTGTTCTACGTTTGTAGAAGATCCGTCGCCGACCGTCAAGGAACCGTGCGATACTGCACAGGTGGTCCGCGCTGTGACGACGCCCCCCGATCGCCGCGAGCTGCTGGTGGAGGAGGGGCTGCGGCTGGTCGCCGAGGGGGGGCTCCAGGCGGTCACCCACCGCTCCGTGGAGCGGGCCGCCGGGGTGCCGCACGGGTCGGTGACCTACTACTTCGACAGCCGCGAGGGCCTGGTCGAGGCGATGGTCGAGCGGCTCGTCGAGCGCTGCCGGGCGGAGGTCTCGGAGATCGCCCACCGGCTGGCGGTGGCGATGGCGCCGCGCGACGCCCAGCTCGACGTCGAGCCGTTCGTCGACGCGCTGCTGGCCTGGATGGACGACAACCGCGAGATGCACCTGGCGCGGATGGAGTTCGAGCTGGCCGCGGTCCGCGACCCGCGACTGCGGGAGCGGATGAGCGGCGCGGCGGCGATCTTCTGGCGGCTCTGCGTGCCGCTGGTGCTGGCGGCCGGCTCGACCGAGCCCGAGCGGGACGGCCGGGCGATGGCGTCGATGGTCGACGGGCTGCTGCTGGACCACCTGGCGCACGAGCCCGAGCGGCGCGACGTGATCGCGGTCTCGATCCGGCAGATGCTGCGCTCGTGGGCGCCCGATTGACGGGTCCTGGACCACCTCGGCGTCTAATTCCCTAAATCGGACCCGGTTTGCTAGATTCGGCCAATGGCCCTCGCGACCGACCTGCACCAGCACGCGTGGCCGGAGCCGTTCCTGGCGGCGCTCTCCGCCCGCACCGAGGGGCCGCGGACGGTCCGCGAGGCCGAGGGCGAGTGGGCGCTGCTGCTTCCCGGCGAGCCGCCGTACCCGATCGACGAGGGGCAGATCGACCTCGACCGGCGGGCCGGTGGGCTCTTCGCCGCCGCCATCGACCGGGCCCTGCTGGTGCCGCCGCTGGCGCTCGGGCTCGACGCGCTGCCGGTCGACGAGGAGCGCCAGCTGCTCGCCACCTGGCAGGACGCGGCGCTGGCGCTGGGCGAGCCGTTCGGCGTCTGGGCGGCGGTCGCGGCCCGCGATCCGCGGCCGGCCGACCTGCGGGGCGCGCTGCGGCGCGGGGCCGTCGGCCTGGCGCTGCCGGCGGCGGCGCTCGCGGACGCCGCC
>NZ_AGUD01000312.1 GCF_000240225.1 Patulibacter medicamentivorans
GTCGCCGGCGCCGCCACCACCGCGGTCGCGCCGCAGCTGACCCCGCGCGCCAAGGTCCGCCGCGCCAGCGTCCGCGCGGCCGCGCCGCCCCCGCTGCCCGACGCCGCCGCCGTCAAGGCGCTCGGCAAGCCGCTGGTCGACCACGAGGTGGTCGAGCTGGCGTCGCTGCTGCGCGCCGGCGAGATCAGCTCGCTCCAGCTGACCCAGGCGTACATGGACCGGATCGAGCGGTTCAACGGGCCGTTCGAGGTCTACGGCGACAACGGCGGCTCGAACACCTTCGTCCGGATCGACCGGGAGGCGGCGCTCGAGGACGCCCGCCGCGCCGACCGCCAGCTGGCCGCGATGCGCGCCGGCGGCCCGGCGACGCCGTACCTGTGCGGGATCCCGATCGGAGTCAAGGACTCGGTCGGGGTCGCCGGCCGGCCGGCGAAGAACGGGACCCCGAACTTCGCCGCCAACATCGCGCTCGAGGACGCGACCGCCGTGGCCCGGCTGCGGACCCAGGGCGCGGTCATCATCGGCCACACGATCTGCTCGGCCTACTCGGGCGTGATCGCCGGCAACTTCGCCGGCAACGGCTGGAACAAGGACTACATCCCCGGCGGGTCGAGCCAGGGCTCCGGCGCGGCCCCGATCAACCGGCTGGCCGCGGCCGCGATCGGCGAGGAGACCGGCGGCTCGATCATCTGGCCGGCGGCGATCAACGGCGCCTCGGCGATCAAGCCCTCGCTCGGCCTGGGATCGGTCGCCGGCGTGATGCCGCTGTCGGCCACCTACGACGTGCTCGGGCCGCTCGCCCGCTCGGGTCGCGACGCGGCGCTGATCATGAACGCGCTGATCGGCCCCGACGCGATGAACGACCCGCAGTCGGCGGCCGCCCCGATCCCCTTCCCGACGCTGCCGCTGACCGCCCGCGAGGGCTCCAAGCCGCTGACCGGCCTGACGGTCGGGATCCCCCAGACCGACTGGCTGACCCGCACGGTCTACAACGACGACGGCTCGGTGAAGTCGACCGAGGTCGTCAAGCAGTCGCCGCAGTCGCTCTACGACGCCGACCACAAGGCCGCGTTCGACCGCGTCCGGGCCGAGCTGACGGCGATGGGCGCGACGGTCAAGGAGTTCCGCGGCCTCGACATCACCGCCTACGGCAGCGCGCCGGACTACGCCGACGGCGAGAACCCGTACTACCTGAACCCGGCGGTGCTCGAGACGATCGACGGCACCCCGGTCACGCCGCGCAACGCGGTCGTCTTCGCCAACCGCGCCGAGATCAGCTACGTCGAGGCGGTCAAGGCGTTCGCGGCCACGCAGCCGCCGGAGGTGGCGAGCGCCCTGGCCGCGCAGTACGGCCGGCGGCCCGGCGGCAGCAGCGACCCGGCGGTGGCGCCGACCTTCGACGCCGCGATCGCGCTCAACGCCGGGATCACCGCCAAGGCCCGCCGCGAGGGCGAGCGGCGGCGTCGCGAGCTGATCGCGAAGTACCAGAAGTCGCTGGACGACGAGGGCGTCGACATCATGCTGGTGATGTCGATCGGCGCCGAGGTCGGCAAGCGCAACCCCGCCAATCCGAGCGCCGGGCTGCCGCTGCGGCGCTACAACCAGATCGCCAACGACCTGTCGTGGCCGATGGTCTCGTTCCCGGTCGGGACGACCTCGAACGCCGGACTGCCGATCAGCGTCCAGCTGTGGGGCCCGCGCTTCAGCGAGCCGCGGCTGGTGCAGGCGATGATCGACTACCAGGCGCGCCATCCCGAGCACCACACGCGGTTCCCGGCCGACCCGCCGAACGCCGCCCCGCGCGAGGTGCCGCTGACCCTACGGCTGCGCCAGGGTCCGGAGAGCGCCCCGGTCGACCCGTCGCTGTCGAACGACCCGGCGGTCGCGGAGCTGGCCGCGGTGGCGGCGCGCCGCTAGCGCGCCGGCACCCACCCGGCCGGGTACGCCCCGGCCGGGATCTCGCCGGTGGCCGGCGGCAGGAAGCGCGTGGCGATCGCCTCGGCGGTCGTCCCGGCCAGCAGCGGGCGCAGGTCGCCGACCGCCAGCAGGATCCTGATCGTGGCGCCGATCTGCAGGTCGGCGGCGTTCGGCTGCTCGCCGCCGATCGTGCCCTCCTGCGCGAACCGCTCGATCCGCTCGATCTTGGCCGGCAGGCCGGCCAGGTCCTCGTGCAGCCGAACCGCGGTGATCCCGTGGTACTTCCACGCGACGTGGGCGAACTTGATCGCGAAGTCGGTGCCGGCCGGGTCGAGCGGCGCGCCCCCGACGAGCGAGTTCAGGGCCTCGGGCCGGAAGTGCAGCGCGCCCCACGGCAGTCGCCGGCCGAGGTCCTGCAGCTCGTCGTCGCCCCACCGCTCGGCCTCGCGGACGGCGTCGGCGATCGGCTCCGGGAAGAGCGGCGCGACGTCGGGCGCGAGCGCCTCGATCCGCGCCAGGATCGCCCGCGAGCCGTGGACGGGCTCGCCGTCGATCAGCAGGCCCGGGACGGTGTGGCGACCCTCGCCGTAGATCGCCGCGACCTGCTCGGGGCGGTCGCGCGCGGTCATCGACAGGTCGATGCGCTCGAACTCCAGGCCCTTGAGCCGCAGCGCCGCCTCGACCGTCAGGCAGGGGTGCGACGGCGGCAGGGCGTGGAGGGTCAGCTGGGGCGCGGTCGCCGGCATCGCCGCAGCCTAGATGATGTTCGGTCCCGCACCGGTCGAGGAAGCGACCGCCCGGTCGCCGACGACGGAGCGGCGACGGGAACGCGGACCCACGGGATCAGCCCGCCGCCGACGACTCCGAACGAGGCACCCATGCGCCCGCCGACGATCGCTTAAGGCTGCTTCCTTCCGGACCTGACCTGGTTCACGGGCCGGCGTCGCACGGGGACTCGTCCATCGACACCGTCGACGACGGGCTCATCCCGAGGATCCGCGTCGGGCGATGGTACCCGAGGCGGTCGGGGCGAGCGGGGCGGTCCAGCCGCGGCCCCTCGCCCACGCGCCCGTCAGTCGGTCGACATCATCTTGAAGATCGCGTGCACCACCAGCGCGATCCCGGGCAGGATCGACAGCAGCGCGACGCCGAGCAGGATGTCCGAGCCGGTGATCGCCGCGACGGTCAGCAGCACCACGACCATCAGCGCACCGGCGATGATCTGCAGCAGGAACGAGTTGGCCGACGGCGCGTCGTCGGGATCGACGGCGACCTGGTCATCGTCGTAGCCCCGGCCTCCGGGCGGCGAGGACTGGTGGTCGACCGGATCCGCCTGCGGGTTCGCCGGCCCCTCGTCGGGAGTCGCGACGACGGCGGCGGCCTCGTCGTCGCTGGTGGGGCCTGGAGTCGTGTCGCTCATGAAGTCCAGCATCCTGCACCATCCGGCGCCCGTCCAGCGTCGCGGCGCGGCGCCACGCCCAGCCCGCCAGCAGACATCGCCACTCGTCGGCGGGTACCATGGCGGGCCCCGGACGTATAGCTCAGTTGGTTAGAGCGCTCGCTTCACACGCGAGAGGTCACAAGTTCGAGTCTTGTTACGTCCACTGGTTCGGAGCGCCCCGTATCCGCGGGGCGTTCGTCGTTTTGGAGGGGCGCGCCCTATCGCGACGCCTTGAGGAAACCGGGCACAGGTTCTCATTCTCTGCCCAGCAGCCGGGGTCTGTACCCCACTCAACCTCGGCGGGGCAGTCGACGTACCGGCGCCGTGCCGTCCCCGTCATCGCGCTGAGTGAGTTCAGCGTCCGCTGCCCGGTGGACCCCATGCCGTACGAGGCTGCGTGCGAGAGCCACGATGTCGAGCAGGCCAAAGACGAATAGCGTTCCGAGCAGAACCCAAGCAGTTCCTTCGATGCCGCTCGGCACCGCCTGCGCAGCGGCCTTGTAGGCGATGGCCAGGAGGATCACCGAAACCTGCGTTCCAACGGCGACAAGGAAGGGATCCAGAAACCGTTGGATCCCTCCCCCGCTGGTCGCCGCGAGCATTCGAATGTAGGTGTTCGACGGGATCGATACGACGAGAACCAGGGCGGTGAAGACGACCGCGACCAGAGCGCCGCCGAGGGCAAGCAGGTCGCCCGCGACCGCGACTCGGGCCGAGAGACCCACAGATGCAAGCAAGATCCCGGCCCCTCCGCCGCCGATCAGCACACCCAACGCGCCTTCCGGCCACAGGCTTCGCAGGTTCAGCTCTCCGACCGCGCGCCAGACACCTACCGGCCGATCAAGATCGCTGCCTTCAGCCATCCCCCTCCTCCATGAACCTCCGCAGCTTGCCGCGCAGCAGATCCTTCACGAGTCCTCTCACCGTCGCCCAGTCGTGCGGCAACGCGCCCACTGCCTCGGTCGCCACGTTGTCGGCCTGGTTGTAGGAGCTGGGCCGCTCGCCGCGCCTTCCCTGCCCCTTCAGTTCGGCGAAGCCGTGTTGCCCCATCGCGACAGCTTGGCGAAAGTCGCGGTCGTGCTGGATCCCGACGAGGCCGCTCGGCCGGTCGGACGACATCTCCTCGATGAACGTGGTGCCGCGGCGTGCCTTCATCCGCTCGCTCAATTCCGCGAATGCATCCTTCGGCTCCGGATTCGGCAGCTTGGCGACGAACTGCACCTTCTGAACGATGTCGACGCTCTTCAGCCATGCGATGAACTCGACCTTGTCCAGGACCGGCTCAACCGCCCACGCAGTCGTCTGGTCTTCGGGATCCAGTTCGTCCTCGTTGGCCTGGAGGATCTTCTGGAGCACACCCGCGATCGTCGTCGCCTTGATCTGCGAGTCGCGAAGAACGGTCAGTAGGCGCGTTTCCCCGTCAAACCCGAACGGAAGGGCACGGTCGCCATGCGGCCCATCAGGCCCAGGGTGGTACGCCTTGTCGTCATCTGACCACCGATCGCCGACGCTAACAGCGCCCGACTGCCAGCCGATCTGACCGGTCATCAACTGGAGGTCCGGGTCAGTTTCGATCCCTCCAACACGCCAGATCCGCTCAGCCTTGCCCTGCGTCGAGACCGGGTACCCGGGAGCGAGCATCCGCTGGAAGTGGTCGAAGACTCCACCAGGCTCACGTGGAAAGAGCCCATCGGGCGGGTCGAGAGGTCGGCGGTTCACCCTGAACACGACGAACCGTCCGTCGCGCCCACCAAACCAAGCCGACTCATGCTCTTCCTTGGACACAGCCCCACGCTACCCAGCCCAGGAGACGGCACCAACGGAGGCCAACGTCTGACTGATCGTCCGGTTCTGCCTGCCATCTGGCCCGCCATCCGCCCGTTGCACTGGTTGCTTCGGCGTCTGCACACAGCCAGCTTCCTGGTCTGCCGCCGTCCCGGGTTCTGGCCACCAGCGATGGAGCGTGTCCGTCGCTCACACGAGCGTTGCGGCTGGCAGCGCCACTCGCCACCGCTGCGGTCCTCGTGGTCGGCCCGGCAACGGCCAGTGCCTTCACCGTTGGCCCCTCGGGAACCCCGTCGGCCTTCGCCCCGTAGCCGCGGGGCTCGATCGGAGGCCGGCGCCGGGCACCGGCCTCCGGAACAGGCTAGGCGACGGCAGACACCTCCTCGACAGGCAGCGGGGCCCCCGTAGACCAAGCGCCGGATCCGCTCCTCCTCGCCCGGGATACGCCGCATCCGCTTCCGGTACCGGGTGTAGGTGAATCCCGGATCGGCGTGACCAAGCTGGTCCGCCACGTGGCCCGGGTCCTCCCCCAGATACAGCAGGATCGAGGCGCAGGTGTGCCGCAGCCCGTGCAGCGTCAGGTCGGGGTTGATGGGGTCCTCGTGCAGATCGGCCAGTTGCTCGTTCGCCGCCGTGATCGCCGGCCGCAGGAGCCGGCGGGACAGGTTGCCACGGCTCTCCGGACCGCCCTTCGCGGTTCCGAAGACCCGGTCACCGGACGCTCCTCCGCGTCGGGCCTTCAGCTCGGTCAGCGCCTCGCGCAGCGGCGGAAGCAGTTCAATCGGCCGATCCGCGTTTGCGGTCTTGGTGCCACGGACGCGCATGCGCCCCTTGGCCAGGTTCACGTCCGACCACCGCAACTCGATCGCCTCACCGATTCGAAGCCCGCCGAGCAGGAGCGTCGCGAGCAACGCGTAGCCGTGCCCCCGACGACCCCGACGCGCTCGATCGAGTGCGTCGGCCGCCTTGAGAAGTGCCGCCATCTGCGCGGCTGTCTCCAGGTGCGCCGCCACGTGCTTCGGAGCCATGACCCGGTAGCCCGTGGCCACGTTCCGTTCCACGTGGCGGTAGCGAACGGCCGTTCTCAGGATCGCCTCCAACGTCCCGAGCGTCTTGTTGACCGAGACCGCGCCGAGGCCCCCTTCCCCTGGAGCGGCCGCCCGCTTCGCAGCGGCGTAACGCTCGACCTCCGCCTCGTCGATCTGATCGAGGGACATCCCGCCGAACCAGCCACCAAGGTGCGCGAGACGCCATCGCAGGTCGGATGCTCCGGCATCGGTCAAGCCCTTCCCGGCTCGCCCGCCGGTAACCATCTGCCGCCCCAACCACTCCTCCGCGAAGGTCTGGAAGAGCGGGGGCTCGAATCGGTCCGCTTCGGCGGCGTTGCGCGCGGCCTCCTGTTCCTTCGCGGAGCGGTACTGCCCGAGCTTGACCTGCGCCAGCAGCCGGTCGGCGCGTTCCTCGGCCTCCGCCCGGCTGATCGGCTCGTGACCGTAGTCGCGCCCCAACGTCTCGAAGACGCGCTCGCCGCTCAGGGTCCTGAACCGCAGCGCCCAAGTGGTACCACGCTTGCCCTTGCGCTGGATCCACTGACCCGTTGTGGCGCTGTATTGCCGCGCCCCTCCGCGCGCCTCGCGGGCTAGCGACCGAGTTCCTAATCCCTAGACAGCTCGGAGGCCCTGGGTGACGCTCTAGGTACATTAGGCGCGGGATGGCGAATCTGATCCCCAGCGTCGCAGCACACCCGGAACTGCCCGGGCTTCCTGCGCTCGGCTACTTGCCGAGGTGGACGATCACGGCCTGCTCGTCGTCCACCACCAGCTCGTGCGTCTCTGGATCCGCGCGGTAGCCGAACGCCGGCCGACCACCGACGTTGGCTCGACTCCCTTCGGCCGCCGCCGGCTGCCACGGTTCGCTCCGCGTCCCCGGCGATGTAGGGATCGCGAGCCAGACGGTCGCGCCTGGCCAGCAACAGGACCCCGGCCCCGTGGGTGAGCATCGCCTCTAGCGCGGTCTTGCCACCCTTGCGCTTGTCGAGCAGGACGGTCGACCGCTCGTCCGCCTCGATCTCGGCGACGATCTCCAGTCCCTCTCGCCCAAGGAACGCTGGGTTGCTACTCGCCGTGGGGGCGCCGCGCGAGGGGGCCGAAGCAGGCGCCGTACCAGTTCGAGTCACCGCCTTGCGTCGCCTGGACGTTCGTTCGAGGCCTTGTCGCGTAGCACCGAAGTTGGCAGTTCTGCGCTTGTGTCGCTGCTAGGTTGGCCCGGCTGAACGTGGCCGTGTGCGATGCCCGGTTCGGCTGTCCCGAAGTAAGCGCGTGACCTGGGGTTCGCGGACGCTGTCCGTGGGTCACGTTGTGCCAACACAGGAGTCACAGATGTTCTCTCGCGTCATCTCTGCGGCGGCGGCCGTTGCTGCGCTCGCGCTGGCCGCACCTATCGGTGCGTCCGCTTCACCGGTCCGGGTGGAAACGGGTGGTAAGGCCGCCCTCTCCAAGTACGGCATCAAGCTCGCCCCGGAGGAAAGCGATGCCCAGGCCATCGTCGTCGCGCCGCCCGGCGAGACCGTCACGACGCGAATCACTCCCGCCGGCTGCGACGACGATAGCTGTCGGTCGGTCCTGAGCCACCCCGGTGCACCGCCGCTCGCCGTCGGTCGTGCTGCTCGACGTGCGCGCACCCGCGCCGCGGCTGTTGACGAAGGCGTCGTGATCCCGCTCAACGGCGCGACCGCCGATCAGACCTCATCGGCGACCGCGCGCGCCAGCTTCCGTGCCATCCACTCCGTCCGCGACGACAACGTTCTCTGCCACGGCGCTGGCTGCGGGTTCTGGAAGATGAAGAGCGCTGACGTCGCCTACTACGACGGCAACTGGGCCTGGGGCTCGCGGTCCCGCCGCGGATACGCCGGCTGGAACGACTGTCAGTGGAGCAGCGCGGGCTACTCCTGGGACTCCAAGAAATGCAACTTCATCAACGACCCGTCGAAGGACGCCCTCTACGCGAACACCTCCGGCACCGTTTCGGCGTTCGTCAGCGGCTTTCCGATCAGCTCTGACAAGTACATCCACCAGCACGTGAACCTCAACGGACGAGCCTGGGTCGTCTCCAACTGATCGCGGTACGATCGGAGACACGATGACCAAGGGAATCGCAGCACCCGACGGTCCGAAGAGCTTTCCGGCCGCACCGGTGGTGATCCTGCTCGTCGTCGCCGTCGGACTGGGCCTGGTTCTTGGGCCGCTGCTCGTCCTGCCGATGCTCGTCGTGGCAGCGGGGGTCCTGAGCGGATCTGGGCATCCGAAGGTAAGGGCAGGGCTGTTCGGCATCGGCGTTGTGATGGCGATCGTCTTGGTCGCCGTTGCAGCCACCACCAACACGAGCACCCTCCATCACGGGCCTGAGGTGCGGAAGCTCGCGCAGCCCTAGCTCCCAAAAGTAGCGTTAGCGCGCTTCGGAGCCGTTCGCCGGCACCGGACGGCTCCGAGGAACGCAAGGGCCCCGCTGGGGCCCTTGCTTGTTCGCTGGGGAACGAGTTCGTCAGCCGGTCGCGCTGCTCGATCGGCGACGCGGAGCGGTCTCACCGCTCGTTGGCGCTGCGAGGTTGCCCACAACGTCATCTAACGCTCCTGCACGGAGGCTATGAGCCTGAACGAACCAGTGCGATCGACGATTCGACGATCGGGTTGTCCGGTCTTGATGTCGCTCGCACCGCGGGCCATCCAGACCGCGCCCGACCAGAGACGACGGTCCGGCGACTGGGGTTCTGGCGATTCCCAGCCTCCTCGAACAGGGGCTACCCGGGTGGGCGACCATCCATGCGGTACTGCGCAGGCTCGCCCGCTCCGCGCCGCTCAACGGTGCCAACGAGACTCCCTGGCTGCACCTCGGCTGCTGCGGGACGCTCTGCTGGCAGGGTTTCGCCGCGTCGCGTAGGGTCCTGTCTGAGGCTCCGAACTAGAAGCGGGAGAGGCCGAGCTGCAACTCGACCCCTCCGGAACGTCTCCTACTTCTTGTGCTTCGTCTTGTCAGGGCTGCCGTAGCCCATGCCCGGCTGCGGCGTCGGGGGGAGCCGCTCGCCCTTGGTGGCGGTAACCTCCCGACCCTGAGACCCTCCGCGGGGCCCGACGACGGGGTACTGACCGCTGACGGGCGCCGGCTGACCGGGCTTGTAGATCTTCTTGCTCATGTTCACCTCCTTGTGAGCGTGGTGGACTGCCCGTCATCCGCCTGGCATCGGTCGGAACGCCACGCCGATGCCTGTGGCCCGACTGTTGCCTTGCTCCTGCCTTTTGCCCGGGAGCCAGACTTCGTTCGCCGTCCGGCTCTGCCTACCTGATCGCCCGCCGTGCCTCCTCGCGATCACGTGCGCCTAGTGTCGCTCCAGCGCAGCGGCGGAGTGGCCAAGACGCGCCGCCACCGTCAGCCGATCGACTCCCTCTCGAAGCCAGAGTGAGGCGATCGAGTGGCGGAGGTTGTACGGCTTGTCGATCTGGATCAGGCGCGGTTCCTCGCCCGCGGCCCACGGCGGCGCGCGGCGCTGCGCGACGGCGCCAGCGGATCGACGCCCGCCCGACGGTGCGAGACTCGTCCGGTGGCCCCACCCGCACGACGCAGCTACGGCGGCATCAGCGCCGAGGATCGCCGCGCCGAGCGTCGCCGTCGCCTGCTCGACGCCGGGATCGACGTGATCGGCGGCGAGGGCTGGGCGGCGGCCACGGTCCGCGGGGTCTGCGAGCGGGCGCGGCTGACGCCCCGCTACTTCTACGAGGAGTTCGAGGACCTCGACGCGCTGGCGGTGGCGGTCTTCGACGAGGCGTTCGCCACGACCACCGCGACGGTCGTGGCGGCGATCGCCGAGGCCCCCGGCGACATCGACGCCCGCGTGCGGGCCGCGATCGAGACGGCGTTCCTCGCGGTCACCGACGACCCGCGCCTGGCCCGCGTGCTGTTCGCCGAGGCCTACGCCGCAGGGCCGCTGGCCGCCCGGCGGATCGCCCGGCTGCGCGACGTCGTGGCCCTGATCGGCGCCTACGGCCGCGAGGAGTTCGACGTCACCGCGGCCGCCGAGCCGCTGCTGCAGGTGACCGCGACGATGCTCGCCGGGGGCCTGGCCGAGACCGTCGGCGCCTGGCTGCGGGACGACCTGCCGCTGGAGCGCGACGCGCTGGTGGAGGATCTGGCGGCGCTGTTCGTCGCCTCGGGCCGGGCGGCCGAGGCGATCGCCCGCGAGCGCGGCGGGCGCTGAGCCGGCGATCGCTCCCGGCAGTTCTGATAACGCCCCGTTCCAGATCGTGTTACCGTTTGCCGCAGCGTTCCCGACGGAGGCGTAGGCATGCAGACGGCGACCCACCCGACCACCGCGGCGCACCGCCGCGACGAGGGCTACTTCCCGGCCGGCTCGATGCTGCGGCGGGTCCAGGCCCAGCGCGCCGTCGGGCTGCTCTACGGCCAGCGGGCGCTCTCGATCGGGGCGATCAAGCCGCTGAACTACGTCGGGACCTCGGAGCACACCGCCGGCAAGCAGGCGCCGTTCAAGCGCCTGGTCCGCACGGGACTGGCCTTCGAGACGATCTACTTCGGCACCCGGGCCGAGGCCGACAAGGTCCTGGCCTACGTCCACAAGATGCACGAGCGGGTCAACGGCGAGCTGCCCGAGGACGCGGGCGCGACACCGGCCGGCACCCCCTACTCGGCGCTCCACGGACCGCTGATGCTGTGGACGGTGGCGGTGATGATGGACTCCGCCGAGACCCTTCACGAGCTGCTCGTCGGGCGGCTGACCGCCGACGAGCGCGAGGCCCTGTGGCAGGACTGGCGGCGCTTCGCGCTGCTGTTCGGGACGCCGGAGGAGGTGCTGCCCGCCGACCACGCCGCGTTCCGCGCCTACTACGCGGCCGAGATCGCCGCCGCCGACGCGCACCTGACGCCCGAGGCCCACCACGTCGGCCGCTTCACCGCCTACTCGATCCCGACCCGCGCGATCGGCCGGCCGGCGATGGAGGTCCACAACATGCTGATCCTCGGCAGCCTGCCGCCGCGCGTGCGCGAGCTCTACGGGCTGCGCTGGAACGGGGCCCAGGAGCGACTGCACCGGGTGACGGCCGCGGCGATCCGCAACGGGCTCGCGGTCCTGCCGGGGCGCGTCACCGAGGGCGCCAACACCGCGGTCTTCCGGTCGGTCGCGGCCGAGGAGCGGCGGCGGCTGCGCAACGGCATCCGCACGCCGCACGTGGCCGGCTGACCTGGATCCGCCGACGATCGAGGGAGCGCCGGCGGACGGGACCGCGCGCGGCGCCGGTCAGCTGCCGGCGCCGACGCGCTCGACGACCTCGAACGCCAGCACGGCCGAGCCGTGGGCGACCGGCTTCTCGCCCCGGTCCTTGGCGGCCTGGGCGTGGCCGCGGGTGAACGCCTCGCTCTTGACCCAGGCCTGGAAGTGCTCCTCGCTCTCCCAGCGGGTGTAGACGAAGTAGCGGGTCTCGCCGGACACCGGGCGCAGCAGCTCGAAGCCCTCGAAGCCCGGCATCTTCTCGACCTCGGAGGCGCGCTTGGCGAAGCGCTCCTCCAGCTCGGGGCCACGCTCGGGCGCGACCTCGATCGCGTTGATCTTCACCACGGACATCGGTTCCTCCAAAGTTCGGCTGCCCGAATCCTGTCACGGCGGGCGTTGGGGGGCGGCCAGCGGGGTCGGGGCGACTGGAGGGCGGCGGGCAGTGGGACGCGGCGGGCGGTGGGGCGTGCCGCGTGAAGGGGCGGCGGGCGGGAGGGGGCGGCGGCCGGAGTGGCACCGCGGGCGGAAGGGGCGCGACGACTGGAGGGAGCGCGGCGACTCCGAGGGAGCGCGGCGACTCCGAGGGAGCGCGGCGACTGGAAGGGGCGCGGCGACTGGAGGGGGCGCGACGACTGAAGGGGGCGCGGCGCGCGGCGGGCATACCGTTCGAAGGGGGCGCGGCGGGCGCAAGCGGCGCTGGGCGGAGTCGCGCGCCGGGCGACCGGGGGGAAACGTCACCTACCCCGCTCGTCGTCGCGGGGTAGGTGACGTCGACCGCCATCGGTGACGGGAAACGTCACGAGGTCGGCCCGACGGCGCCGCCGAGTGACGTTTCCCCCACCCCCTGCGGTTCGCTCCTCGTCCCCGCGGTCCGCCCCACCCCCTGCGGTTCGCTCCTCGTCCCCGCGGTCCGCCCCACCCCCTGCGGTTCGCTCC
>NZ_AGUD01000311.1 GCF_000240225.1 Patulibacter medicamentivorans
TTGCAGCGGCGGCTCGCGGGCCGCCGCCGAGCGCGCTGGACCGGGGCCGGGACCACCGATCCGTCGCCGGCTCGATTCAGGCCGCGGCGGCGCCGTCGCCGTCGCCGTCCGCCGCGACGGCCGAGGTCGCCGCAGCGGCGGCCGCCGGATCGGTGGTCGCGATCCCGTCGCCCTCGCCGGCGGGCGCCCGCAGCCCCTCCTGGGCCCACGGCTCGTCGAACTCGACCCGCCACTTGCCCTCCTCGGTCTGGTGGAGGGCCAGGCGCGCGCGGAAGTTGCGGCCGGCGCGGCTCTTGAAGCCGGTCACCGCCTTCGCCGTGCGGCCGGTCTTCACCAGCTCCTTGGCGACGGCCGGCGGCAGCGTCTTGCCGGCCTTGCTCTTCCAGATCACGAAGCCGCAGCCCGGATCGTCCTTCGACCAGCAGGAGAAGCCCTTGCGGTTCTCGGTGATCGAGCGGCCGCAGACCGGGCAGGGACCGAGGTCGGCCCGCGGGATCCGGACGTCCTTGAGCTTGTCGTCGAGCTTCGTGACCGTCTTCTGGGCGTACTTGGCGATCTCGTCCATGAACGCCTTGCGGGTGATCTCGCCCGACTCGATCTGGGCCAGCTTGTGCTCCCAGTCGCCGGTCAGCGACGGCGACGTCAGCCCGAGCTCGGGGTCCTCGATCAACCGGATGACGTTGAGGCCCTTCTCGGTCACGACCAGGGCGCGACCGTCGCGCTCGGTGTAGCCGACGTCGATCAGTCGCTCGATGATCGCCGCGCGGGTCGCCGGGGTGCCGATCCCGGCGTCCTTCATCGCCTCGCGGGCCTCGTCGTCGTCGACCAGCTGGCCGGCGGTCTCCATCGCGCCCAGCAGCGACGCGTCGCTGAAGCGCCGCGGCGGCTTGGTGACCTTCTCCTCGGACGCGACCTCGAGCGTCTTGACGTCCTCGCCCTTCTCGAGCTTCGGCAGCGTCTGCTGGCGCCCCTCGTCCTCGTCGTCGGAGGCGGAGCCCGCGCCCTCGATCTCCTCGCCGTAGACGCCGCGCCAGCCGGCGACCAGCAGCACCCGGCCGCGGGTCCGGAAGACCTGCGGGCCAACCTGCTCGGTCGACTCGTTGCCGTCGTCGTCCTTGCGCACGACCGCGACGGACACGTCGACGGTCGTCTCGATCCGCGTGTTCTCGAACTCGGCGTCGGGGTGGAAGACCGCGAGGAACCGGCGGACGACCATGTCGTAGATCCGGCGGTCGTCGTCGTTCATCCGCTCCAGCACGTGCTGGGCGTTGGTCGGGATGATCGCGTGGTGGTCGGCGACCTTGGCGTCGTTGACCACGCGCCCGAGCGGCAGCTTGTCGAGCGAGGTCACGTAGGCCGCGGCCTTGCGGTACTCCGGACGGCTGCCGACCTCGCCCGCCGTCGGCTTGATCTCGGGGATCATGTCGGTGGTCAGGAACCGCGACGCGGTACGCGGGTAGGTCAGCGCCTTGTGCTCCTCGTAGCAGCGCTGGGCCGCCGCGAGCGTGCGGCGGGCGGTGAAGCCGAAGCGGCTGCCGGCGTCGCGCTGGAGCGACGTCAGGTCGTAGAGCATCGGCGCCTTCTCCTTGCGCCGCGTCTTGTCCAGCTTGGTGATCGTGCCCTGCTGGTCGCGGACGGCGTCGGCGATCGCCGAGGCCTCCTCCGCCGTCGGCAGGCGCGGCTGGGTGCCCTGGTACAGGCGGCCCCAGTAGGCGCGCTTGCCGGACTCGTTCGCCGGCGCCTCGAAGCGGGCGTCGACCAGCCAGTAGGGCTCGGGGACGAAGGCGCGGATCTCTTCCTCGCGGCGGGCGAGGATCGCCAGCGTCGGCGTCTGCACCCGGCCGAGCGAGACGGCGCCGTCGAAGCTCGAGCGCAGCCGGATCGTCGCCGCGCGGGTCGCGTTCATGCCGACCAGCCAGTCGGCCTCGGACCGCGACTGGGCGGCCTGCGCCAGCAGCTCGACCTCGTCGGAGGAGCGCAGCTCGGCGAGCGCCCGCCGCATCGCGTCCTCGGTCATCGAGGACAGCCACAGGCGGCGCGTCGGCTTCTTGCCGCCGGCCTTCGCGTAGACCCAGCGGAAGATCAGCTCGCCCTCGCGCCCGGCGTCGCAGGCGTTGATGACCTCGTCGACGTCCGCCCGCGCGAGCAGGTTGCGGATCACCGTCATCTGCTTCTTGGAGCCCTCGTCGCGCTCGACGAGCTGGAACTCCTCCGGCACGATCGGCAGGTCGTCCATCCGCCAGCGCTTGAACTTCTTGTCGTAGGCGTCCGGCTCGGCCAGCTGCACGAGGTGGCCGATCGCCCACGTGATCACGTGGTCGGGCCCCTCCATCCAGCGGGCGTTGCGCTCGGCCCCGACCTTCCCGACCTGGAAGGACCCGGGCAGCACCTTGGCCAGGTCCTTGCCGACGGACGGCTTCTCGGCGATGACGAGCGTCTTACCCACGGGCCGCAGCGTAGCGAGCCGCGACCGCCGTGCCCGTCACGCCCGGTGCCGATCCCGCGCCGGACCGGTGCCGGGATCGCGCGGGAGGGCGACCAAGCGCGGTCAGTGGCTGCAGGGACCCGGGTCGACGGCCCGCCCCGGCCGGACGTCCGTCATCGCCGCGTTGACCACGTCGTTGGGGACCGCGTAGCCGCCGCGCTGGTGGGCGCGGGTCGAGGACGCGAAGACGGTCCCCAGCACCCGTCCGCGGGCGTCGACCAGCGGGCCGCCGCTGTTGCCCTGCTCGACCAGGCCCCGGAACGGCAGCACCAGCCGCGTGACCGGACCGCGGCCGTAAGCGTCCTCGCCGGAGACCGACTGGCGGCTGGCGATCCGGGCGGAGCGGGCCCGGAACGGCCCGGCCAGCGGGTAGCCGAGCAGCGCCGCGGGCGTCGCCCGCCGCGGATCGCGGACCACCCGCAGCGGATCCAGCGTCAGGTCCGGCACCGCCAGGATCGCGATGTCCTGCTGGGCGTCGACGTGGACCGGGAACGCCCGCAGGCGCTCGCCGCCGACCTCGGGGATGACGGTCGTGTCCTCCTCGCCGGCGATCACGTGCTGGTTGGTCACCACGTAGCCGCGGGCCACGACCCAGCCGGACCCGACGACGCCGACGCCGCAGGCGGTGCCCTCGACCCGCACCACGCCGCGGCGGCCGACCCGCACCCCGCTCCCGCGGAGCACGGTCGAGTCCGGCGACCCGACCGTCGCGGCGGGACCGGAGAACCCCGGCAGCGGGTCGAAGCGCGCCAACAGCGCCAGCGCGTCGTCGGCCGGCGGCAGGCTCCGGCGCAGCTCGCGCAGGACGGTCGAGCGGCGGATCTCCGACCGCCAGTCGCTCGGCAGGTTCGGCGCCTGCAGGGCGATCGCCGACACCAGCCAGGCGGCCCCGACGACCAGCGCGACGGTGAAGGCGGCGCCGAGGCCGGCGTCCAGCGAGACCCCGATCCGCCGTTGCCGGCCGTCCTGGAGCCGCCGCCGCAGCCGCTCGCCGACCTGCTGCATCAGCCCGCCGAGCACGATCCCGAGCACCGTCGCCGCCACCAGCGCGACGACCGGGGCGTTGGCGTCCTCGCTCCCGTCGGGGAGCAGCAGCGGCCCCAGGCGGACGCCGGCGAAGGCACCGGCGGCGAACCCCAGGAAGCCCAGTGCGGAGGCGAGGAAGCCCTGGGTCGCGCCACCGACCGCCGCCAGCAGGACGACCACGACCAGCGCCCAGTCGAGGACGGTCATCGCCCGTGAACGCTACCCGGCCACGGGCTCCGATCCGCCGGACGTCCGGTCGCCGCCGACCGCCGCGACGGACGCCCGTCCAGTGTCCGCGACCCCCGCCCGGAACGGTGATCGATCGGACACTAGTATGTACGCTCGAATGCCCGCCTCCGGACGCAGACGTCCTCCGCAACGGAGTTCCGGCGGCACGGCTCGTGCTCCCGCGCCGCGCGCCGCCGGCGGCGCGCGCGGTGGGGGATCCGGGATCTCGGGCGGCGCAGGCGGGCGCAGGACGCCGCCCGGATCGCCGATCCGCGCGGCCGGCGACCGCGGCGGTCGTCCCCCGGTCGGGCGCGCGCGGCGCGGCTCCGGGCCTGGCGGCCGGCGGCCGCTGCTGCTGATCGCGCTGCTGGCGCTGCTGATCGCGGCGGGCGTCGGCGCCTACCTGGTGCTCGACGCCCGTGCCAGCCGCCAGGCCGAGCGGGACACGGTCGACGCCTACCTGCGGGCCTGGACCGCCCAGGACCCGGGAGCGATGTACGGCCACGTCAGCGACGACGTCCGCAGCCGCACGTCCGAGCAGCGGTTCGCGCAGCTGGTCCGCGATCCGCTCGGGGTCGCGACGGTCCAGCAGCTGCGGATCGGCAAGCCGAAGCGCGACGGCGACGCCTTCGACGTCCCGGTCCTCGCCCGCACGCGGCTGTTCGGGACGATCTCGGCGACCGTCCGGCTGCCGCTGGTCGGCTCCGGCGACCAGGCCCGGATCCGCTGGGCGAAGCGCCTGACCTTCCCCGGCCTCCGCGACGGCGAGACGCTGACCCGCACGACCGACATGCCGGCACGCGCCACGATCCTCGCCCGCGACGGCAAGACAGCGATCGCCGAGGGCGAGAGCCGCAGCTCGCCGGTGCCCAACCTGGCCCAGCAGGTCCGCGGCGACCTCGGCACGGCCAAGCCCGAGGACGCGGCGATGCTGAAGCGGCTCGGCGTGCCCGCGGACGCGAAGGTCGGCGTCAGCGGCCTGGAGCGGATCCTCAACCCGCAGCTGATCGGCAAGCCGGGCGGGACCCTCAAGGCCGGCGATCGGGTGCTGAAGCGGGTCGCGCCCGAGAAGGCGACGGCCGTCCGCAGCTCGATCTCGCTGGCGGTCGTCAAGGCGGCGGCCGAGGCCCAGCAGGACGCGCCGGCCGGCGGCGGCGTCGTCGTCCTCAACAGCCGCACCGGCGAGGTCCTGGGCTTCCAGGGTCTGGCCTGGAGCGTGCTGCAGCCGCCCGGCTCGACGATGAAGATCATCACCGCGGCCGCGGGCCTGGAGGACGGCGTCGCCAAGACGACCACCAGCTATCCGGTCGCGACCGAGGCGCTCGGGATCCAGAACTCCAACCAGGAGTCGTGCGGCGGCACGCTCGTGCAGTCGTTCGCGCACTCCTGCAACTCGGTCTTCGCGCCGATGGCGGTCAAGCTCGGGTCCAAGCGCTTCGTCGAGATGGCCGAGCGGTTCGGCTTCAACACGCCGCCCGGGGTCCCGGGGGCCCAGACCAGCCAGCTGCCGAAGGAGATCGGCGTCGGCGACCTGGCCCAGTCCGGCATCGGCCAGGCCCAGGTCCAGGCGACCGCGCTGCAGGTGGCGCTGATGAGCGCCACGATCGCCAACGGCGGCCGGATGCCGAAGCTGACCTTCCTGCGGTCGACGAAGGCCGCGCCCGCCAAGCGGATCATCAAGCCGAGCACCGCCCGCGACATGCGGCAGCTGATGTTGGCCGTGATCAGCGGCGGCACCGGTCAGAAGGCCGCCGTGCCGGGCGTCACCACCGCCGGCAAGACCGGCACCGCCGAGCTGCGCGCGACCCAGGGCGACCACTGCGAGAGCCAGGCCGCGCCGGACGCCGAGCCCGGAGCCGAGGCGCCGCCGGTCGACAGCGCCTGCGGCAACAAGGACGGCACCAACACCGACGCCTGGATGGCGGCCTTCGCCCCCGCCACCCGCAGCGGCGGCAACGACCCGCTGGCGATCGGCGTGCTGCGGATCAGCAACTTCCAGGGTGGCGAGACCGCCGCTCCGGTCGCCAGCAAGGTCCTCAAGGCCGCGCTCGACGCGACCGGCTGAGCCCCGGCGCCGGACGGCGGCGGCACGACGCCCGACCCGCGCGTCGCCGCCCGCTCGCGTCGTGCGACGTCGCGGTCGCTCAGGGACCGGAGCCTGCCGGCGAGCCGTCGCCGTCGTCCGCCCCGGCCGCGCGCGCCAGCCGTCGCGCCCGGTCGCGGACGTGGGCGACGAACTCGGGCGGTCCGTCGATCCGGTATTCGTGGGCCAGGAAGCCGAGGTTCAGCATCAGCCAGTCGAGCACGTCGCCGCGGGTCCGGATCCGGCAGGTGGCGTCGTCGATCGGCTCGACCTCGCCCCGCAGCCAGCCGACCTCGCGCGGGATCGCGGACGCCGGGGCGAAGACGGTCACGACGGCCTCGTAGCGCGCCGGCATCGAGCGGATCGACGAGCGGACGTAGCCGGCGGCGTCGCCGGTCGGCGGCCGCCGCGGCGCGAACCGCGATCCCGAGCTCTGCGGCGCGCTGATCCGGTCGACCCGGAAGGTCCGCCAGTCCTGCCGGCGAGCGTCCCAGGCGGCCAGGTACCAGCGGCGCTCGAGCGCGACCAGCCGGTGCGGCTCGACCGTCCGCTCGCTGGTCTCGCCGTCGCGGCGGCGGTAGCCGAAGCGCAGCCGCTCGTTGTCGCGGCAGGCCTGGGCGATCACCGCCAGCGCCTCGGAGTCGACCGCGCTCGGCGGCCCGAGGCTCGGCACGATCGCCGCCTGCAGCGCCGAGACGCGGCGGCGTAGCTTCGGCGGCAGCACCTGCTCGAGCTTCGCCAGCGCGCGCACGGACGTCTCCTCGATCCCGGCCACCGAGCCGCCGGCCGCGGTCCGCAGCCCGATCGCGATCGCGACCGCGTCCTCGTCGTCGAGCAGCAGCGGCGGCAGCTGGCTGCCGGCCTGCAGCTGGTAGCCGCCGCCGGCCCCGCGCGCCGCGTCGACCGGGTACCCCAGCTCGCGCAGGCGGTCGACGTCGCGCCGCAGCGTCCGCTCGCTGACGTCGAGCCGGTCCGCCAGCTCCGGGCCGGCCCAGAAGCGGTGGGTCTGCAGCAACGACAGCAGGCGCAGCATGCGGGAGCTGGGATCGGACATCGCGAGCCTCGGATCGTGGTCGTGATCGGGTCGTCCCCCAGCCCGTCTTCCGGCGGTCCCGAGGACGGATTCCATCCTTCCAGGCCTTCCGGCCAGGATCTGGCCGGAATCGCTTCCTGCCGACGAGGCCGGCGGCGCGGCGGGTGCGGCGGGTGCGGCGGGCAGGTGGCGTCAGCTCTCAGCGGACTGGTCGAGGTGGCGTCAGCTCGCCTCGCATACCGCGAGGAGATGACGCCACCGCCCCGCGACCGCCCACGACTGACGCCACCTGCCCGCCGCGCTCCACCGTCCAGAACGACGAACGCCGGCCACTGGCCGGCGTTCTGTCATGAGCGTCCCGCGGGTGGATGCCCGGTGTTCGTGGACCGAGGAGGTCGCCGCCGGGAAGCGAGAGCCGTGCGCCAGCACTGCCGAGCGCGCC
>NZ_AGUD01000310.1 GCF_000240225.1 Patulibacter medicamentivorans
GCCGCGCGACGCGCCGAAGCCGCTCGACCCGCCGGTGCGGGCGGCGCTGCTGACCGTCAGCACCTCGCGCGCCGGCGATCCGCCCGACGACCCGGGGACGCTGGCGCTGCGGGCGCTCGCCGCGGCGCTCGGGGCCGAGGTCGCCGTCGCCGAGCGGGTCCCCGACGACCGGGCCGCGATCGCCGCCCGGCTGGTGGCGTTCGCCGACGAGGCGGCGGTCGACCTGGTCCTGACCGCGGGCGGCACCGGCATGACCGTCGACGACGTGACGCCCGAGGCGACCCTCGACGCCTGCGAGCGGATCGCGCCGGGGATCGCCGAGGCGCTGCGCCTGGCCTCGCGCGAGCACACCCACGCCTGGCCGCTCTCGCGCGGGGTCGCCGCGATCCGCGGCCGCACGCTGGTGGTCAACCTGCCCGGGACGCCGAGGGCCGCGGCCGAGGCCGAGCCGGTGCTCGGGCCGATCCTGACCCACGCGATCCGGCTGCTGCGGCGCTGAGCGTCAGGCCGCGCGCTCCGCGGGCCGCTCGACGATCGCGTCCCGCAGCGGCGCCAGCGCGGCGCCGATCTGGGCGACCTGCTCGGCCCCGACCCGCAGCTCCTGCAACGTCGCGACGAGGTGGCCGACCACGCGGTCGAACGCCTCGTCGGTGATCCCGAGCCCGGCGTGCGCGCGATCCATCGCCCGGCCGACGTAGGCGTTGACGTTGCCGCCCAGGGCGACCGACAGGAACGCCCGCTGGTGGCGCTTGAGCTGGTCGCCGTCGACCTCGGTGAAGTAGGGCGCGAGCAGCTCGTCGGCCCACACGAGCTCGTAGAAGCGGTCGACCGCGGCGGCGACGGCGGGGGCACCGCCGATCTGCTCGAACAGCGTGGGGTGATCTGGCATCTGGGCTCCAGTCGGACGGCGGGAACGGGCCACGGACGCTAGGGCCGCTGGGCCCGCCGCCGCGCGGCCCGCTGTCCATGCTTGGGCCGCGGGCGCCCGCCGCCGCGGACATGGCCGATCGTCCAGCGCGGGGTGGCCGCGCTGGCAGGCGGCCGGCGCTACTCGCGGTGCGCCGAGGACAGCCGCAGGTACAGCAGCCCGTCCTTCTCGGCCACGTCGTGGACGGCGACGACGCCGCCGGGCTCGGTGACCGCCCCGGCGGTGGCGCCGCTGTCCAGGTCGACGTGCCAGCCGTGGACCGGGCAGACCGCGTGGCGATCGGCGACCAGGCCGGCGTAGTCGGGGCTGTGTGGGTGGGGGCAGGCGGCCTCGATCGCCGCGAAGCCGCCCCGCAGCCGGTACACCGACACGGGCCGGCCGGCGAAGATCGTGCGCCGCCCCTCCATCGGCGGGACGTCGGCGGCGGCCCCGACGATCCGGTAGCCGTCGTGCAGCAGCGGCGCGCCGGCACCGGGCGCCAGGTCGTGCCCGTCGCGCATCTCGATCGTGCGCGGGGCTTCGGGAATCGGCGTCAGCGTGTCGTGCATCCTTCCCGTCCAGGGTAGGCGGACGGGCCACCGATGATGTTGGCCCGATGTAGCAATCGGTGCCCGCTGATCCCTACGGCGGGTCCCGGGGCTCGGTAGTCGAGGCAATAGAGTGGTTTGTGTATGCAGGCGTTCGGCCGACCATCTCTCATCGCGCTCGCCACGGCCGGCCTCGTGGCCGGTGGCGTCGGCAGCGCGTCGGCGGCCCCGACGTGGCTCGCGCCGACGACCCTCTCAGCGGCGGGCAGCGGTGGCAACGGCCTGTGGCCGCGCGTGGTGGTCGACCGACAGGGCGACGCGACCGTGGCCTGGATTCGCGAAGCGCCGGGCAGGGGGTTCGGGGAGACGGACTTCATCGTCGAGGCAGCGAGCCGGCCGGCCGGCGGATCGTGGAGCGCCCCGACCGCCCTGTCTCCGATCGGCCAGGAGGCGCATGGCCTTCAGCTCGGGATCGACGGGCGCGGCAACGTGACCGCCGTCTGGTCGCAGACCGGCGCCACGAGGGTCACGTTGCGGACCGCGAGCCGGCCCGTCGACGGGCAGTGGGCGCCGCAAGGCGACGTCATCGCGACGCTGCCGCGTGACGGGGAGGACTCCCTGCGTTGGCCGCAGCTGGCGGTCGACGAGCAGGGGGACGCCAGCGTCGTCTGGAACCGAGAGGTCGGTGACGACGTCGTGGTGCAGGCGGCGGACCGACGGGATGGCGAATGGGGCGATCCGGTCGACATCTCCGGTGACGATCAGACGTCGGGCCGTCCGGACGTCGCACGCGACGAGCAGGGGAACGCCACGGCGGTCTGGTTGTCCAACGGGATCCTCCGGACGGCGGCGCGACCGGTCCGCGGAGCCTGGAGCGAGCCGGTCGGGGTCTCCGATGCCGGCGAGCGCGCCTACGACCCGCAGGTCGTCGTGGACGGGCACGGGAGCGCCACCGCCGTCTGGCGGTCGGATGCACCGCTCAGCGATCCCGTCGTGCGGACGGCAAGCCGTCCGGCCGACGCGGCGTGGGGCACCCCGATCACGATCGGCGGGTCCAGGTCCGTGGGACGGGTGAGCTTCACCGGTCTGGGCGTAGCCGTCGACGCCGAGGGCAACGCGCTTGCGATCTGGGTCGACGACCAGCACGAGGTTCGGACGAGGAGTCGCTCGGCCAGCGGAGGGTGGGCCCGTTCGGTCAGCTTCGGCTACGGCTACGGACCGCAGGTGGCGTTCGACGCCAGGGGCGACGCGACCGCGATCTGGGAGGGCCCCGACGGTCTCGGCTCCGTGCGCGCGGCGAGCCACCCCGCCGGTGGGGCCTGGAGCGCCCCGGTCGACGTCCACGAAGCGGATGGCTACGGCCCGGACTACTCGTTGCAGGACAGCGGGCCGCAGGTGGCGGTGGACGGCCTGGGGAACGCGATCGCGGTCTGGACGGCACCGACGGGCGGAGGCATGTCGGCGCCGGTCGTGATGGCGGCTGCGGCCGACGGCACGAGCCCGCTGCTGGGCGATCCGTCGGTCCCGTCGACGGGGGTCGCGGGACAGCCCGTGAACATGTCGGTGAGCCCCTTCGACATGTGGTCGGCGGTGACTACGACCTGGGACTTCGGCGACGGCACGACGGCGACCGGCGACGCGGCGAGCCACACCTACTCCTCTCCGGGGGAGCGGACGGTGACCGTCGGCGGCGTCGACGCCGCGGGCAATCGGTCGGCGACCGTGACACGGACGATCGTCATCGCGCCGGCTCCTGACGGGTGTCCGCTGCGGTGCCCGCCGATCGACGGCCCGAAGCCGGGACCGGACGCGCCCGGGCCGAAGGCGCCGAGCGCCGCTCCGCCGCAGCTGACCGGCCTGCGCCAGTCGGCCTCCCGGTGGCGTCTGCGGGCCGCCCGCCATGGGCGACGGCTGCCGGTCGGAACGACGTTGCGGTTCACGCTCGATCGCGCCGCCACGGTTCGGTTCGAGTTCGTCAGGCGGGCGCAGGGCCGTCGAGGTGCAAAGGGGGGTTGCGCCAAGCCGACGGCTGCGAACCGCAGCCGGCCGAGCTGCACCCGCAGCGTCCTCGTCGGCTCGTCCTCGTTCGCGGGCAGGCCGGGGCGCAACGAGCGCAGGTTCAGGGGCAGGCTCGGGGCGAAGGCCCTGCAGCCGGGCCGCTACCTGTTGCGCGCGAGCGCCGTCGCCGACGGCGCGATGTCGGCGACCGCGGCGCTTCCCTTCACCATCGTTCGCTGATCGGCGCGGTCGGGCCGCCCGCCCGCCGCCCCGCCTTCCTGCCCCACGATCTGGACATCCGGCCGATGCCGGCGTCCAGGCCGGGGGCGCCGTGGATTCGACGTTCGTTCGAGCCCCGATCGGGGAAGTTGCTACCGGCGGTATCGACGGCTACGGTGCCGCTGTACGCCGTCGCGGACCGGTCGGTTCGCGGCGCCCCCCCAGGAGGAGCGAACGTGGTGCTGAACGCAGGATTCCCGTCGATCGGTCGCGCTCGCGCGGTCGCGGCGCTGGTGCTCGTGGCGCTGGCCGCGCTGCTGGCCGTCGCCCCCGGCGGCGCGCGGGCGAGCGTGCCCCCGCCCGCCCAGGACCCGTTCTACCGCTACACGGGCACGACGCCGCTGGCCGACATCGCTCCGGGAACGGTGCTCAAGACCCGCACCGTGCCCTACCACGTGCTCGGCCTGCCGCTGCCGCTGAAGGCGGTCCAGCTGCTCTACCGCTCGACCGGCCAGATCGGGCAGCCGACGGCCGACGTGACGTCGATCGTCCGCGGCGTCGGCGGCTCGGCCTCGCGGCGGCTGCTCTCCTACCAGTCCTTCTACGACTCGCTGAGCCCCAACGACCAGCCGTCGCACGCGATCGCCGGCGGGCTCACGCTCGGCGGCGCGATCCCGGCGGTCGAGACCCCGATGATCGCCCCGTTCCTGTTCGCCGGCTACAGCGTCGCGATCCCCGACACCGAGGGGCAGACGGCCAACTTCGCCGCCGGGCCCGAGTACGGCAAGCACACGCTCGACGGCGTCCGGGCGGCGTTCGCCTCGCCGGCGACCGGGCTCGCCAGCGACGCCAAGGTCGGCCTGTTCGGCTACTCCGGCGGCGCGATCGCGACCGAGTGGGCGTCCGAGCTGGCGCCGTCCTACGCGCCCGACGTCGATCGCCGGCTGGTCGGGGCGGCGATGGGCGGCGTGCTCGTCCACCCGGCCCACAACCTCCACTACGTCGAGGGCAGCCAGGTCTGGGCCGGCGTGCTGCCGATGGCCGTCGTCGGGATCGCCCGCGGGTTCCAGATCGACCTCAGCCAGTACCTCAACGACCAGGGCCGGCGGATCTACGAGAAGCTGAAGGACGCCTCGATCATCAACGTCCTGGGCCAGTACCCCGGCCTGACGTGGAAGCAGATGGCGAAGCCCGAGTACGCGACGCCGGAATCGATCCCGATCTACGTCGAGACCGTCAACAAGCTGATCATGGGCACGGGCGGGACCCCGACCACGCCGCTCTTCGTCGGCCAGGCGGCGAACGGCGACTTCGAGGGCACCAGCAGCGACAAGCCCGGGATCGGCGCCGGCGACGGCGTGATGATCACCGGCGACGTCCGCAGCCTGGCGCGCCAGTACTGCGCCAAGGGCGTCAAGGTCGAGTACCAGCAGTACGACGTCCTCAGCCACTTCACGGCGATGGTGATGTGGCTGCCCGAGGCGACGAACTGGATGATGCAGCGCTTCGACGGCCGCGCCGCGCCGCAGAACTGCGCGACGATCAAGCCGGGCAACCCGCTCGACCCGATCGCCGCGCCGGCCGCGCCCTGACGGCCGCGGGCGGGTGGACGTCCGGTCCGCCCGCCCGCCTCAGCCGGCTGCTGCCACCGCGTCCCGCTGGCGCGCCTCCAGCAGCGCCCCGACCCGGCTCGCGCAGCCGCCGCAGCCGCCCGACGCGCCGGTCCGCTCGCGGATCGCGGCGACGCTGTCGGCACCGTCGTCGACCGCGCCGCGGATCGCCCCGGCCCGGACCTGGTTGCAGGCGCAGATCAGCTGCTCGTCGGGGACCGGCAGCGGCTCCCCGGCCCCGCCGACGAGCGCATCCAGCAGCTCGTCGGGGACCGGGGCGCTGCCGTCGGCCAGCTCGGTCAGCGGCCCCGCCATCTCGAGGTCGCCGAGCAGCACCGCCCCGGCCAGGCGGCCGTCGCGCAGGGCCAGGCGGCGGTAGATGCCGTTGCGCGTGTCGATCGACATCAGCTCGTCGACGTCGTCGTCGTCGGTGTTGGACCACGGCTGGCCGCAGGCGAAGAGGTCGATGCCGACGATCTTGAGGGTCGTCGCCAGCGGGCTCCCCTGGTAGCCGGACGGCACGCCGGCGAGCGTGGCGCCCGCGGTCCGCGCCTGGGCGGCGATCGGCGGCCACAGGCCGTAGACGATTCCGCGGTGCTGGGCGCACTCGCCGACCGCCCAGACCCCCGGCGCGCTGGTCCGCAGCTCGTCGTCGACCACGATCGCGTGGTCGCAGGTCAGCCCCGACCGCAGGCCGACGCCGATCTCGGGCCGGATGCCGGTCGCCATCACCACCAGGTCGCTGGCCAGCTCGTCGCCGTCGGCGAACCGCACGCCGCTGACGGCCGCGTTGCCGACGATCCGCTCGGTCTGCTGGCTGAAGAGCAGCTGGATCCCGAGATCGCGGATCCGGCGCTCCAGCAGCCGGGCGGCGCCGCGGTCCAGCTGGCGCTCCATCAGCCGGTCGCCGAGGTGCACGATCGTGACCGAGGCGCCGTGGGCGGCCAGGCCGGCGGCGGCCTCCAGGCCCAGCAACCCGCCGCCGATCACGGTCACCATCGCGCCCTGGCGGACGGTCGAGCTCAGCCGGGCGGCGTCGGCGCGGGTCCGGAACGGGACCACGCCCGGCAGGTCGAGGCCGAGGATCGGCGGCATCGCCGGCTTCGACCCGGTCGCGATCACGGCCTTGTCGTAGGGGATCCGCTCACCGCTCTTCAGGAGCACCTCGCGGGCGTCGGTGTCGAGCCGCTTGACCCAGGCGCCGAGCCGCAGGTCGACGTCGTGGGCGGCGTACCACTCGGCCGGCCGCAGGTCGACGTCGTCGACGGCGTCGGGCCGCACGAGCGTCGAGATCCGCACCCGGTCGTAGGGCGGGTCGTCCTCGCCGCAGAGCACCGTCGTCTGCCAGGTCGAGGAGTCGCGGTGCGCGAAGGCGGCCTCGAGCACGGCGACCGCGGCCATCCCGCCGCCGATCACGACCAGCCGCTCGCGCTCGCGGCGGCCGGCGCGGAGGGTGGCGGCGACCAGCGGCTCGACCCGGACCGCCATCGCCTTCAGCTCCGGCTGGCGCGAGACCGGATCGGTCGCGTCGTGGCTGAGGTCGTTCAGCTGGCCGGCGCCCGGCGCCGCGTGCAGCGCGCCCCAGTGGAACGGGGCGAACGCGACGCCCGGCGCGATCCGCGGCGCGCCGTCGGCGGTCACGGCCAGCCGCGCGCGGACGATCGCGCTGCCGCGACGCGAGACCAGCCGCACCCGCTCGCCGTCGGTCACGCCGGAGCGCTCGGCGTCGACGGGGTGCAGCTCGACGAACGGCTCGGGGTCGGCCGCCAGCAGCTCCGGCGCCTTGCCGGTGCGGGTCATCGTGTGCCACTGCCCGCCGACGCGGCCGGTCGTCAGCAGTAGCGGATGGTCCTCGTCGGGGTCCTCGAAGACGCCGCCGGTGTCGAGCCGCCCCAGCCGCGCCCGACCGGACGGCGTCGCGAAGCGGTGCTCCGGGTAGAGCCGGCCGCCGCCGAAGGGCTGTCCCGCGACCGCGTCCGGTCGCGATCCGTCGCGGGCGAGGGCGTCGAGCGTCCGCTCGTCGTCGGCCGCCGAGTACGGCCACTGGATGCTGCCGCCGAGCCGCCCCAGGCGGCCGTGGGTGATCCCGCTCTGGTCGCAGACCCGCCCGGCGGTCAGGCCGACGAACTCGGCGTGGACGGCGGCCGCGTCCGGCCAGGCGAACTCGCGCTCCCAGCCCATCGCGCGGCCGAGCCGGGCGATGATCTGCCAGTCCGGCAGGGCCTCGCCGTGCGGCGGCAGCGCCTGGCGGATCAGGGTCACGCGCCGCTCGCTGCTGGTCATCGTGCCGGTCTTCTCGGGCCACGCGGCCGCCGGCAGGACCAGGTCGGCCAGGTGGCTGGTCTCGGTCGGGTGGAAGGCGTCCTGGACCACCAGCAGCTCGGCCTTGGCCAGCGCCGCCTGCGCCTTGGCGCTGTCGGGCAGGCTGACCGCCGGGTTGGTCGCGATCACCCAGACGGCCTTGATCGTGCCGGCGTCGAGCGCGTCGATCAGGTCGGTGGCGACGAGCCCGGGCTCGTCGCTGATCCCGGCGGCGGAGTCCGGCAGGTCCCAGTGCGCCTCGACGGCGGCCCGGTCCTCGGCCACGCGAGCGTCGCGGTAGCCCGGCAGCAGCGAGGCCAGGCCGCCGACCTCGCGGCCGCCCATCGCGTTCGGCTGGCCGGTCAGCGACAGCGGGCCCGCGCCCGGCCGGCCGATCTGGCCGGTCGCCAGGCAGAGCGCGTGCAGGGCGCGGTTCTTGTCGGTGCCGACCGTCGACTGGTTGGCGCCCATCGTCCACAGGGCCATCGCGGCGCCGGCCCCGGCGAAGCGGTGCGCGGCCTCGGTCAGCAGCGCCTCGTCGACGCCGCTGGCGCGGGCGGCGCGCTCCGGCGGCCACTCGCCGACCTGCTCGCGCAGATCGCCCCAGCCCTCGGTGTGGTCGGCCAGGAACGCGTCGTCGAGCAGCCCGTCGCGCTCGATCACGTGCAGCATCCCGAGCAGCAGCGGGACGTCGCCGCCGGGGCGGACCGGCAGGTGCAGGTCGGCGGCCTCGGCGGTCGTGGTCGTGCGCGGGTCGACGACGATCAGGAACGGCTCCTCGCCACCGGACGAGCGCCGCTGGCGGATCCGCTGCCAGACGATCGGATGGCAGGCCGCGGCGTTCGACCCCAGCAGCAGGATGCAGTCCGCGTGGTCGAGGTCGTCGTAGCTGGGCGGCGGGCCGTCGCTGCCGAAGGTCGCCTTGTAGCCCGCGACCGCCGAGCTCATGCAGAGCCGCGAGTTGGAGTCGACGGTGTTGGTGCCGATGAAGCCCTTGGCGAGCTTGTTGACCGCGTAGTAGTCCTCGGTCAGCAGCTGGCCGGAGACGTAGAACGCGACCGCCTGCGGCCCGTGCTCGTCGATGATCCGGCGCAGGCGCCCGGCCGCCCAGCCGATCGCGTCGTCCCAGCCGATCGCCGACCACGGCCCGTCCCGGTGCTCGCGCCGCATCGGGGTCGACGCGCGATCGCGGGCGTGGACCGACGACGGCAGCGCCAGCGGCTTGGCGCAGGTGCGGCCGCGGTTGACGGGGTGGTCGGGGTCGCCCTCGACGGCCAGCAGCCGGCCCTCGGAGACCGTCGCCTTCAGGCCGCAGCCGACGCCGCAGTAGGGGCAGCCAGTGCGGACGACCCGCTCGCCGTGCCCGGTGCCGCTCACGCGGCTCCCGCCGCCGGCTCGCCGGCGTGGTCGCAGTCGCCTCCGCGATCGCAGGCCGAGGCGCCGAGCCGCACGTACAGCTGGCCCGCGCGCTCGATCACCTCGTGGACGCCGACGACCTGCTCCTGGCCGGCGACCCGGCCGCTGGCCAGGTCGATCCGCCAGTTGTGGAGCGGGCAGGTCACGCAGCCGTCGGCGACCAGGCCGTCGTAGAGCGGTCCGGCGCGATGGGGGCAGTGGGCGTCGATCGCCGCGAAGCCCGCGGGCAGCCGGAAGACGGCCACCCGCTGGCCGTCGACGGTCGCGCGGCGGCCCTCGAGCATCGGCACGTCGCTGGCGGCCCCGACCAGCCGGAAGCCGGCCTCGAGCAGCTCGGGACCGGTCGCGTCGGCGGTCTCGGGGACGGCGGTCCGGCTCAGCGTGTCATGCATCGGGGGACTCCTCGGCCGAACGGCCGCTGACGTGGGTGACGGCCAGGGCGGGGTGACGCAGCGCGGTCGCCGTGGCGGCGGCCCGCTCGGCCTCGACCTCGCCGCCCTCGGGCGGGCCGATCGGCGCCGCCTCGCTGTCGAGCTCGGCGAACTGCTTCGGGTGCAGCGGCGCTCGCCGCTCCTTCCACGGGTCGGGGTCGCAGGCGGCCTTGGCGATCCGGAACCGCTCCAGCAGCGCCGCCGGCTCGCCGGACTCCTCGTCCAGGACCGCCGCCTGGATCGTCTCCAGGCCGACCCGCTCGACGAACGGCATCGTCCGCTCCAGGTACTCGCCGTTCTCGCGGTAGTACTGGAGGAAGATCACGGCCAGGCGCAGGACGTCGTCCTTGGTCTCGACCTTGGCCAGCAGCTCGCCCTTCTTGATCGTGCCGGCGCCGCCGCCGCCGACGTAGCACTCCCAGCCGCCCTCGATCGCGACGATGCCGATGTCCTTGATCAGCGACTCGGCGCAGTTGCGCGGGCAGCCGGACACCGCCAGCTTGACCTTGTGCGGGGTGTAGAGGCCCTCGATCAGCTCCTCGAGCTCGATCCCGGCCTTCATCGACTCGCCCAGGCCGAAGCGACAGAACTCCTGGCCGACGCAGGTCTTGACCGTCCGGACCGACTTCGCGTAGGCGTAGCCGGAGGGCATGTCGAGCGCCTCCCAGACCGCCGGCAGGTCCTCCTTCTTGATCCCCAGCAGGTCGATCCGCTGGCCGCCGGTGACCTTGACGCAGGGCACCTCGAACTTCTCGGCGACGTCGGCGATCCGGCGCAGCTCGGCCGGCGTGGTGACGCCGCCGCGCATCCGCGGGACGACCGAGAAGGTGCCGTCCTTCTGGATGTTGCCGTGGACGCGGTCGTTGATGAACCGCGCGTGGCGCTCCTCGCGGTGCTGGTTCGAGTTGACCTCGGAGATCAGGTAGGCGAGGCCCGGCTTGCAGGCGCCGCAGTCGCGCCCGGCGCCGCAGGCGGCCGACAGCTCGGAGACCGACTCGCAGCCCTGCTCGCGGGCGACGGCGGCCAGGTCCTCGCGGGTCTGCTTGCGGCACGGGCAGAGGTAGGTCGCCTCCTCGACCTGGCCGCCGCGGACGACCCGCAGTAGCTCGGTCACCGTCGGCTTGCACGACCCGCAGCCGGCGCCGGCGCGGGTGGTCGAGACGACCTCCTGGGTCGAGCCGAGGTCGTTGTCGACGATCGCTCGCACGATCTCGCCCTTGCAGACCCCGTTGCAGTTGCAGATCTGGGCGCTGTCGGGCAGGTCGGCGGGGGAGGCCTGCGAGGCCTCGGCCAGCAGCTCCAGCGGATCGGCCACCTCGCGGGCGTTCTTGACCCCGTCCAGCAGCAGCTCGTGGCCGCGGGTGTCGCCCATCAGGATCGCGCCGACGAGCGTCCCGTCGCGGACGACGAGCTTGCGGTAGATCCCCGACTCGCGGTCGTGGACGGCGGCCGAGGTGGCGTGGCCGCCGTCGGCCGTGACCGGTGCGCCGCTGGTGTCGGCGTCGCCGATCGAGACCAGGTCGACGCCCATCACCTTCAGCTTGGCCGACAGGATCGAGCCCTCGTAGAGCGTGCGCCCGGCGGTCGCTACGGCGGTGGCGGAGGTCGCCGCGTCGCCGTCGTCCCGCAGCAGCTCGCCGTGCTCGACGACCATGTCGGGCCCGGCGGCGTCGAGCACCACCAGCGTCTCGGCCGCGACCTGCGCCTGCTCGTGGATCGGGGCCACGATCCCGTAGACCATGCCGCGGTGCTGGGCGCACTCGCCGACGGCCAGCACGCGGGGGTGGGACGTCGTCATCGTGTCGTCGACGACGATCCCGCGCTCGCAGGCGAGGCCGGCGGAGCGGGCCAGGTCGGTCCGCGAGCGGATCCCGATCGCGACCACGACCAGGCCGCAGGCCAGCTGCTCGCCGTCGGCGAAGCGCAGGCCGCGGGCGCGGTCGGGGCCGAGGATCAGCCGCGTCTGGCGCTCCAGCAGCACGGTCACGCCGAGCTCGCGCAGCGCCGGCTCCAGCAGCTCGGCGGCCGGGTCGTCGAGCTGGCGCTCCATCAGCCGGTCCATCAGGTGGACGACCGTCACCGACGCGCCCTGCGACGCGACGCCGTAGGCCGCCTCCAGGCCGAGCAGCCCGCCGCCGATCACGGCGACCTCGGTCCCGCGGGCCGCCTCGCGGCGGATCGTCTGGCAGTCCTCGGGGCCGCGGAAGGGGATCACGCCCGGCAGGTCGATCCCCGGCAGCGGCGGCATCAGCGGCTCGCTGCCGGTGCAGAGGACCGCCCGTCCGAAGCGGACCTCGGCCCCCGACGCCAGGCGTGCAGTCCCGGCGTCGGGGTCGAGCTCGGCGATCGGGTCGCCGACGATCGTCGCCACCCGCTGGTCGGCGTACCAGGTCTCCGGACGCAGCTGCAGCGCCTCGGGGTCCTTGCCGTCGACCAGCAGGTGCGACAGCGAGACCCGGTCGAACGGCAGCCGCGGCTCCTCGCAGACCATCGTCACGGTCAGCTCGGGATCCCGCTCGCGCAGGGCCTCGCAGACCGCCTGGCCAGCGATGCCGCCGCCGATGACGAGGATGTCGGTGGAGGTCGTCATGTCGGTTCCGGGCCTCTCTGTCGCAGGGTCGTGGGGGTCAGACCGACGCTTCGGCCACGCTCGGCACGCGGCTGCTCACGGAGGAGCGGCGCATGTAGAACGCCCAGGTCATGCCGGCCATCACGACGTAGGCGGCCAGGAAGACCCACAGCGCCGGGATCGACCAGTCGCTGTGCGCGGCGGCGATCTGGGCCTTGGTCGCGACCAGGTCGGCCTTGGCCGCTGCGGCCGCGGCGCTGTCGCCGGCCTCGGTCGCCTTGGCGATCAGGGCCTGGCCGGCCTTCGTCGCCTTCCCCATCTCGACGGTGGCGCCGAGGCTGGCCTGGCGGAAGACGACCTGGATCAGGAAGCCGCCGAAGGCGCCGATCGCGCCGGCGATGCCGATCACGGCCGCGGCCTGGCGCTTGAAGTCCAGCCGGGTCGCGAGGTCGCCGCCCTCGCGCTTGCCGAGCGTGGCGAAGATCGCCGGGATCATCCGGTAGGTCGAGCCGTTGCCGGCGCCGGCGAGGGCGAAGATCGCGCAGAAGGCGCCGAAGAACAGCGGGAACGAGTGCTGCTGCACGCCGACGATCGCCAGCAGGGTGAACGCGCCCATCCCGAGGAAGCAGGCGAGGGTGACCTTGGCGCCGCCGATCCGGTCGGCGAGCCAGCCGCCGATCGGGCGGGCGATCGATCCGATCAGCGCGCCGACGAAGCCCAGGCCGGCCAGGTAGGTGGCGATGAACGGGTGCTTGCCGAGGAACTCCGGGAAGGTGTTCTTGATCACCAGCGGCAGCGCGAACGAGTAGCCGATGAACGAGCCGAAGGTGCCGATGTAGAGGATCGACATGATCCACGCGTGCGGCTGCCTGGCCGCCTTCGCGTACGACTGCTTGTCGGACTTCGCCTGGCTGAGGCTGTCCATGTAGAACCAGGCGCCGACCATCGCGACGATGATCAGCGGCAGCCACATCAGGCCCGCGTAGGCCAGGTGGACCTCGTGCTGGGTGGCCTTCACCGCCGCCGCCGGGACGCCGATGATGATCACCAGCGGCACCACCAGCTGCGAGACGGCGACGCCGAGGTTGCCGCCGGCGGCGTTCAGGCCGAGCGCCTTGCCCTTGTGCTTCTCCGGGTAGAAGAACGAGATGTTGGCCATCGAGGAGGAGAAGTTGCCTCCGCCGACGCCGGCGGTCGCGGCGACGGCCAGCAGGATCCAGAACTGGGTGTCGTGGGCCTGGTCGGCGAGCCAGCCGCTCGGCACGATGATCGCCAGCAGCAGCGACGGGATCAGCAGCAGCGCGGCGCTGAAGAGCGTCCAGATCCGCCCGCCGAAGCGCGGGACGGCGAAGGTGTAGGGGATCCGCAGGAACGAGCCCACCAGGTTCGGCACCGCGGTCAGCCAGAACAGCTCCGACAGCGACATCGTGATGCCGACGTTGGCGAGGTTGATCGCGATCACGGCCCACAGGACCCAGATCGAGAAGCCGATGTGCTCGGCGAAGATCGAGAAGACCAGGTTCCTACGGGCGATCTTCTTGCCGGTCGACTCCCAGAACTGCTCGTCGTCCGGATCCCAGTGGTCGATCCAGTGGCGCCGGACGGCCGGCGGCGACTGCTCGCTCTGGGGGATCGTCGGTTGTTCGATGGTCGCGCTCATGCGTGGTCCTCGCGGTCGTCGGGGTGCCCGAGATGAGGGGCGGTGCGGGTCGCTCCGGAACGACGCCTTCGACGGTAGGCCCGTATACGAGGGCCCCCGTGCGCCGACTGGCAGAGAACGCAGGGGTGGCGTTGTCCCCGCGCTGTTGGACGGCTGGACAGGTGGCGTTGGACGGCTGTCGAAGCTTGCGCCGCGTCCCGCGTGACCGGCGGGCGTGGCGATGCGGGCGCGGCGCTCGGCTGGCCGTCGGGCCGCGGTCGGGCGCCGTGAGACGTCCGTCACAGAGCGCCGGTCGGGCGGCGCGGCGGCGCTCGTGGCGGATGCCGATCTCGCTTCCAGCCCGCCACGACGACCATCTAGGCTCGGCGGCATGCCCACGAGCGAACCGACCGCGCCGGCCGGCTCCGAGGTCGACGAGCCCGAGGAGCGCTTCTGCACCGTCGGCGACGTCGAGATCTGCTTCTCGACCTTCGGCGATCCCGAGGACCCGCCGCTGCTGCTGGTGATGGGGCTCGGCTTCCAGATGATCGCCTGGCCGGCCGCCTTCTGCACGCAGCTGGCCGCCGCCGGCTTCCACGTGGTCCGGTTCGACAACCGCGACGCGGGCCGCTCGACGCACCTGCGCGGCGCTCCGACGCCGATCCTGAGGGAGCTGGCGCTGCGGCGCGTCGCGGCCCCGGCCTACACGCTCGAGACGATGGCCGACGACGCGATCGGGGTGCTCGACCACCTGGGGATCGGTCGCGCGCACGTGGTCGGCGCATCGATGGGCGGCATGATCGCCCAGACGATCGCGATCCGCCGGCCCGAGCGCGTCCACTCGCTGGTCTCGATCATGAGCAACACCGGCAGCCGCCGCGACGGCCAGCCGAGCGCGGGGCTGCTGCCGCTGCTGTTGTCCAAGCCGGCCCGCGACCGTGACGGCTACGTCGCCTCGGGGATGCGGATCGGCGCCCGCACCGCCTCGCCCGCGTACCCCGGCGGCGAGCAGGAGCTGCGCACGATGCTCGGCCGCAACTGGGATCGCGGGGTCGAGCCGGCCGGCGTGGCCCGCCAGCTCGGGGCGATCATCGCGTCGGGCAGCCGGCGGGCGGCGCTGCCGCGGCTGCGGGTGCCGACGCTGGTGGTCCACGGGACCGCCGACCGGCTGGTGACGCCCTCGGGCGGCCGCGCGACCGCGCGCGCGATCCCGGACGCCGACCTGCTGCTGGTGGCCGGCATGGGCCACGACCTGCCGCGGGGGCTGTGGCCGCGGCTGGTCGCCGCGATCGCGGCCAACGCCGGCCGGGCGCAGGTAGACCGTCGACGCGGTGTCCTCGACCGTGCCGATCTGGG
>NZ_AGUD01000309.1 GCF_000240225.1 Patulibacter medicamentivorans
GACCCCACCCCGCCGGTGACCACCCACCAAGCGCCACTCACCCCCCGCTCAGCACCGTCGCCGCGCCACCGGGCCCCGCCAGCCCGATCCGCCGCGCCGAGCCACCCAACGCCGCGCCCACACGGCCAACCCCGCCAAGCGCACCGCACCCAGCGGTCGACCACCCACGCCCGGCCCGCCCAGCCAACGCCGACAAGCCCCTGCAACCCAGCGGCCCGACGCGAGCACCCCACCCACGCCCCCGAACAGCCGCCCCGCCGGGAGGACGCCCCAAGGCCGACCAAGCCACCCAACGCGCGACCAGGACCGGCCCAGTCAGCGCCCGGCCCCTACCCGTCGTACAGCGCCAGCAGCTGCGTGCCGCGCACGGTCCGGCGGACGACGACGTTGCGGCCCTGGCGCTCTCGGGCGACCAGGCCGGCTTCCTCGAGCACGGTCACGTGGCGGGTGGCCGCGCTCGGCACGGCGAGCAGCGCGTCGGCGACGTCGCCGGCCGTCGTCGGGCGGTCGAGGTGGCGCAGGACCCGGGCTCGCGCGGGGCCGACGAGCGCCTCGAGGGCGTCAGGGGTCGGCCTCGCCAGATCGGGCTCGACGTGCAGCAGCCGGTTGCGGCCCGGCAGCGGGTAGGCGATGTGCGTCAGCTCGTCGCCGCGGTGTTGGACGATGATCCGGTGCGTCCCGGTCAGCATCGGGATCAGGACCAGGCCGGCGGATCCGACGTGCAGGTCGAGGGTGTCGTGGTAGTCGGGCAGGACCAGGGCGCCGTCCTCGACGCGGGCCTCGGGGTGGACGCCGGCCAGCAACTCGGCGAGCGCGCCGCGGGCGGCGGCCGCGCCGACCCGCTCGACCTCGCGCTCGAGCAGCGCCTCGGCCCGCGTCCAGAGCGGCGTGACCGCGTCGCCGGCCCGCTGGAGGGCGGCGGCGTACATCCCGACCCAGCGCAGCGGCTGGCGGGCGACCGGCTGCCAGTGACCGGGGACCTGCGGGCCCAGCTCCAGCTCGAGCTCGTCGAGCAGCACGTCGCGGCCGGCCGTCACGATCCGGTCGAGGTCGTCCGCCAGCGGCACCAGGTGCGCCTCGGGCATCGGGATCAGGCAGTTCGGGACCGCCGGCGTCCGCGGGTCGACGACCGGGGCGACCGCCTCGCGGGCGCGGGCGGGCAGCATCTGGCGGATCGCGTCGCGCCAGGGGCCCGGCAGGTGACCGCGCGGGTGGTAGGCGTCGGCCAGCAGGGCGATCAGCGACGCCAGCGGGGCGATCGCGACGCGCAGCGGCCAGCGGTGCGCATCGGCGAGGCCGATGCGGAGACGCGCGGGGGCGAGTGGTCGATCCATCGTCGTGCCCGTCGCTGCGGCGGGCCGGTCGGCGGGCGGTTGGGGGCGGGACCCGGCGACCACGTCGAGAGTACACCGCGGCTCCGAGGTCACCGGGGGATCCGGCGGGGGAGCGGCGTCCCCTCTGTACTTGCAAAGTACTCACCGATACTCGTAAGGTACGCGCGTGGCCGATGTCGACCTCCTCGCCGAGCACCCGGACATCGCCGCCGTCGCCGCGACCCAGCCGGGCGGGCACAGCGCCCAGCGCAGCCGGCTGCTCTACGCGGTCGCTCGCGTGGTCGGCGAGCGGACCTACGCGGGGACGACCGTCGCCGACGTCGTGCGTCAGGCCGGCGTCTCGCGGACGACCTTCTACGCCGAGTTCGCCGGCAAGGAGGAGGTCTTCCTCGAGGCCTACCGCCACGGGGTCGACGTGATCGACGCGCGGATCGACCGGGCCGTCCGCACCACCACCGACTGGCGCGCCCAGCTGCGCGCCGGCATCGACGCCTACCTGCGGGCGCTGGCCGACGGGCCGGTCTTCGCTCGCGCCTACCTGCTGCAGCTGCCGCTCGCCGGGCCGGCGGCGCTGGCCGCTCGCGACGTCGCGCTGCGGCGGTTCGCCGAGCGCTACCGGCAGACGTTCGTGCTCGCCCGCCGCGAGCGGCCCGAGCTGGCCGAGCCCCCGGCCGACGCGCTCCACGTCCTCTGCGCCGGCACCGAGCACCTCGCCGCCGACCGCGTCCGCGCCGGCCAGGTCGACCGCCTGCCGGAGCTCGCCGACGTCTTCTGCCACTGCGCCGAGTCGGTGTTGATGGGGCCCGCCCGCCCCGCCGTGCCACTCGAGCGCCCCGCGCCCGACCCCGACCCCGACCTCGCTGCCGATCCCGACCTCGCCTGAGGAGCCACCCGTGGACCTGACCTTCACCCCCGAGCAGACCGCCTTCCAGGAGGAGCTGCGGACCTGGTTCGCCGCCAACCGGCCGACCGATCCGCCGGACGACGAGGACGCCGCCTACCAGTGGCGGCGTCAGTGGCAGAAGACGCTGCACGGCGCCGGGCTGGCCGGCGTCCACTGGCCGAAGGAGTACGGCGGCCGCGGCGCGACCCTCTCCGAGACGGCGATCTTCTTCGAGGAGCTGGGCCGCGCCGGCGCGCCGCTGCCGGCCGACGTCCTCGGCCTGCTGCTGGCCGGCCCGACGCTGATGGTCTGGGGCAGCCAGGAGCAGAAGGACCGGCTGCTGCCGACCATCCTCGACGCCGAGGAGAGCTGGTGCCAGGGCTTCAGCGAGCCCGACGCCGGATCGGACTTCGGCGCCGTCAAGACCCGGGCCGTCAAGGACGGCGACGACTGGGTCGTGACCGGCCAGAAGGTCTGGACCTCGGGCGCCCAGTACGCCAAGTGGTGCATGCTCGTCGCCCGCACCGGCGACCCGGCCGAGGCCGGCGGACCGGCCAAGCACAAGGGCCTGACCTACTTCGTGCTCGACATGGAATCGCCCGGCGTCGAGGTCCGGCCGCTGGTCCAGATCACCGGCAGCCCCGAGTTCAACGAGCTGTTCCTCGACGAGGTCCGGATCCCCGACTCGGCCGTCGTCGGCGGCGTCGGCAACGGCTGGAAGGTCGCGCTGACGACGCTGATGAACGAGCGCGCGGGGCTGGCGTTCTTCCTCCAGGTCCGCCTGCGCCAGCAGCTCGACGCGCTGGTCGACCGGGCGGCCGGGGCGGGCGGGACCGACGGCGTGATCGACGATCCCGTGGTCGCGGACAAGATCGCCGACCTGCACCTGCGGACCGAGGCGCTGCGGCTGCTGGCCTGGAAGGGCCTGACCGCGATCGAGCGCTACGGCCAGCCGGGACCGGAGGGCTCGCTCGGCAAGTGGCTGTGGAGCGAGACCAACCAGCAGCTGGTCGAGGTCGCCGCCGACGTCTTCGGCAGCGAGGCGCTGATCGACGGCGAGCCGTGGGCCTACGAGCTGCTGCGCGCCCGCGGCAACTCGATCGAGGGCGGCACCACGGAGATCCAGAAGAACATCGTGGCCGAGCGGGTCCTGGGCCTGCCGCGGGTCTGAGCGGGAGGAGATCGAGATGCGATTCGAACTGTCCGAGGACCAGCAGGAGATCCAGCGCACCGCGCGCGAGCTGCTCGCCGAGCGCTCGTCGTTCACCCAGGTGCGCGCCGCCGGCGAGGCCCGTCGCGAGGACGACGCCCTCTGGGCCGAGCTGCGCGACCTGGGCTGGCCCGGGATCGCGGTCGACGAGGCCCACGGCGGCTCCGGCCTGGGCGTGATCGAGTTGGCGGCGATCGCCGAGGAGCTGGGCCGCGCGGTCGCGCCGGTGCCGTTCCTGGGCACGGCGCTGGCCGGGCTCGTCGTCCAGCACGACGCCAGCGACGGCGACCGCGAGCGGTGGCTTCCGGGCCTGGCCAGCGGCGAGCTGCGCGGCGCGGTGACCCTGCCCGGCGACGCGGTCCCGGTGCCGGGCGCCTCGGACGAGGGCCTGGTCGTGGTGGCCGGGGCCGACGGGCCGCAGCTGCACGCTCCCGGAAGCGGCGTCGCGGTCGCGGTCGACGCGATCGACCCGACGCGCGGCCACGGCCGGGTGACCGTCGCCGGGGCCGCCCCGCGCGACGGCGGACCGGGCGGTGGCCTCGACCGGGCGACGATCGTGGTCGCGGCCGAGCTGGTCGGCGTGCTGCAGCGGGCGCTCGAGGCGACCGTCGACTACGTCAAGGACCGCAAGCAGTTCGGCGTCCCCGTCGGCAGCTTCCAGGCGGTCAAGCACGAGGCCGCGCAGATGCTGCGCGATGTCGAGGTGGCGAAGGTGCTGGTGGCCAACGCGGCCTGGGTCGCCGACGCCGGGGACCAGGCGAAGCTGAGCGAGGCCGCGGCGCTGGCGAAGGCCGCCGCCTCGGCCGCCGGCCGGCGGGTCAGCGCCCAGGCGATCCAGCTGCACGGCGGGATCGGCTTCACCTGGGAGGCCGATCTGCACTGGCTGTTCAAGCGGGCGCAGATCGACGCGGTGCTGCTGGGCGGGGCCGGGCACCACCGCCAGCGGATCGCGCGCTATGCCGTGCCGCGGGCCGCGGCCGCCGTCTGAGGGCGGCGCGGGCCGGTGGCGTCGCGGCGGGTCAGTCGTCGTCTGCGGCGACCGCGGCCTCGGCGGCCAGCCACCGCCAGAGCCTGCGGGCGGGCTCCTGCGCACCGGCGCCACCGGCGCCGCCGCGGCGCCGGACCGCCCGCAGCTCGCGCCGCAGGTCGGCCCCGCGGACCCGCCGGGTGACGAGCGTCCCCGCCTCGACCTCGCGGCCGACGGCCAGCGGCGAGAGCAGCGCGAACCCGTCCCCGCCGGCGACCGAGCGCTTGACCGACTCGAGGCTCATCGCCTCCAGCGACGGGCGCAGCGCGACCCCGGCGGCGGCGAGCGCGTCCTCGGCCACGGTCCGGGTCCCGGACTCCGGCTCGCGGGTCAGGTAGGGCTCGCCGATCAGGTCGCGGGCGCCGACGGTCCGGCGACTCGCCCAGCGGTGGCCGGCGGCGACGACCACGACCAGCTCGTCGCGGCCGACGACCAGTGTCTCGACCCCGGTCACCGCGCGGCCGTGCTCGATGAACCCGAGGTCGACCTCGCCCTCGCGGACGGCGTGGACGACCGCGGGCGAGTTGGCGATCTGGACGGCCGCGTGCGGGGCGCCGCCGCTGCGGCGGTGGGCGGCGAGCCAGTCGGGCAGCAGGTACTCGCCGACGGTGTGGCTGGAGGCGATCCGCAGCGTGTCGCGCTGGGCGACCCGCTCGGCCCGCACCAGATCGGCGGCCCGGTGCAGGACGTCGAGCGCCCGCCGCGCCTCGGGGTAGAGCAGGCCGCCGGCCGCGGTCGGCCGGACGCCGAAGCGGCCCCGCTCCAGCAGCAGGATCCCGAGCTGGGCCTCGAGCCGGGCGATCCGCTTGGTGACCGCCGACTGGGTCAAGTCGAGCGCCTCGGCCGCGCCGCCCATCGTCCCGGTCTCGACCGCGGCGACGAGCGCCTCGAGATCGTGCGTCGCCGGTAGCGCGGGCCGCTCGCTCATCGTTCTCCCAGTATGCCACCGCGGAATGCCTCTGTCATTCCCTCATGGAATGAGAACGCGCGCCTTCGCGCTGGTCGCCGGTCTTCGCGACGCCACGATCCGGACACGGACCAGACCGTCGCCCCGATCCCGCCGCGCACCCTCGGGCGGCGGACGGCGTCGGGGGCGGCCGGGGCGGTCTCGTGCGCGGGCGACGGAGTGAGATGGCGATCGTGCGCGGCCGGCCGTCGAGTTGCCATCTCGAAGCCGGCGACAGGACGAGACAGCGATCGTGTGCCTCAGGACCGTCGAATCGCCATCTGGGAGCAGACGGCAGGGCGAGACGACGATCGTGCGGCCGCCGGACGCCCGGCTCGGGCCTCCGCGCCTCCGACCCCTCAGGCCTCGGCCGCCGCCCGCGCCTGCTCGGTCGCGGCGTAGGCGGCCGCGGCATCCGAGAGCGCGGTGACCATCGCGTCGTTGACCTTCGAGTCGGCGGCGGTCTCGGCGGTCATCGCGACGATCCGGCGGACGATCCGCTGCTCGAGCGGGCGGATCACGACGTCGTTGCGCAGCGCTCGCAGCGCCAGCTCCGGGATCATCGCGACCGCCAGGCCGGCGGCCACCAGTCCGAGGCTGGCGCCGTAGTCGTCGGCCAGGTAGGCGCGGTTGGGGACGAAGCCCTCGGCCTCGCACGCCTGCTGCATCACGTCGCAGTCCGGGCAGGTGCGGGGCGACCCGAGGACCAGCGGCTCGCCGGCCAACGCGGCGATCGGGACCTCGTCGAGGTCGGCCAGCGGGTGGTCGGGCGGCAGCGCGCAGTAGAGCGGGTCGTCGATCAGGCGGGTGGCGCGAAAGCCCGGCGGCGGCCCGGGGCTGGCGCCGAGGCTGGTGACCGCCACGTCGAGCTGCCCCTGGCGCAGCAGGTCCAGTCCCGGGGCCGGCTCGGCCAGCTCGAACTTGACGCAGACGTCCGGGTAGCGGTCGCCGAACGCCCGCAGGCCCGACGGGACGAACGAGCCGACCGTGCTCGGGAACGCCGACACCCGCACCTGGCCCCCGCGCATCGTGGCGATCGCCTGCATCTCGGCGTCGGCGGCGTCGACCCGCGCGAGGATCTCCTCGGCGTGGCGCAGCAGGGCCTCGCCGGCGACCGTCAGGCGGGCGCCGCGCGGCGTCCGCTCGACCAGGGGCTGGCCGGTCTGCCGCTCGAGCATCGCGAGCTGCCGCGAGACCGCCGGCTGGGTGTAGTCCAGGGCGTCGGCGGCGGCCGAGATCGAGCCGCGACGGGCGACCTCGCGCAGGACGCGCAGGTGCAGGAGCTCCATGGCCCACCGACAGTAGACCCGCGGGGGCGGCAGGTCCATGCGAAGCCGGCATGCCGGCCATGTCGCGGCGGGCCGGCGAACGGGCGCATGGCGGCCATGCCGGAGTGCGATGGAGAACCGCGCGCCGCCGCGCCACAGTGGATCGCAGCCCCGATCCCGGTCCGCGCCGGCCAGGGGGCCACCCGCGGCGAACTGGTCCACAGGTCCGTTTTCCGCGTGCCGGCCCAGGCGGCAGCGGCGAAGCTGGAGCACGATCGACGGGGATGCCGACGGAAGGCGACACGATGAGCACCGGACCTCTCTCCTTCGACGACGCGTTCGCCGCCCGGGCCGCGCGTCGGGCCGTCGCCCAGACCGCCGCCGACCACGTCGCGAACGATCGCCTCGCCCCCGACCGCCCGGCCGCGCGCCGCGCGCGGATCCTCGTGCAGGAGTCGATCGAGCTGCGTCCCGCGACGACCGACGACGCCGACGCCCTGCGGACGATCGCCGAGCGCGACAGCGCCAGCGTCCCGCCCGGTCCCCTCGTGCTGGCCGAGACGGCGGGAACGCCGCTGGCCGCCGTCAGCCTCGCCACCGGCGAGGTGATCGCCGACCCGTTCTGGCCCACGGCCGCCGCCGTCCAGGCTCTGCGCGGCTTCGCGCACGGCCGCCGACGACGGCGCTGGCCGGGGCTGGCGCGCTCCTGACGGCGATCACCGGTGCGGCGGTCCCCAGCCGCGACCGCACCAGGACGAGGGGCCTGGCGGATCCGTTCGCCGGGCCCCTCGCCGTCCGCGGTCCCGGATCGGACGTCCGCGGGCGGCCGCGCTAGCCTGCGGAGTCGTGACCCTCGACCGTCTTCCCCTCCTCGCCAGCGGCAAGGTCCGCGACATCTACGACCTCGACGACCGGCTGCTGCTGGTCGCCAGCGATCGCGTATCGACCTACGACGTCGTGCACCCGAACACGATCCCGGGCAAGGGCGCGGTCCTGACGGGGGTCTCGGCCTTCTGGTTCGACAAGACGGCGCACATCGTGCCCAACCACGTCGTCTCCTACACCGACGGCGTGCCGGACGAGGCCCGCGGCCGCGGCGTGGTCGTCCGCAAGCTGCAGATGCTCCCGATCGAGGCGATCGTCCGCGGCCACATCACCGGCTCGGGCTGGAAGGACTACCAGGCGACGGGCAAGGTCTCCGGCGTCGAGCTGCCGGCCGGCCTGCTGGAGAGCCAGGAGCTGCCGGTCCCGATCTTCACGCCCTCGACCAAGGCCGAGCTGGGCCTGCACGACGAGGCGATCGACTTCGCCCGGGCGGCCGAGCTGCTGAACGACGTCGCGCCCGACGGCGACGGCGACGCGCTGGCGACCAAGGTCCGCGAGGCCGCGATCGCGCTCTACAAGTTCGGGCACGAGCACGCCCGCTCGCGCGGGGTGATCCTGGCCGACACGAAGTTCGAGTTCGGGCTCGACCCCGAGACCGGTCAGCTGATCCTCGGCGACGAGGCGCTGACGCCGGACTCCTCGCGCTACTGGCCGGCCGACGAGTTCGAGGTCGGCACCACGCCGCCGAGCTTCGACAAGCAGTACGTCCGCGACTGGGCGGTCGCCTCGGGCTGGGACAAGACCCCGCCGGCGCCGGAGATCCCCGCCGAGGTCGTGAAGGGGACGCAGGAGCGCTACGCCGAGGCCTACGAGCGGATCACCGGCGAGTCGCTGTCCTCGTGGCTGGAGCGGACCGCTCCGGCGCGCTGAGGTCGTTCGCGGAACGACCCCGGAAGGAGGTGCGGGGGGCGCCGCCGAAGCGACGCCCCCCGCGGGAGGAGAGAGGGACGCTAGGCGTCCTCAGGTGCATCATCCAACGGAACGCCGACGCTGGGCGTGTCGTTGGTCACGCAAGCGCCGCTCGTCGTCCCGGGCCGGCGGGCGCGCGGCGGGGGCGGGCCGCTTTCCCACCCGCGGCAGCAGCTACCATCGCGGGCGTCGGATGCACCGCCGCCGCCTCCGACGCTCCCTCCGACGCTCGACCTCGCTAGGACCCGCCGCGATGCCCCACGCCCGCATCCTCATCCGGCCCAAGGCCGGCATCCTCGACCCGCAGGGCGTCGCCGTCGAGCAGGCGCTGCCCCAGCTCGGGTTCCAGCCCGCCGAGAACGTCCGGATCGGCCGGCTCGTCGAGCTCGACGTCGCCGACGCGACCGAGCTGGAGGCGATCTGCGACAAGCTGCTCGCCAACCCGCTGATCGAGGACTACGAGATCCAGGTCGACGCCTGATGCGCGTCGGCGTCGTCCAGTTCCCCGGCTCGTGCGACGAGGTCGACGCGCTGCTCGCCGCCGAGCGGGCGGTCGGGGCCGGCAACGCGGAGCTGCTGTGGCACCGCGACCGCGACCTCAAGGGCGTCGACGCGGTCGTCGTCCCCGGCGGCTTCTCCTACGGCGACTACCTGCGGGCCGGCGCGATCGCCGCGCTCAGCCCGGCGATGGAGTCGGTCGCCGCCTTCGCTCGCGACGGCGGCCCGGTGCTGGGGATCTGCAACGGCTTCCAGGTCCTCTGCGAGGCCGGCCTGCTGCCCGGCACGATGCTGATGAACGTCGGCCGGCGGTTCGTCTTCCGCCAGGTCGAGCTGGACGTGGTCGCCGCCGACACCGCCTGGACCCGCGCGACCCGCCGCGGCCAGCTGCTGTCGATCCCGGCCAAGCACCAGACCGGTCGCTGGTACGCGCCGGACGAGACGGTCGAGCGGCTGGTCGCCGACGACCAGGTGGTCTTCCGCTACGCCGCCGGCGACAACTACAACGGCTCGTCCGACGGGATCGCGGGCGTCTGCAACGCCGCCCGCAACGTCGTCGGCCTGATGCCCCATCCCGAGCACGCCGTCGACCCGCTGACCGGGTCCGCGGACGGCCTGCTCCTGTTCCGCTCGCCGCTGGAGGCCGCCGGTGTCGCCTGATCCCGCCACCACCCTGCCGGCCCCGCGCGAGCTGGCGCCCGGCATCGTCCCGGTCGGCGAGGCCCCGGGCGTCGAGGCCGCGGTCGGCCTCGGCCTGACCCGCGACGAGTACGCGCTGGTGGTCGAGAAGCTCGGCCGCGAGCCGGTCCAGGTCGAGCTGGCGATGTTCTCGCTGATGTGGAGCGAGCACTGCGCCTACAAGCACTCGAAGCTGCTGCTGAAGACGCTGCCGACCGAGGGCCCCGCGCTGGTGCTCGGCCCGGGCGAGAACGCCGGCGCGGTCGACGTCGGCGACGGCTGGACGGTCGCGTTCAAGGTCGAGTCGCACAACCACCCCTCGGCGGTCGAGCCGTTCCAGGGCGCGGCGACCGGCGTCGGCGGGATCCTGCGCGACATCTTCGCGCTCGGCGCGCGGCCGATCGCGGTCCTCGACGCGCTGCGCTTCGGCGAGGTCGAGGACTCCGACCGCTCGCGCTTCCTGCTCGACGGCGCGGTTCGCGGGATCGGCCACTACGGCAACTCGATCGGCGTCCCGAACATCGGCGGCGACGTCTACTTCGAGGGTCCCTACGAGACCAACTGCCTGGTCAACGCGATGGCGCTGGGCCTGCTGCGGCAGGAGAAGCTGATGCTCTCGGCGGCCACCGGCGTCGGCAACGTCGTGGTCCTGTTCGGCGCCTCGACCGGCCGCGACGGGATCGGCGGCGCCTCGGTGCTGGCCTCGGCGGAGCTCGGCGAGGACGACGCCGACAAGCGCCCGACGGTCCAGGTCGGCGACCCGTTCGAGGAGGCCAAGCTCGTCGAGTGCACGCTCGAGCTGCTCGACAAGGGGCTGCTGGAGTCGGTCCAGGACCTCGGCGCCGCCGGCCTGACGTCGTCGGCGTCGGAGATGGCGTCGAAGGGCGAGGTCGGCCTGGACCTGGACGTCGCGCTGGTGCCGCGGCGCGAGGCCGGGCTGGAGCCGTTCGAGGTGATGGTCTCCGAGTCGCAGGAGCGGATGCTCTGCGTCGTCACGCCCGACCGGGTCGACGAGGTGATCGCGATCACCGACAAGTGGGACGTCCACGGCACCGCGATCGGCGTCGTCACCGACAGCCGCCGCTTCCGGGTCTACGACGGCGACGCGCTGGTCGGCGACATGCCGGTCCCCGCGCTGGTCGACGACTGCCCGCTGTACGAGATCCACCCGCAGAAGCCCGCCGGTGGGCCGGCCGAGATCTACCCCGCCCCGGTCGCTCGGATCGCCGGTGGGACGCCGGTCCGCGACGCGCTGCTGGCGCTGGTCGGCAGCGCCAACGTCGCCGACCGCCGGCCGCTGTTCGAGCAGTACGACCCGGTCGTCCAGTCGCGGACGGTGCGCCGTCCGGGGCAGGCCGACGCCGCGGTCCTGATGATCCCGGGGCCGGCCGGTCGCCGGGCGGTCGTCGGCGGGCTCGCCGGGCCGACCGACATCGCGGCCCTCGAGGCCGCCGAGGGCAGCGGCCCGGAGAGCGGCGCGCCGATCCCCGGCGTCGGCGTCTCGATCGACGGCTCCGGCCGCCGGGTCGCGGCCGACCCGTACACCGGCACCGTCTGGAACGTCCTGGAGTGCGCGGCCAACCTGGCCTGCGTCGGGGCCGAGCCGCTCGGCCTGACCAACAACCTGAACTTCGGCAACCCCGAGAAGCCGCACATCGCGTGGCAGCTGACCGAGTCGGTCCGCGGCCTCGGCGACGCCTGCCGCGCGACCGGTGCGCCGGTCGTCGGCGGCAACGTCTCGCTCTACAACGAGGGCACGACGGGGCCGATCTACCCGACGCCGGTTGTCGGCATGGTCGGCAAGGTGCCCGACGTGACGGTCACCGCGCCGCTGGGCTTCCAGCGCCACGGCGACGCGATCGCGCTGGTCGGCAGCTTCGCGCCCCAGCTGGCGCTGTCCGAGCTGGCCAAGCTCGAGGGCCGCGCGCTGCCCGACGGGCTGCCGGCCTGGGACGTCGAGCGCGCGGTCGCGGGGATCGTCGCGGTCCGCGAGGCCGTCCGCCGCGGCGAGCTCTCGAGCGCCCACGACATCGCCGAGGGCGGGCTGCTGGTGGCGCTCGCCGAGTCCGCGATCGCCGGCGGCTTCGGCGCCACCGTCGAGGTCCAGCCGTTCGCCGTCGACGGCGACGCCCGCGCGTCGCTGTTCGGCGAGGCGCCCGGCGGCTTCGTCGTCTCGGCTCCCCGCACGGTCCTCGAGGCGCTGGCCGGCCAGGTCCCGGTCACGATCCTCGGCGAGGTCGGCGGCGGCGAGCTGCGCGTCCGCTGCGGCGGCGAGACGGCGGTCGCGACGCTCGACGAGCTGCGCGACGCGCACGGCTCGCTGGCGCGGTTCTTCGCGTAGCCGCGGCGGGCGGCGCGGGGGCGCGGGCGCGGGGCGCGGGGGACGATCGCCGTCTCGCGGGGGCGGCGGCAGCGAGACGACGATCGGACGTCCTCGGGCCGCCCGAACGTGACCTCGTCGCCGGCCCGGTCGCGAGACGACGATCGGCGGCACCCCGATCGGCCACGACGGTCGGCGCGCCGGGGATCAGGGGCCTGCGCTTCGCCGACGAGGTCGAGACCGCCGACGCGGCGGCCGCCTTCGTGAGCCCGGGCGGCCTGCGGGACGACCTGCGGTCGGCGCTCAGCGGCGGCGAGCAGCCGGCCGCCGCCTCACCCGCGCGGGTGGCGAGAACCCCCACGGGGAGGGGAGATCCGCCCCACCGCAGAGGGATGGGCGGGAGTCGTCCCGAGGCGCAGGATGAGCTCATCCACCAACCGCCCTCCGAGGAGCTCACGATGACCACCACGACCGCCACTCACCCGCGCCCCCTTCCCGCCCCGCGCCGTTCGCGCCGCCTGGCCGTCGGGGCGCTCGTCACCGCCGTCGCCGCCCTCGGCGGCACCGGGATGGTCGGGACCGCGTCCGCCGACGCCGCCCAGACCTTCCGCTCCAAGACCGGCAACATCTTCTGCAAGGCCTCCCGCTCGACGATCTCCTGCGAGTCGCGGGCGTCCGGCATCCGCTACGTCCTCTCCCGCTACGGCGGGGCCTACCGGACCGGCGCCACCTACCGCGGCGTCGGCAACACGACCCTCGGCTACGGGATGACCTACCGCGTCGGCAGCTTCCGCGTCCGCTCCGGCACGGCCGGCTTCACCGTCACCAACCGCTCGGGCCGCGGCTTCTTCATCGAGCGGTACGCCGCGTACCGCTTCTGACGGTGGCGCGAGGCGGCCGTGGACGCTTCGGATCTCGCCACCGTGCTCGTTCGGCAGTGCTGGCGCACGGTTCTCGCCTCCCGGCGGCGAGCTCCTCGGTCCACGACCACCTCGCATCCACCGTCGCGGGTCGGGCCTCGCTACCCTCGGCGGCATGCAACTGCGTGCTGCCGACGGCGCCTCCGCCGCGCAGGGGTTGAAGCTGGTGCTCGCGGCGGAGCGGGACGGGCTGCCGTTCCTGCGGCTCTCCGACGGCGAGGGCCGCACGATCGTCGCCGTCCTGGAGCCCGAGGACGCGCGGATCACCGTCGGCCGGGCACCGGCCTGCGACCTGGTGATCGACCACGACCCGGGCGTCTCGCGGGTGCACTTCGAGCTGGAGCGGGTCGCCGACGGCTGGGTGGTCAGCGACGACGGGCTCTCGCGCAACGGGACCCACGTCGACGACCGCAAGCTCGACGGACGGCTGCGGCTCAACGAGGGCACGGTCCTGCGGATCGGCGGCACCGCGATCGAGTTCCGCGACCCGCGCGACGGCGAGACGATCGCGGCCACCCGCACGATCGGCCTCGGTAGCCTGCCGCCGGTCGTCACGCCGGCCCAGCTGGCCGTGCTCAAGGAGCTGTGCCGGCCGATGGTCGTCGACGGCGCGGGCGCTCCCGCACCCAACCAGGCGATCGCCAGCACCCTCTTCCTGTCGGTCGAGACGGTCAAGAGCCACCTCAAGGTGCTCTACGAGCGCTTCGACCTGGACGGCACCCCGGCCCAGGGCAAGCGCTCCGAGCTGGCCGCCCGGGCCCTGCGGTCGGGGCTGGTGCGACGGGCCGACCTGGAGTAGCCGCGACGGCCGGGCGGCCGCGGCCTAGGCGCCCCGCCCGAGCCCGGTCCAGAGCAGCTCGGTGCCGGCGTCGACCAGGGCGGCCCGCGAGGCGTCCTCGTGCTCGCGCCACCAGGCGACCGCCCCGCTGAGGGCGGCGATCAGCATCTCGACGATGATCTCGACCTGGGCCGGATCGCGGTCCAGCCCCGCCTCGTGCGCGTCCGCCGACAGCAGCGCCGCGACCGCCGCCGTCCGCGCCTGGCGGATCTCGCGCCAGGTCGCGTCGATCGCGGCGTCGCCGTGGGTGGCGTTGCCGAACAGCAGTCGCCAGGCGGGCGGATGGCGCTCGGCGAAGGTGAAGACCGCGTCCATCGTCGCCCGCATCCGATCGCGGGGGGACCCATCGCCCGAGATGCTCGCGCCGATGTGGCCCATGAAGAGCGCGTTCTGCTGCTCGACGACGGCCAGGAAGACCGCCTTCTTCGACGCGAAGTGGTCGTAGAGGACCGCGCGGGTGACCCCGGATGCCTCGGCGATCTGGCCCATGCTGGTGCTGCCGTAGCCGTTCGAGGCGAATACCTCGAGCGCCGCCGCGAGGATCCGCGTCCGGCGGGCCGGTGCGGGCATCCGTCGCTTCGGCGTGGGATCGGTCGTCGCTACCGACACATGCGCAGGTTAGCAGCGGTCCTCGACGTCCTCGAAAGGGCGCCCGATGGCGCCGCAGACTGGGGCTCCATGACGCTCCGGCAGATCCTCACGTTGACAACCAACACAGCTGTTGGTTACGGTCCTCGCGTCGAGCACGGAGGCTGAGATGGGCGACGGAGAGCAGCGCGGGTTGGGGCAGCAGGACGGCGTCTCGCGTCGTCGGTTCCTGCGCGACGCCGGAGCGGTCGGTGCGATCGCGGCGACGTCCGGGGTCTTCGCCGGCCCAGCCCGCGCCGCCACGAGCAACCGGCGGGTCGCGGTCCTCGGCGGCGGCATGGCGGGGCTCGCGGCCGCGCACGAGCTGGCCGAGCGCGGCTTCCAGGTCACGGTCTACGAGCGCAACGCGCTCGGCGGCAAGGCCCGCAGCATCCCGGTCGCGGGGACCGGCCGCGGCGGCCGTCGCGACCTCCCGGGCGAGCACGGGTTCCGGTTCTTCCCGGGCTTCTACCACCACGTGCCCGACACGATGCGGCGGATCCCGTTCCCCGGCAATCCCGGCGGCGTCCGCGACAACCTGGTGGCGGCGACCGGCGGCAAGTTCCTCCGCAACGGCGATCGCGCCGACGCCGGGCCCTTCGGCCTGATCCCCGACCCCGTCGGGATGCTGACCCCCGACGGACTCCGGCGGCAGCTGACCGACTGGCTCTCCGGCTACGGGATCCCGCCCCACGAGCTGGTCTTCTTCGTCGAGCGGCTGCTGGTCTTCCTGACCAGCTGCGACGCCCGCCGCTTCGGCCAGTGGGAGCACGTCAGCTGGTGGGACTTCATCCGCGCCGAGGGCAAGTCGCAGGAGTACAAGACGGTCGCCGCGGCCGGGATGACCCGCAACGTGGTCGCCGCCAAGGAGACCGTCGCCAGCACCAGGACGATCGGCAACATGGCCGAGGCGTTCCTGATGACGATGATGAACCGCGGCAACGACGGGGCGCTCGACCGCGTCCTCGACCTGCCGACGAACGAGGCCTGGATCGACCCGTGGGTCGCGCACCTGCAGCGGCTCGGCGTCCGGTTCGAGGTCGGCCAGGCGGTCGACCGGCTCGAGGTCGGCGGCGGCCGGGTCACCGCGGCCTGGTCGCACGACGCGCGGCGCAGGCGCTACCGGATCGACGCCGACTGGTTCGTCTGCGCGATGCCGGTCGAGCGGGCCCGCAAGCTCTGGAGCCCCGAGGTGCTGGCCGTCGATCCGTCGCTGAAGCAGATGGACGAGCTGTTCGCCGACTGGATGGTCGGGATCCAGTACTTCCTCAAGCGCAAGGTCGACATCACCCGCGGCCACATCACCTTCATCGACGCGCCGTGGGCGCTGACGGGCCTCACCCAGGGGCAGTTCTGGAACAGCCGCGACTTCGGCCGCGACTACGGCGACGGGACCGCGGTCGACGCGTTGTCGATCGACATCTCCAACTGGGACGCGCCGGGGATCCTCTACGGCAAGCCCGCCAAGCGCTGCACCCCGGACCAGATCGCGCGCGAGGTCTGGGCCCAGATCAAGGCCCACGGCACCGCCGCCAAGCTGCTGCCGGACGACATCGTCCACTCCTGGTTCCTCGACCCGGGGATCGTCTGGAATCCAAAGACCGGCGCCAACCGCAACGTCACGCCGCTGCTGGTCAACACCGTCGGCAGCTGGGACAAGCGGCCGACCGCGCGCACCAAGCTGCCGAACCTGTTCCTGGCCGGCGACTACGTGCAGACCAACATCGACCTGGCGACGATGGAGGGCGCCAACGAGTCGGGCCGGGCCGCCGTCAACGCGCTGCTGGAGACGGCCGACTCGAGCGCCACGCCGGCCAGGACCTACACGCTCTACCGGGCGCCGGAGTTCGAGCTGCTGAAGGGCGTCGACCAGATCCTCCACAGCGCCGGGGCGCCGAACGCGCTCGACCTGCCACTCGGATGAGCGGCGCCGCCGAGCGGGTCGACGCGATCGTCGTCGGCGCTCGCTGCGCCGGGTCGGCGACGGCGATCGCGCTGGCGCGGGCGGGTCGTCGCGTGGTCGCCCTGGACCGCGCGCGCTTTCCCTCCGACACGCTCTCGACCCACCTGCTGTGGCCGTCGGGGGTCGCCGAGCTGCGGCGGCTGGGAGCGCTGCCGCGGGTCCTGGCGCTCGACGCGCCGCCGCTGCCGCGGGCCCTGGCGGGCGGCGCCGGGCTCGAGGTCCGCGGCGACTTCCGGCCCGTCGACGGGATCGACCACGCGCTCTGCGTGCGGCGGCCGGGGCTCGACGCCGCGCTCGTCGACGCCGCG
>NZ_AGUD01000308.1 GCF_000240225.1 Patulibacter medicamentivorans
CACGAAGACCGAAGCACCAACCCCACTTGGCCGCGAGCGATCGAGGACGCACCGCACCCCCGCGGACCACGCACACCACCCCAACCGAGCCCACGAGCGATCGAGGACGCACCCCACCCCCGCGGACCACGCACGCCACCCCAACCGAGCCCACGAGCGACCGAGAGCACCCCCCGCGGACCACGCCCGCCACCCGCAGCGGACCACGCACGCCACAGGCAGCCGGAGCCCGCCACGGGGTCACGTCTTCGCAGGCGGCTCCACGTCACGCTCCGCGGCGGCCGCGTCGCGCTCCAGGGCGATCCGGTCCGGCGTGTCGAGCCGTCCCGGGTGGCCGAGTCGGCCCAGCTCGGAGCCGTCGCGGCCGAAGAAGAGCCCGACGGTCCAGTCCGCGACCAGCCGGATCTTGCGGGTCAGGCCCGGCATCGAGAGCAGGTGATAGGTACGGGCCAGGAACCAGGCCGGGACCCCGCTCCAGCGCAGCCCGAGCGTCGAGGCGACCGCCTTGCCACGGCCGAGGTCGACGAAGACGCCGAGCGTCTTGTAGCGGAAGTCCTTCGGGCGGCTGCCGGACAGCGCGCCGGCGACGTTCTGCGCCACCTTGCGGCCCTGGCGGATCGCGTGCTGGGCGGTCGGCGGCGCCGGCTTGGTCAGGTCGCGGGGATCGGGGACGTGGGCGGCGTCGCCGATCGCCCAGACCCCGTCGACGCCGGGCACGCGGAGCGTCCGCTCGACCACGATCCGGCCGCTCTGCTCGTGCAGCGGCAGCCCGAGCCGCTGGACGACCGGGCTCGGCTTGACCCCGGCGGTCCAGACGACGGTGCGGGTCGGGACGACCTCGCCACCGGCCAGCGTCGCCGTCGACTCGGTGATCGCGTCGATCGTGGTGCCGGTCCGGATCTCGATCCCGCGCGCCTGCAGCTCGTCGGTGGCGAAGCTGGCCAGCGACTCGGGGATCTCGGGCATCACCCGGTCGCGCGCCTCGACCAGCACGAACCGCACGCCCTGGACCCGGCAGCGCGGGTAGCGGTCCAGCAGATCGGTGGCGAAGTCCTGCAGCTCGGCCAGGCCCTCGAGCCCGGCGTAGCCGGCCCCGACGAAGACGAAGGTCAGCCACGCCTCGCGGGCGGCCGGATCGTCGATCCCCTCGGCGACCTCGAGGCTCTGGAGCAGCCGGTTGCGCAGCGCGATCGCCTCGGGCAGCGTCTTCATCCCGACGGCGTGCTCGGCCAAGCCCGGGATCGGCAGCGTCCGCGAGACCGAGCCGACGGCGACGATCAGCTGGTCGTAGGGCAGCTCCAGCTCGCGCCCGTCGCCGGTCGTCATCTGCAGGACCTTGCGCTGCGGGTCGGCCCCGCTGACCGATCCCAGCCGCACGTCGGTGTCGCGCAGCTGCTCGCGCAGCGGGACGACCGCGTGCCGTGGCTCCAGCGTGCCAGCCGCCGCGCCCGGCAGCAGCGGCGTGTAGAGCATGAAGTTCTGGTCCGAGACGAGCGTCAGGCGGGCGCTGTGACGGGGCAGCAGCCGCTCCAGCTTGCGAGCGGCTTCGAGCCCTCCGAAGCCCCCTCCGGCGATGACGATGTTCCAGGCCATGCAGCGAGCGTACGGCCTGGACCCCGGTCGAGACCAACCGCACGATCGTCGTGCAACGGAGCGCACGAGCGGCGTGCGACAGGCGTCACGAGCGACGGCGGAGCTCCCCCGGGGCCCCGATGCGACGAAGGTGGGGCGGCGAGCGTCGTGCCCGCCGCCCCGGATCCCTCAGGTCCTCACGGGAAGAGGACGAGGTTCGCCTTCAGGTTGAGGTGGTTGCGACCGGCGCCGGCCGGCAGGCCGAGCTGGTTGTTGATGATCGCGTCGAGCAGGTTCAGCTTCGCGCCCGTCAGCAGGCCTCCGAGCCCGAGCGGACCGCAGTTGGTGGCCCCCGGAACGGTGAACGTGTCGTCGTCCAGGTGGAGCGCCAACGTGATGTGGTCGGCCTGCAGGTCGAGCCCGTCGATGCCGCCCTTCGGGCTCAGCGAGATCGGCCGCTTCGCGGTGCCGATCGAGCAGTCGTTGCCCAGCAGCAGGCTCTGCACCTTGACGTAGAGCTGCAGCGAGGCACCGATCTCACCGGTCCCCAGGTCGAAGCCGAAGCCGGGAGCGCCGACCGGCGCGAAGGCCGCCTTGACCCCCGTCAGCCCGCCGAGCGAGAGCGCGTCGAGCAGCTGCTGGAGCGGCTGGATCCCGGTCACCCCACCCGGGACGTCGACGGTCGGGAAGCCCCCGCCGCCACCGCCACCGCCGCCGCCGGGCGCGCCCGGAAGCGGGTTGAGGCTGCCGTCGAGGCCGCCCGCCAGCACGATCGGCGACGTGTCCAGCGACGCCTTGAAGCTGCCGACCTGGGCCTTGCCGGTCGTCGTCTGCAGCTGGAAGCAGAGCACCGCTCCCGGGTACCGCGTCTGGCAGTCGAACGGCTTCGTCCAGGCGTCGGCGGCGGCCGCCGCCGCCTTGCCGGTCTTGGCCGGAGCCTTCTTCGCCGTCAGCTGCGAGACCGCGTGCTGCAGCTGCGACGGCGTCGGCGCGGCCTGGGCCGCACTGGCCGCGAAGCCGCAGGTCGCCGCCGCGAGCGCGAGCACGGATGCCCGCCTCGCCGTCCGCGCGCGTCGCGCACGTCGTCCCTGATCGCCCACCGTCATGTCCCCCATGGTCCCTCCGATGCGCCGGGCGGATCAGCGTCGTGACTCCGCGACCCGGCACCGCGGCGTCCCCCTCCGGCGGCGCACGTCAGACCAACGACGGATGGCACCACCAAGCACGGTGACCCTAGTTCGCCGACCGGCGACCTGTCAACGCCGACGGCTCTGGAACGACGAAGCCCCCGTCGGGACGGGGGCTTCGCGAAGGCTGCGGAACTAGGACTCGAACCTAGAATGCTGGTACCAGAAACCAGTGTGTTGCCAATTACACCATTCCGCAATGAGGGCAACGCGGACGACGAAGTTTAGCGATCCGGCGCGCGGCGCGCCGTCTCCCCCGGGCCCGCCGGCGACGCTCAGGCGGGCGTCGCGAAGAGGCTCGTGATGCCCGCCTCGAGGCCCGGATCGAGCACGACCAGGACCTCGTCGCCGACCTCGATCACCGTATCGGGCTTGGGCACGAAGCCGGTCCCCTGCCGCAGCACCGAGATGATCAGCGAGCCGTCCGGCATCGCGACGTCGGCGACCCGTGAGTCGGCCGCCGGCGCGCCGGCGGTGACCTCGACCTCGACGATCTCCAGCCGCTCGGCGTGCAGGTCCAGCAGGTGGACGAGCCCGAAGCTCGGCACCTCGTGCTCGATCAGCCGCAGGATCAGGTCGGTCGCCGAGACCACCGGCGAGACGCCGAGCAGCTCGAACAGCTCGCGGTTGCGCGGGTTGTTGACGCGGGCGATCGTCCGCTGGACGTCGTACTTCTCGCGCGCCATCTGGCAGATGAGGATGTTGTCCTCGTCGTCGCCGGTGACCGCGACGACCAGCTCGGCGCGCTGGATGCCGGCGCGCTCGAGCACCCACATCTCGGTCGAGTCGCCGTACTGGACGGCGTGCTCGAGCTCCTCCTCGATCGTCAGGTAGCGGGTGCGCGTCTGCTCGATCAGGGTCACCTCGTGGCCCTTCTCGATCAGCTCCCGCGCGAGGTTCCAGCCGACCTTGCCGCCGCCGGCGATCACGACGTACATCAGGCCACCTCGCCCAGCGCGGTCTCGAACATGCTGATCGCCTCGAGCGTCGGGCAGATCGTGCGCACGCCCTGCTCGGCGAACCAGGTCGCGCGGGCAGGGTCCATCACGCGGGCGATCACGGTGCCGACCCCGAACTTCTTCTGGGCGACCTGGGCGATCACGAGGTTCGTGTTGTCGCCGTCGGTCGAGGCGATGAAGACATCGGCGTCGGAGACCCCGGCCTCGCGGAGCGCCTCGACCTCGATCCCCTGGCCGACGGTGAAGCGACCACCGGCCTCCTCCCACGAGGTGGACAGTCCTGCGTCGAGCCGCTCGTGGCTGAGGGGGTCCTCGTCGAGAACCGAGACCTCATGCCCCTGGGCGAGCATCGACTGTGCGACGGCCGCTCCAACGCGACCCGCCCCGACGATGAGCACGAACATACGGGGCGGCACCATAGCGCGCTGGAAGCGGGATGCCGCGCGACCACGGGCGACCGCCCGCCCGGCCGGGGCACGGGCTCAACCCACGTCGGCCCGCACCAGCAGGTAGCGGCTGGTCGCGCGGAAGCCGTCCGGGTCCTCGTTGCCGGCCCGCAGCGCGTCGATCAGCGGCGCGCGCAGCGCGGCGTAGCGCTCCGCCCCGAGCTCGTCGCGGGCGGTCAGCCACATCGGATGCCGGTCGAGCCAGTCGTCGGCGAACGCCTCGGGCGACGCCGCCTCGAAGGCCAGCTCGACCGGCTCGATCGCGGGCTCGATCCCGTGGGCGCCGAACAGCTCGCGGACGACCGCCGGATCGCCCCAGTCGCGCGGCGCCGGACCGCTGGCGATCCCGGGCGCGGCGGCGGCCATCGCCTCGTGGACCACCCGGCCCGCCGCCGCGACCGAGCCCTCGGCCGTCCAGCTGGTGAGGACGATCCGGCCACCGGGCGCGGTTGCGCGGACCAGCTCGGCGACGGCGGGCGCCGGCGGCCGGGCGAAGATCACGCCGAAGACCGAGAGCACGGCGTCGAAGCTGGCGTCGGCGACCGGCAGCGCGGCCGCCTCCCCCACCAGCCAGCTGGCGTCGGCGCCGGCCGCGGCGGCCCGCTCGGCGGCGACCTCCAGCAGCCGCGCGGCCGAGTCGACGCCGGTCGTGGTCGCGCCCGCGGCGGCCGCCAGCAGCGCCCCGTTGCCGGTCCCGCAGGCGACGTCGAGGACCCGGTCGCCGGGCGCGATCGCCGCCGCCGCGACGGCCCGCTCGGCCGCCGGCGCCAGCTGCGCCGCGGTCAGCTCGTACTCGCCGATGCCCCAGTCGATCATGACCGCGACCCTAGCCGGAGCGGCGTTTCCGGAGCGCGTCCCGCGTCAGCCGGCGACGCCGTCGAGCTCGCGGCCGGCGCGGACCCAGCTGGCGACCCCGCCGTCGATCCGGACCGCGTCGTGCCCGGCTTCGGCCAGCATCGCGACGGCGTGGCCGGAGCCGAAGCAGTAGGGACCCTCGCAGTAGGCGACCACCGCCGCGTCCGCCGGCAGCTCGTCGATCCGCCGGCGCAGGTCCTCGAGCGGCATCGAGATCGCGCCCGGCAAGTGGCCCTTCGCGAACTCCTCGGCCGGCCGGACGTCGACGAGCACCGTCTGGCCGTCCCGCATCCGCCGCTCCAGCTCCGCGATCCCGATCCGCTCCATCCCGCCCGGCTGGGCGTAGAGCTGCTCCAGCTCGCTGCGCATCTCGGCCACCCGCTCGCCGGCGAAGCGCTCGAAGCTGCCCAGGAACCCGGAGACCGCCGGGTCGGCGAGCCGGTAGTGGATCCGCACGCCCTCGCGACGGGTGGCGACGAGCTGGACGGCGCGCAGCTGCTGCAGCTGGGCCGAGGTGTTCTTGACCGGCGCCCGTGCGGCCACGGCCAGCTCCTCGACCGTGTGCTCGCCCTGCTCCAGCAGGTCGAGCAGCCGGATCCGCAGCGGGTTCGACAGCGCCTTGCCCAGCCGCGCGAGCTGGGCGTAGACGCCGGCGTCGTCGAGTTCGTCGTAGGAGGAGTCGCTCACCGTTGGTCCCTCGTCGCGTAGGCGGGCTCCCCCATCGGCTGCCGGCGGTCGCGGCGAGCGATCCCGCGTACCGCGACGGCGGTGCCGAGCAGGGCGACCGTCGCGTAACCGTAGCCGAGCAGATGCGCCGATCCGAGGATCCCGGCCCCGCCCGCCCCGCCGACGGTCACCAGCACGCCGGCCACGGCCGACCCGAAGGCGTTGGCGATCAGCTGCACGGTGTTGACGCCGGCCGCGGCCTTGCTCGCCTCGTCCGGGTCCGGGCTGATGCCCATCGCCGCCGGCACCCAGTGCGCGAAGGCCATCCCGATCCCGGTCCCGGCGACGATCAGCGTCGCGAACCAGAGCACGATCCGCAGCGTGTCGGGGTCGGGGGTCTGGAGCGCGGTGTAGCCCACGAGCCCGGCCGCCAGGACGACCGGGCCGGCGACCCGGTAAAGGTCCTTCGCCCGCGGATCGGTCACGCCGCCGTTGAGGATCGCGGCGATGCTCCAGCCCCACGACAGCGACGCGCCGAGCAGCCCGGCTGCGAGCGGCGAGAGCGACCCCAGCCGCTGGCCGAACAGCGGCAGGAAGGTCTCGATCGTCGAGCCGACGGCGAGCACCGCGATCGAGAGGTAGATCCAGCGCAGCTTCGAGCCGCCGCGGTAGGTGATCTCGGGCAGCACCCGGACCGGCGCGCGCCGCTCGCGCAGCACGAAGCCGATCACGAGCGCGACCGCGACCGCCAGCAGCACCGCGATCAGCGCGCTGCCGTCGACGACCGAGGAGACGCTGACGGCGGCGGCGCCGGCGGCCAGCAGCACCAGCGCCGTCCACGGAACCGGCTCCCCGCCGGACGCCGCCGGCGCCGCGGGCAGCGATCGCCAGGCGAGGATCCCGATCCCGATAGCGGCGACGGTCAGCAGCACGAACGCCCCGCGCCAGAGCCCGATCTCGGCGAACAGCCCGCCCAGCAGCGGGCCGATCACGTTGCCGACGCCCCACATCGCGGACATCAGCGCGATCGCCCGCTGCCAGAGGCTGGCCGGCAGCGCCGTTCGCACGACGGCGAAGCCGAGCCCGGCGAGCAGGCCGCCGCCGAGCCCCTGGAGCGCGCGGCCGACCAGCAGCACGGTCATCGTCGGCGCGGCCGCCGCGACGACGCTGCCGACCGAGAACAGCAGCAGGCCGATCCCGTAGGACGCCCGCGCGCCGTAGCGGACGAGCGCCTGGCTGACGAGCATCGAGGTGAAGACCGACGCCACCAGGAAGACGGTCATCGTCCAGGCGTACAGCTCGAAGCCGCCGATCTCGTCGACGGCGTTCGGCAGCAGGCTGGTGGTCAGGTAGACGTTGATCGCATAGAGCGCGACCCCACCGGCGAGGACCGTGACGGCGGCACGGTGCCCGCGGTGGAACAGGTGGCTCCAGGAGCCCTCGTCGACCTCATTCTTCTTCTCCATATTCCAAAGAATATTAGAACATTGGAGAAGGCGTCAAGATCACGGCGGCGAGATCACCCGGATCGCCGCCGGCACGGCCCGCACGATCGCCGGGGTCCGCGCGATCGGGTCGCCGTCGGCGTAGACGTCGAACGGCCGGTCGGCCTCCATCCGGATCTCGCTCGCGCGCAGCACCTGGACGTCGCGCTCGTGGACGTGGCTGCCCGCGAAGACCTTCGGGGCGTTGCGCAGGAAGCGCGCGCGGGATCCGTGCTCGATCACGATCAGGTCGAGCAGCCCGTCGTCCAGCCGCGCGTCGGGCGCGATCCGCATCCCGCCGCCGAAGCGGCCGGAGTTGGCCGCCGCCGCCAGGAAGCCGGTGAAGCGGTGCGGCGCGCCGTCGACGACCAGCTCGAAGCGCGCCGGACGCCAGCGGGCCAGGCCGACGACCATCGCGCCCGCGTAGACCGCCCGGCCGCCGATCCGCGGCGCCGCGTTGGCCAGCCGCGTGACCTCGGATTCGAGCCCGATCGACGCGACGCCGACGAACGTCTGGCCGTCGGCGTCGCCGACGTCGATCGTGCGGGTCGCGCCGTCGGCCAGCAGCGCGCAGGCGGCGACCGGGTCGCGCGGGATCCCGAGCCGGGCGGCGAAGTCGTTGCCGCGACCGCCGGGAAGGATGCCGAGGGTGGCGTCGCTGGAGCGGACCTCGTGGGCGACCAGCCGCACCATCCCGTCGCCGCCGAAGGCCACCACCTCGGCACCGGTCGCGGCCGCCGTGCGAGCCAGCTCGACGGCGTGGTCGTGCGAGTCGCTGCGCTCGACGCGGACCTCGATCCTGCGCCCCCGCAGCGCGGCCTCGACCGCGGCCAGGGCCCGGGCGCCGCGCCCGCCGCCGGCCGTCGGGTTGCAGAGGACGTGCAGTCGTCGCGCGCTCATGGCGCCGGGGCCACCAGCACGCCGGGGTTGAGGATCCCGGTCGGGTCGACCGCGTCCTTGGCCGCCCGCAGCAGCGCGACGCCGAGCGGGCCGATCTCGCGGGCCAGCGCCTCGCGGTGGTCGATCCCGACGCCGTGGTGGTGGCTGATCGAGCCGCCGGTCGCGACGATCGCGTCGTTCGCCGCGGCCTTCGCCCGTCGCCACTGGGCGAGCGGGTCGTCGAGCTGGGCGCAGGCGACGGTGAAGTAGAGCGAGGCCCCGGTCGGGTAGACGTGCGAGACGTGGGCCAGGACGACCGGCGGCGTGCCCTGGGCGCTCAGCGACTCGCGCAGCGCGTCGCCGACCGCCTGGTAGAGCGCGGGCAGGTTCGACCAGAAGGTCGTGGTCTCCAGGGTCTCGACCAGGGCGCCGGCGTCGAGCAGCGCGTCGCGCAGGTAGGGGCCCTTGTAGCGCCCGTGCTCCCAGGCCGGGCCGGCGTCCGCGTCGGGGGTGCCTCCGAGCTCGCGCAGCACCGCCTCGGCGGCCGCCCGGCGCTCGCCGACGTTCGCCGACGTGCCCTCGAAGCCGACGATCGCCAGCACCCCGCCCGAGGCGCCGTCCTGGCCGACCTCGTCGGGGCGCGCCAGGTTGAGCGCGGTCTCGACCTCGTCCGAGAGCCGCAGGACCGTCGGCCGCGGGCCATCCTGGACCAGCCGCCGCAAAGCCGCCGTCCCCTCGGCGAACGAGGGGAAGCGCCAGCCGTCGTAGACCCGCTCGGCGGGCTGCGGCTGGACCGCGACGGTGACCCCGGTGATCACGCCGAAGGCGCCCTCGGAGCCGAGCACCAGCTGCCGCAGGTCCGGCCCGGCGGCGCTCTTCGGCGCGCGCCCGAGGTCGAGCGTGCCGGTCGGGGTCGCGACCCGCAGGCCGACGACGATCTCGTCGAAGCGGCCGTAGCCGGCCGACGCCTGTCCGCTCGACCGCGCGGCCGCGAAGCCGCCGATCGTCGCCCACAGGAACGACTGCGGGTGGTGGCCGATCGTGAAGCCGTGCTCGGCGACCAGCGCCTCGGCGTCCGGCCCGCGTAGGCCAGGCTCCAGCGTCACGGTCCGCGAGATCGAGTCGACGGCGACCAGCTGGTCCATCCGCCGCAGGTCGAGCGCGATCACCGCGGCGAAGCCCTCCCGCTGCGGCTCGAGGCCGCCGACGACCGACGTGCCGCCGCCGAAGGGCACCACCGCCACCCGCTCGGCCGCGCACGCGGCAAGCACCGCCAGCACCTGGTCGTGCGTGTCGGGCAGGACGACCGCGTCGGGGGCGTCGCCGACGTCGCCCTCGCGCAGGCGCAGCAGGTCCGGGGTCGAGCGCCCGCGGGTGTGGCGCAGGCGGGCGTCGTCGTCCTCGCGGACGTGCTCGGCGCCGACCGCGGCCACGAGCGCCGAGCGGGCCGCGTCCGGCAGCGTCGAGGGCGACGGCCGGACGGCGTCGAGGGCGGGCACCGGCGTGCCCTCGCGGTGGACGCCGAGCGCCTGCGCGAGCAGCCCGCGCAAGGCCGCGGACAGCGGCGCGGCGTCGGCGGGGTCCCCCCAGCCGGCCCACGCGATCTCCGGATAGCCGTGGTCGGGGCGCGTGCTGGTCATCGAGGCCTCACTGAACACTTTGCCATGAAGTGTTCAACTGTAACGTCAGGATGGCGTGCCGGCAACCAGGGGTTCGGGCCGCCGTTGGGGCCGATCGGCGGCAGTGGTGCGGCAGGCGGGGCGGTCGGCGGGCGCGGCGGCGGGACGGCGGGGTGGGGCGGTCGGCGGGGACGGCGTGGCGCGGCGGGTGGTCCCGCCCGGTAGATCGCCGGCTCGGATCGGCCGACGCGGCGAGATAGCGATCAGACGGCCCCGCCGAGCCACGCCCACCGCAACCCGCCACCCCGCCTGCCACGGGCCTCCCCCCAACCCGCCGCTGGCGCCTCAGAGCTGCTCGAGCCAGCGCTCGTCGTCGTCGGTGAGGCCGCCGTCGGCGGACGGGCCGACGGCTGCCTCGCGGCGCTTGCGCATCACGGCCTCGGTCTCGTCGAGCGCCGGCGCCGTCAGGATCACCTGGCAGCGCGCCTTGTCCACCACGTAGCGGCTGGCCTCGTTGAGCACGTCGCCGCGGCCACCACGAGCGCCGAGCGCGGCGCCGGCGCGACCGCTGCGGGCGCGGCCTGTCGGCGGCGGCGCGACCATCACGATCGCCTGGCAGCCGCGGCGGGCGGCCTCGTCGACGATCGCCTTGCCGAGCGCTCGCGCGCGGACCGCCGAGGTCGCCACCCGCACGCCCTCGTACTCCTCGCCGACGGCCTTGGCCCGCGAGAGCGCCTGCTTGGCCTCCTTGATCCGCCCGTCGGCCAGCGGGCCGTCGATCGGCAGCGACATCGGCAGCACATGGATCCAGACCGCCTCGATCACCGCGTAGCCCTCCTCGATGTCGGTCTCGTCGTCGCCGCCGGCCAGGCGGCCCGCGGTCTGGACGACGTCGTCGTCGAGGGCGGTCCCCAGCAGCGGGACGAGGATCGAGCCGTAGGCCGGCTGCTCGCCGGTGTCCTGGCGGAGGGCCTGCTCGGGAACGGCGACGCGGCCGCGGACCGGCAGCCCGCGCGAGCGGCGGTAGAGCACGTAGCCGACGAAGCCGATCGCCATCCACGCCAGGCCGACCGCGCGCGCCGCCGGGTGCGAGATCACGATCGAGACCCAGACCAGCGCGCTCAACGCCGCCCCGATCACCGCCGGCACCGGCAGCTGGCGGCCCCGGAACGGCACGTTGAAGGGGATCCGGTAGGGCCGCCGCAAATCGGGCTCGGTGAACCGCAGGCGGATCACCGAGACGTGGGCGATCGTGACCGCCAGCATCACGCCGAAGGCCATCATCCCGACCAGGGCCTCCATGTCGCGGACCGCGACCAGGCCGGCGGCGATCGCCGCGGTCGCCCCGATCACCATCCACGGCGTGCCGTAGCGCGGGTGCAGCCGGCCGACGCGCGTGGGCAGCTGACGGTGGCGCGCCATGTGCGAGGTGATCCGGCTGGCGCTGCCCATCGAGGCCAGGGCCATCCCGACCAGGGTCAGCGCTCCGGCCATCCCGACGACGACCTTGAGCACGTCGCGCAGGGCCCCGTTGTCGAGCTGGTCGACGATCCCCAGGATCGGGGCGTCGACCCAGCGGTCGGCCAGCTGGGTGGTGCCGTCGTGGACCGGCAGCGCCATCAGCCCGGCGACCGCCAGCGCCGGGTAGAGGACCAGCATCACCAGCGGCAGCGCGACGACCAGCCGCTTGAGCCCCGCCCGGCCGACGTAGAGCTCGCCGGCCAGGCCCGACGCCGACTCGAGGCCGGTGACGACGACCATCGCCGCGCCGAGGCCGAAGAGGACGCCCTGCAGGTCCGGGGTGCGACCGAGGTCCAGCTCGTCGGTCAGCGACCCCGGGTCGGACAGCAGGACGACGGCCAGCACGACGACGAGCGCCTGCAGCACCAGGTCGAAGGCGACGAGCGCCGAGAGCCGCCCCATCCGGCGCGGCGCGTGGCCGCGGATCGTGCGGACCGTGATCGCCGACAGCAGCACCGCCGCGATCAGCATCTCGACCCAGCCCTCGGCCGCGTCCTGCCAGACCGCCTCCAGGTAGTTCGTCGCCGCCAGCGTCGCCGCCGCCGTCAGCAGCAGCGAGTCGAGCAGCAGCGCCCAGGCCGCGATGAAGCTCCATGCCTCGTCGAGCGCGTGGCGGGCGAAGGTCGGCGATCCGCCCCGCTCGGGGTGCAGCGAGGCCCCCTCGACGTAGGTCATCACGGCCAGGCCGAAGAGCAGCGCGGCGGCCAGCATCACCGCCGGGGTGGCGCCGAGCGCCGCCCCCGCGATCGGGCCGAGCAGCAGGTAGAGCCCGCCGGCCAGCGACGCGTAGGTGACCGCGAAGACGGCGGGCGATCCGAAGGCCCGGTGGGCGATCGCCTGGCGGGTGGCGGCGCCGTTGCCCATCAGTCGCCGGGCCCCTTCCAGGCGATCCAGGCGCGGCCGCCGCCGGCGATCACGAACAGCGCGCCGATCAGCACGCCGCGCGCCAGCGGCCCGCCCCCGCCGACCAGCGCGATCACGATCAGCGCCACGCCGAGCAGCGCGACGATCGACGAGAGGACGATCGTGGCGGCGCCGTGGAGTCCGCGGTTCACGAGCCGCTCCCGACGGTCTCGGCGCCGAGCTGCGCGACCGGGAGCGCCTCCGGATCGGCCTGCAGGATCACGCGGCACGGGCGCTCGGCCATCACCGTCTCGATGCTGCGGTTGATGCCGCCGACCGGAGCCTTGGGCGGGATCGACATCACGATCGCCCGCGCCTTCGTGGTCCGCGCGTGCTCGACCACGACGCGGCCGAACTGGCCGGCGCGGACCTTCACCCAGCGTCCGCTGATGCGGCTGCCGACCTGCAGCCGCGCCTCTTCGATCAGGGCCTCGGCCGCGCGCTCCTGCTCCGGCAGCCGGGCATCGATCGGGGACGACGCCGGGACCACGATCGGCACCAGCAGGAACATCCCGCGGCGGCGCTTGGCAGCGACCGTCGCCGCGGTCGTCAGCGCGCCCTTGGAATAGCGCAGGCCGAGCAGCGCGACGATCACCGACTCGTACTCGGCCTCGTGGTCGACGACCGACTCGGGCGTGGCGATCTTGTGGGTCGTCGTGAGGTCGAGGCCCTGGTTGCGGCGGTAGAGCGGGTAGATGACCAGGCCGGTCACCATCCAGCCGACGCCGGCCAGCGCCACCGACGGGTGCAGGCCGGTGACCACGACGAACGCGATCCCGGTGCCGAGCCCGCCGACGATCGCAAACAGCGGCAGCGAGCGGCCGCCGATCCGCAGGTTGCCCGGGCCGCGATACGGCCGGTCGAAGTCCGGGTGCTTGATCCGCAGCCGCACGACCGCGATGTGGGCGATCGTGAACGACAGCATCGCCCCGAACGCGTACATGTTGCCCAGGAAGTCGGCCTTGCCGGGGATCACCGCCAGCGCGGCGAGGGCGCTGAAGACCAGGATCCCGACCCACGGCGTGCCGAACCTGGGGTGCAGCGTCCGCAGCCGGTCGGGCAGCTGGCGGTGGATGCCCATCGAGTAGACGAGCCGCGAGACCCCGATCACGCCGGCGTTGGTCGCGAGGAACAGGATCGTCGCCGCCAGCAGGCCGACGTAGACCTGGACCGGGCCCTGCAGGAACCCGAGCTCCATGTGCTTGACGACGCCCAGGATCGGGTCGCCGGCGTAGCCGCCCTGGTCCTCGCCCAGGCCCAGCAACGTGCTGTAGGTGCCGTCGGCGCCCTTCGTCACCGGCAGCGCCGAGAGCGCGACCATCGGCAGGAAGGCGTAGATCGCGAAGACCGCGATCACCACCCGCTTGATCGCCGCCGGCACCGTGGTGCCGGCGTCCTTGGCCTCCTCGGCCATGTTCGAGATCGTCTCGATCCCGGTGTAGGCGACCATCCCGATCGGGATCGCGATGAAGAAGTCCTTCCACTCCGGCGCGACCCCGAGCTTGACGTTGTCGACCAGCGTCTCGGGGCTGAAGACCAGGAACAGGCCGAGGCCGACCAGCAGCACCTGGGTCAGGAAGTCGGTGACCGCCAGCGCGATGTTGATCCCGGCCGACTCCTTGGCGCCGAAGACGTTGATCGCCGCCAGCGCCCCGATCACCGCGATCGCGAAGACCACGTCGCCGGGCGCGTGGCGGAGGAAGGCGATCGGCTCCCACAGGCCGCCCAGGTAGTGCGGCACGAAGTACGAGCTGATCGCGATCGTGATCGTGTAGTTGAGCATCTGGCCCCACGCCGCGAAGAACGACCAGAACTCGTTGAAGGCGCGGCGCGCGAAGCTCGACGATCCGCCGGCCTCGGGGTACATCGAGGTCGCCTCGGCGTACGTCGCGGCCGTCAGGTAGAAGATGACGCCGGTGATGATGAAGACGATCGGCGTCAGGCCGAGCGCGAAGCTCGCCACTAGGCCGAGCGCGTAGTAGATCGACGACCCGACGTTCCCGTACGCGGTCGAGAAGAGCGCGTTGGTCCCGAGGACCCGCTGCAGTCCGTGGAGTCGGCGTTCGGCCATGGCCGAGGCGGCAGTCTACGGCGTGCCGGCGTCGCCGGCGGCCGGGGCCGCGCCCCCGGCCGATGCGAGCGCCGCCGCGACCCTCCGCAAGCGGCGCCCGGAGCTCACTGCCCGGGGATCCAGAGCCGGCCGGACTCGACCGGGCCCGGCTCCTGCTTCTGCTGCGGCGCCGCGGGCGCCGCGTCCTCGCCGCCGGCACCGGCGGGCGAGACGTCGGCCCCGAGCGGGCCGGTCGGATCCTCGCCGGGCGCGCCGCCCTCGGCGAGCTTGGCGTAGGCGATCTGCAGCTGCGACAGGGCCTGCTGGACCTGGGCCGCGTTCGGCCCCAGAAGCGGCTCGGCGACCGGCTGGAGCGCCTTGATCGCCTCGATCGCGACCTGCAGCTGGGCGGGATCGCGCTCGCCGAGCGCGCCCGGCGCGAGACCGGCTCGGCGACCGCCGAGCTCGATCAGGCTCGCCAGCGACTGCACGACCACGTCCTCGACGCGGACGTTGCGGATCTGCTCCTCGTAGGCGGCGAGCAGCTCCTCCTGGGTCGGCTCGCGGCCGGGGCCGCCGGCGCCGGCGAAGGGGTCGTTCGTGCTCATGCGGGGCGCTCCTCGGGACTGTCGGCGCTGACGACGACGGGTGACGGATAGGTGGCGCGGGTCTCGGCGACGGCCGCGGCGAAGGCCTCGGCCGGCGACGCGCCCTCCTCCACCCTACGCCGCTGGCGCTCGGCGCCGTTCTGCTCCGGGAACGACGGCTCGATGCCGAGCTCGCCGCGGACCGGCGCGGTCCAGGCCAGCAGCCGATCGGCCGCGGCCGCGGCCGGGTACTCGGAGGCCGTCTCCCAGTCGATCAGCCGCCCGGATCGCCCGTCGCGGATCGCCCGCCAGAGGTTCTCCTCGATCAGCCGCCCCGTCAGCGGCGTGAACGGCCGGCCCTCGTCGTGGTCGCGGGCGGCCTGCAGGGCGCAGGCGGTGATCAGCGCGGCCAGCGCCTCGGACTCGGCGGCCGTGCTCTGGGCGTCGCAGATCCGGATCTCGACCGTCCCGAAGGCGATGTGCGGGCGGACCGACCACCAGACCTGGGTGTACTCGACCACCGAGTTGGTCTTCACCAGCAGCTCGAGGTACTCGCAGAAGGCGCGCCACGAGCCGAAGTGGTCCGGCACGCCGCAGCGCGGGAACGACTTGGTGAAGGTCTGGGTGCGGATCGAGTGCAGCCCGGTGTCGAGCCCGTCCACGAACGGCGAGTTGGCGGAGATCGCCAGCAGCAGCGGCAGGATCGGCCGCAGCCGGTCGCAGACCGCGATCGCGCGATCGGCGTCGCGGATCCCGACGTGGACGTGGAGCGAGAAGGTCGCGTTGCGCTTGGCGACCCAGCGCAGGCCGTCGACCACCCGCCGGTAGTGCTCGGTGTCGATGAACGCCTGCTGGCGGTAGTCGTCCCAGGGGTGCGTGCCGGTCGCCCCGAGGGCGATCCCGAGGCCGTCGGCGGCCGCGAACAGCCGCGAGCGGCGGTCGCGCTGGCGGTCGAGCGCGTCGGCGAAGGTCAGGCCCTTGCCCGAGCGGATCTCGATCTCGGTCCGGATCAGCTCGCCGGCGACCGACTCCGCGAGCAGCGGGTCGCCGAGGGCGACCTCCTTCAGCTCCTCGAAGCGGGTGACGAGGTCGAGCGTGCCCGGGTCGAGGAGCATGAACTCCTCCTCCAGGCCGACCGTCCCGTCGGTGCCGGCGGCGTAGGCGGCCTCGGCGGCGACGAGGTCGATCTCGGCGTCGGCGCCCATCAGGCCGGCCCCGGCTCGTGGCGGGCGGCGATCACGAAGTCGGGCATCTGGCTACGCGAGGTAGTAGTAGAGGGCGTGGAGCAGGTCGACGGCCGGGCTCGACGTGTGGACCGTGACCTCCGCCGGCGTTCGCAGCAGGCTGCCGCTGTAGTTGAAGATGATCTGCACGCCGGCCTCGACCAGCTCGTCGGCGAGGCCCTGGGCGGCCTTGGCCGGCGAGGCGATCACGCCGACGACGACCTCGTGCTCGCGGACGACCTCGCCGAGGTGGCGAACGTCGCCGATCGGCAGGTCGCCGATCGGCGTCCCGATCTTGGCCGGGTCGTTGTCGAGCACCGCCACGATCTCGAAGCCGTGGTCGCCGAAGACGTCGCTGCCGGCGATCGCGCGGCCGAGGTGGCCCGCGCCGAGCAGCACGATCCCGACGTGCTGGCTGGTGTGGAGGATCCCGCGGATCTTCGTCACCAGCTCCTCGACGTCGTAGCCGACGCCGCGCTTGCCGAAGCGCCCGAAGCCGGACAGGTCGCGGCGGATCTGGGTGCTGTTGACATGGGTGTGGGCCGAGAGCTCCTGCGAGCTCATCGTCGCCCGGCCCATCTTGCGGGCCTGCGTCAGGACCTGGAGGTAGCGCGAGAGCCGCTCGGCCTGCCCGACGCCGAGGCGGACCTCGGGCACCGGATCGGCCGCCGGTTCGTCGGGGTCGAGCGCAGCGGCTGGGGTGGCGTCGAGGGTGCTCATCGGCTGGGCGACGATTCTACGCGGCGCAACCGCCGGGACGGCGGGCTCCGGCGGGACGGCCTCCAACCGCCGCTCCGGCGGGCGCGCGGTCACCGCCGCCGCCGCCGGCGCCGGCGTGGCCGCCGGGCGGCTGGCGGCCGCGGCGCGCGCCCCGCCGCTGGCGGTGGCCAGCCGCTCGCGCAGGTCGCGGACCGCCGTCAGGACCCGCTCGCTGTCGACCGCGAAGTCGCAGAGCTCCTCGCCCGCGACCGCGATCACCGGGATCCGCTCCAGGTAGCGGGCGTGCAGGCGGTCGTCGCGCTCGATGTCGACCGTGCGGACGGTGAACGGCTCCTGGGCCCGCAGCGCGTCGAGGTCGTCGAGCGCGTCGGCGCACAGGTGGCAGCCGGGGCGCAGGAAGACGACGACCTCGGGGGCGGACACGGTCCGATCCTCGCAGACCGGCCGGGCAGCGTGTCCGGCTGTTGCGCGGATCACCACCTGGCGGGGGATGCCGCTCCCCCGCCGGGGTCCTTCGCCGAGGGGCGGCGACCGACCTAGGCTGTCGGCATGTCCCCACGCCTCCACCAGTCCCCCCGTCCCCGGCGGCCCGCCGCCCTGCTGGGAACGCTCGTGCTGACCGCCGCGCTGGCCGCTACGACCGCCGGCTGCGGCTCCGACGACGATCCGAGCACGACCAGCTCGACGGCCACCACCACCGCCTCGACGACGGCCACGACCGGCCCGACCACCACCGACGCGCCCGGCAGCGGCGGCACGGCCGGGGCGCCGGCCGGCGGCGAGGCCGCGATCCGCGCCGCGCTCGGGCGCGGGGCCGCCAGCTCGGCGAAGGCGAAGACGGCGAGGATGGCGCTGACGATCGATGTCGGCCCGACGAAGAGCACCGCCACCGGCACCGTCGACCTGGTCGGCATGCGCAGCGCGCTCGACCAGACCGTCGAGACCGGCGGCCGCTCGACCCGGCTGAAGGCCTACGGCGAGAAGGACAAGGCCTACATCCAGCCTCCCGGCAGCAGCGATTGGTACGTGACCGACAACCCGGTCGGCAGCAGCGACCCGCTGAGCCAGGTCCGCCAGCTGCAGAAGGCCACGATCACCGCGGTCCGCGACACGGAGACGATCGGCGGCCACGAATGCCGCTGGTTCGACGCCAAGGTCAAGATCGCCGACGCGATCGAGAACGTCCGCGACCCGACGGCGCAGCAGCTGATGCGGTCGGCGCCGAAGAACGCCGCGATCCCGCTCAGCGCCTGCGTCGACGACCAGGGCCTGACCTATCGGATCGAGGAGGACTACGAGCCGTCCAAGACCCTCGGCCCCGCCGCGGCGGCGGCGCCGCGGACCAGGATCTCGATCCGGATCAGCGACTACGGCACCGCGCCCGCCCCGGAGCGCCCGGCCGGCGTCGAGGACGCCAAGCCGCTGTCGCAGCTGACCCGCTCCAGCGCGACCGCCGGCTGACGCCCGCGGCCCGCGGCCGGGCTCAGGCGGCGATCGGCGGCCGCTGGCCGTTGCCGTAGGCCTCCAGCGAGGCCCGCTCGTCGCCGTCGACGGCCGGCCGGAAGCGCGCAACGGCCGCGATCATCGCCGCGTTGTCGGTGCAGAGCGCCCGGTCGGGGATCGCAACCGCGGCGCCGAGCCCGGCGAGCCGCTCGCGCAGCGGGCCGTTGGCGGCGACCCCGCCGCCGACCGCGAGCCGGTCGATCCCGGTCAGCTCCAGGGCGCGCTCGACCCGCACCGCCAGTGTCTCGACGATCGCCCGCTGGTAGGACGCCGCGAGGTCGGCGCGGCGAGCGGCGACCTGCTCCTCGCCGAGGTCGCGCAGCCGGTAGAGCAGCGACGTCTTGAGGCCCGAGAACGAGCAGTCGAGCCCGCGCACCTTGGCGCCGGTCGGGAACGCGAACGCGGTCGGATCGCCGTCGGCGGCCAGCCGCTCCAGGTGCGGGCCCCCTGGGTACGGCAGGCCCAGCAGGCGCGCGCCCTTGTCGACGGCCTCGCCGGCGGCGTCGTCGAGCGTCCCGCCGAGGACCTCGATCGTGTCGGGGTCCTCGACCCGGGCCAGGAAGCTGTGGCCGCCCGACGCCACCAGCGCCACGAACGGCGGCTCGAAGGAGAGCGGCTGCAGCGTGCAGGCCAGGACGTGGCCGTGCAGGTGGTCGACGGGGATCAGCGGCAGGTCGCGGGCGACGGCGATCGCCTTCGCGGTCTGGAGGCCGACGAGCAGCGCCCCGACCAGGCCCGGTCCCCGGGTGACGGCGACCCGGTCGATCGCGTCGAGCGTCACGCCGGCGGTTCGCAGGGCGTCGGCCACCACCAGGTCGCAGCGCTCGACGTGGGCGCGCGCGGCCAGCTCGGGCACGACCCCGCCGTAGGCGTCGTGGATGCCCTGGCTGGAGATCACGTTGGCGTGGGTCCGGCCGTCGTCGTCGACGACCGCGGCGCAGGTGTCGTCGCAGCTGGTCTCGATCGCGAGGATCATCGGCCGGCCGGTCCGGTCGGCGGCGCGGGCGCGCCGATGTCGGCGTCGGGCGGGACCGGCCCGCGGGAGCCCGGGAACGCGCGCGCCGGGCGGGTGGAGCCGTTGACGGTCGCGCCCTCGGCCCCGGGGACGTCGTCCAGCCGGCCCTCGAGCGTCGCCGGCGTCCGCCACATGATCAGGGCGTCCTCGCCGTCGTCGCGGTAGTAGTTGCGACGGGTCCCGACGGAGACGAAGCCGAGCGTGTCGTAGAGGCCGCGGGCCGAGACGTTCGACGGCCGGACCTCGAGCGTCAGGCGGGCCTGGTCGCCGCCGGCGGCGGCGATCACGTGGTCGAGCAGGGCCCGCGCGATCCCCTCGCGGCGGCGGTTCGGCTCGACGCAGACGTTCATTACGTGGAACGCGTCGTCGTAGCGGCTGACGATCGCGTAGCCGACCAGCGGCCGCGTGGCGACCGGCTCGACGCCGGTCGCGAACGAGCGCGCGACGATGCAGAGGCCACCCGGCTTGGCGACCTCGAGCACGAACATCGCCAGCGACCACGGAGCGCGGTAGCTGCGACGCTCGATCGCCAGCACCTGCGGCAGGTCGGCGAAGGTCAGCCGCTGGATCGCGGTCCCCCGCGTGGTGCCGGGCCGCGCGGCAGGGGCGCCGTCGGGCGGTCGTCGGTCCGGGGAGGGGCTGGGTACGGGCGGAGTCACCGGCGTTGGCTGGTCGGGATCGCGTCGGCTCCGCGAACGTACACCGGTCGCACGTCGGCCGGGGAGCCGACGGGCATCGCGGCCCCCGATCGGGCCAGCGCCAGGCCGTCCACGGCGTGCCAGCGCGGGTCGGCCGGGACCTCGATCCCGGCCGCCTCGAGCTGGTCGCGGTGGGTGATCGCGCCGTCGCCGACCGCCACCGCGGGAGCGGCGGAGAGCGCGGCGAGCGCCGCGTCGAGGTCCGCGGCGGGGATCACCTGCGGAGCGTCGCCGTCGAGCGTCAGGAACAGCTCGCGGCGGCGGGCGTCCTGGACCACGAGCACGCGGCCGCCGGCCGCCGGCCCGCCCGGGGCGGTCGCGGCCGCGACCAGCGCCGCCGGCGTCGGCAGCCCGACGATCGCCGCGCCGGTCGCCAGCG